>CAYYXF010000041.1:0-11528 GCA_964475545.1 uncultured Candidatus Bathyarchaeia archaeon | reverse complement strand
TTTGACGGACAGATTGAACCCTTGTCCAACAACAGTCTTTGAAGCAAGCCATTTTACGGCAAGGTCGTCTCCAACGTTCAGCTGCCTGAACACGGCGTGCAACGTGTGATTCTCATTCATGATAATGCTTACGGGACTAAACATCCCTATGTAGACGTTATCAAGCTCCCAACGATCCAGATAGTATCCAGGGTCTGCTGAGGCATTCACAAGCGCCACAGAGCCAGTCACGAAACTATAGTTACCTGTGGCTAGATCCGTATTGCCGCCCGCAGTTGACATGACTTCTAGCGTGTATGTTATTCGGGTAAATACGGCCTTCACCGTGTGATCTGCGTCTGTCCTGATGTCTATTGGGTTAATCCCACTGAAGTTGTATCCTCCAAATTCCCAATGCTCAAACCTGTAGTCATCATATGAGATTGCTGTTACTTGAGTGTATGACGCAGTGTCATAAGCATAATTCCCAGGAGCAGGACTTGTTGTCCCACCTTCTGTGGAAGCAATTGTCAGATAACGCGGGCCCCAAAGCCATGGGCAAATCAGCGGATAATGGTCTATGTCGTTTGCATCGATCACATACGGCGTATCGCCTAGACCGTCGCTCCCCGCCAGGGTCTGATAGACCCCATTAAAGAGATCCATCCCATTGTAGTCGGTCCAGTAGTTTCCACCCGAAGGATATCCATCGTCCCACAAACCAGATGCTTCACTTGTCGACGCTTGGTAGGTGTTGTTAAGGAAATTGTTATGATAGATGACGTTGCCGCCTGAAGCCTGCGAGCCGTTCAGACAAAGACCACGATTGTTGGCCGTTATGTTGTTCTCGAAAATCGTGTTGTCACTCTGAGTTACTAACACGCCACTGCCTTCGTTGTTCGCTATTTCGTTACCGAAAATCACGTTGTATGACGATGATACATTGACGCCGCAATAGTTGTGGGCTATCTTGTTGTTCCGAATTTGCGCGTAGTTTCCCCCATTCAAGTGCACGCCGAAGCCTATACCGTTTCGCAGAGTGAAATTCTCAACTGTTACGTTGTTGGCTGTGACAAGAATCACAGTTCCTGTTCCGTTCCCGTCAATTACGGTGTCAAGCGAGTTTTCCCCTGTGATTGATAGCGTTTTGCTGACAGACACATGCTCGTAGTATACGCCTTTGTCGACAAGGATTGTATGTCCATTCAGGGTTTTAGCGGAATCGATAGCAGCTTGGATGGTGTCATAGTTGAAAGTTGTGTTGACATTGTGGACAGTCGCATTCCACGTTGGGTACCCTGCAGCCTGCCAAGCTGAGATGCCTCCCAACATATTGTAGACTTTCGTAAAATCGTGTGAATCAAGAATGCCCGAAGCGGTCGCGCTTCGTCCTCCAGCCTTGCAGTAGACTATTATCTCCTGGTCCTTGTGGCCTGATATCTCCCCAATTCTTCCGCTCAATTCATCTACAGGTATCCAAGTCGCACCGTATATGTGGCCGCTATCATATTCACTCTTCGTTCTAACGTCCAGAACCATGAGGTTGGGATAGGTACCATTTGTTATCATGTTGTAAGCTACGTTTACGTCTATACTCGTGTAAGGCGAGGCACACACTATCAAAGCGTACGGGGCCAACGCTCCCAGTAGGACAATCAGCAAAGCCACGGGCCATGCACGAATCAAAAATAATGCCCCCTTCTCCCTCTCTCTCCCAAACAAATACTCTCCGTCTGAAAGATATAAAGCGCACGCTGATCTGCAAAACGGCGAGACTTGAAGACTTGGACGATACTGCGATGCGTAATATCGCGCACGACATCAATTGAAAAAGAACATACTTCTATAACAGAATGCAGAAAACGGTGAAATACAACCCTTTGTTAAAGAATTAGTGGAAGGAGGGAGAAACGATCAAGGCGATCCTGACTATCACTTCGGAAGCGATTTATTCATGTAACGACACTGCTTGGGACGCACCTTCCAACACCTCAAGCTTTTCGATAAGACCGTGATTCCCGATGCACGTTGAAAAGCTGGGAAACGAGAAGGAATGGCAAGATTTCGTGCAGGCCATCCCTACAGCCACGTTTTATCACACTCTAGAATGGAAAAGAGTCATTCAAAAGACATTTGGCTTTGTCCCGACTTATCTCACCGTCAAAGCCCAAGAAAGAATTGTTGGTGTTTGTCCAGGCTTCATTACAACCCCTTGGAAATTCAGAATATACGCTTCCTTGCCAAGTTCGGACTATGGCGGTCCCATTTTCAGCGGTACCTATCTATCCGAGGGAACTAGGTCCTTGCGAGACTTCTTGACGAAATACTGTTTGGACAAAGAGATTTCTTATGTGAAGATCTGTTTTCAAGGCAGCGTGCCTAAACCATTTTTGGAAATGCCTTTCACCTTCATGGACCAAAGCAAAGGAATAGCAGAAATAGACTTGAAGGATACTCCATCAGAATCTATATGGCAGAATACGAAAGGCTGGATTCGCCAAAAGATTAGGCGATTCGAGAAAGACGGGTTCACAGTAGGGGAAACAAGCTCGAATTCAGGCCTGAAAGAGTTCTATTCTTTGTATCATGACAACATGACGCATATTCGGGCTCCTGCATACCCCTACGAATTCTTCGAGAACATGCGGAACATTATTCCTTCAGAAGAGTTTCGAGTCTGGCTCGTCAATGGCAAGAGCATTTTAGGTGGAACTGCTTGCTTTGTTTTTGGGAACAGACTCTATTTAGTCTATGGCGCAATCAATAGGGACCTTAGCTCAGCCAGATATCCTATCATGCCCTGTATATGCTGGAACCTGATTAGATGGGCTGAAGAACATGGCATCAGATACGTCTCCATGGGGTCAACGCCCTCCAACCCAATGCACCACTACCATGTTCAGAAAGCACGCTTCGGAGCGAAGTTCAACCATCAAGTAACTGCATTCATTCCCTTCAGCAGCAATGCCAGAGCTCTAATGCTGATGAGAGGGAAGGCAGTTTCAGCTTGGAAAGCTGTCAGGAGAGTCCTTCCGGTAGACCTTAAAACCTCGCTGGAACGCAGATTTTTCGCCTTGTAGCCCCCTCTGTAATTGATAGTAATGAATTTGTTGGAGCTGCATAACATCAGTCGCAAAGCAGGCATGAAGAGCTCGCACGCCACTTAGGTCAGGCTGCAGTCTTATCCGACCAGAGTGCGCGTACAAAAAAGAAGAAAGTGATTCAGGAGATTTCTCCTCTCTACCATGTATGAGTTTAGACTTAGGCCAGAGTTGGCTTGACTATCTGGGGCATCATTTCCAGTTTGTTGGAGGTCTTGAGCGCTTCAGCCACTTCGTCGTCAGAAACGCCGCGTTTGATTTCTATTTTGTCCTGAAGAGGTTCGATATGGCTGACGTTTACTCTTCTTCTTTTGACGCCTGTTACCGATTTTGGACCTGTTATCAGAACGAAGCTCTTGTCAGCAACATCGACGATAACGCATTTTCTTCCAGCCTCTCTTCCAGCTAACTTAACGCAGATTCTGCCAATTTCTATTGCGGGCAAACCTAAGCCTCTCCTAGAACACTAGCATAGAACGGGTAACACAGATATTTATGACTTCACCTTATTCAGCCAAGTACTTTGTGACCGATACATAGGCATTCGCATAGAAGAAAGTAACCCAAGACTCCCGCCGAAGGAATGACAGAGAACGGGGAAGCGCAGCAGACTTCTCCCTGTCTCTATCAGCAAGCTCATTCATAATTGCAAAGAAACGACGTAGAAACTCCAAGTTTTCAGTCATTATGTAGGCTTTGCCAAGCGAGGTAGCCAAATGCGCATTCCAAGCGTTTTCATCAGAATGTCTCGATACAAACTTGGTCGGAACACATGGCAGAAACTCCGATAGCAAGATCTCTCTGGCTTTCTTCTTATTACCAAGGCACGACATCAGAGCTAAAGCGATGTTAGCATTCTTTGAAAAGAAGTCATGACCCCCGGGACCCGTGTGCGTCGGTTCCTCATCCGCTCTCAAGAATGGAGTTTCTACGTCAACCACGGTTTTCTCGACAAAGGTTTCAGCAACCTTGCGCCATCGCTCCTGCATCAGCTTTCTTGCTGCAAGCCCCAAGCAGTTCACCATCCAAAAAGGATCATAATACTCCCTGCCTTCTGTTGATTCAAGCGTCGCAAGGTATTCCGTTAAGCGGTTTCCTGCTTGCAGAAGCAGGCCTTTGTGCCCGCTAACGTCTAAGACCGTTCCATGCGTAGTCCCTGAAAATAACACGTAAGAACAATCGTACAGACTTTTGCCCTTTCCCCTCTTTTCGCCGATGAATCGCTTCCAATTGCTGACGATATACTTCCATGCCCAGCCTATGTTTGGCTCGAAGGATAGATCTCCGCTAGCTTTGCTGTAGAGCGACCAGACCCAAATTGCTTCGAGAGTGTCATGATAATCTTCAAGTATGGGGAACGCGCCCTCATCTGCAGATTCTCCTATCTCCCACGGGCAAACGCAACCGTGCAGCACGCCTCTCTCAACGTAGGGTTCGATGATCTGGCATTTGACTAAGAAATTGGAAGCATTTTTCAGATGACCCTTTAAACCTCTCTCGTGATTGCGAAGCTTCTCGACAAGGCTGCTATCGCCGATCCTCACCAAGGTGGTACTCCATTTCAAGTCATGAACCGTTCAACAACGTTGTAGAGCACACTTGTTCCGAAAACAAGGTTCTCTATCGATATGCGCTCGTCTATTCCATGGATTGTCTCCTGCATCTCCGAATACGATGTTTCTGGACGCACAGGATGAAAACCGTAGCATACGCTACTCAGCTTTCTAAAGAAGCGAGAGTCTGTTCCACCAGTGAGCATGACCGGAGCCACTCGACACTCAGATTCGAACTCTCTTAGAGCATTCACGATCAGCTCATAGAGTGGAGTATTCAAAGGCGATTCGGACGGCTCATTTGCCTGAATTATTTCGAAAGTCAGCTTTTCCAAGCCAGCATCCTTCAAGAGTCCTTTGATTTCGCTCAAAGCCTCCGTGGGGGTTTGGCCGGGCAGAACGCGGCAGTCGAAAACTGCTTCACATTCTGATGGGATTATGTTTTCTTTAACTCCACCTTGGATCATTGTTGGTGTGACTGTCATTCTGATTCTTGCTCGGATCTCCTCAGCCAGATACTTGTCCTTTTGAGCCAGCACGTCCAAGATCTGGTCGCTCTTCGTCGGGTCCTGAAGCAAAGCCGATAGATCTCTGAGCTTGCTTGATTTTGCGATTTCACTTACGTATTGCTTAACAGTTGGGATGAGTGAGGTTTTTGAGCGGTGATTTCCAAGCTTCTCAACTACTTTGTTCATGCGCAAGATCGCATTGTCTGCAGCACCTGGCACGGAGCCATGACCAGGCGTTCCTCCAGCTTTGACTTTGAACCACAAGATGCCCTTCTCGGCGGTGTTTATGGTAAACATGTTTCGTCCATCCATCCGCATTGCCATGCCTCCGCCCTCATTTAGAACGTATTCTGCACGGACCTTGTCTGGATGATTCCGGACCAGCCAACCTGCACCTGCTTCCCCGCCTTTTTCCTCGTCGGCCGTCGCAGCCAGTATCACGTCACCCTTGAGCTTGACATTGTTCCTTTTCAGAAGCTTCAAAGCCATCACTTCAATGGCCGTCATTCCCTTCATGTCCAATGCACCCCGACCCCAAACGAAGCCATCTTTGATCTCACCGCCAAACGGATCTACGCTCCATTCTTTCGGATTTGCAGCCACAACGTCCAAATGTGAAAGCAAAAGCAGATTGGGCTTCTTGTCCGAACCCTTGAGACGAGTCACCACGCTGCCTCTTCCAGGCGAGGACTCGAACAATTCACACTTGAAACCATCCTGTTCTAAGGCTTCGGCAACGTACTTTGCGGCTGCGGTTTCGTTTCCAGGTGGATTGGTCGTGTTTATGCGGATCAATTCGCTTAGAAAATTCGTTGCTTCTTCTTCGATTTCCTTCAGTAGTCTAGCACACATTTGGGGGTTCACCTTTTGCTCAATGTATAATGCTAATCTGTTTAAGGCTTTATGCTCTAACCACATGAAGCGTCTAGTATTCTAAAATCTTAAGTCCAAAGCACTGAATAGGAATTGAGGGGTGAGACATGCGAAGCAAATCTGAAGCCGAAAAACTCGCGGCAGACATTAAGCGAGTTGCATGCGACGCAGGCGCAAATCTCGTCGGGATTGTTTCAGCTGAGGATATTGATGCTCTCCCGCCCGTTCGGGTGGGATGGAAATATCAAGAGTACACCAAGAAGACTACTGACATGCTGCCTGACACGAAATCCATTGTTGTCATGGGCTACCATGTTTGGGATGACGCGCTTGAAATCGCAATTCGGAAAAATCAGAAATGGGTTTACCCTGGCTATTTTCCATTACCAGTCCTAGCTCTCACGGTAATCAACCACTTAGAGAAGAAAGGTTACAGGGCTGTTATGGCGGACTTGATTTCATACAAGAGGCTGGCGCAGTTAGCTGGGTTTGGTGACTACGGGAAGAACGCGTTAATAGTCAACCCAGAATATGGTCCATGGATACGACTGATCCCTATTCTAACGAATGCTGAGATGACGACGGATGAGCCTTTTGACCAGGACCTTTGCGGTGAATGCCAAAGCTGCATCAGAGCCTGCCCAACTGGCGCCTTGACGCCCTACAAGGTCGATGACGCAAAATGCTTGGTAGGCTTTCACATTACAAGCGAAAATCTGGATAAGTATAGCGAGAAATTAGCAAAGTACGAGCCTTCCTTAACAAAGAACGCCCACATAATGTGTGTGGAATGTCAAAAAGCTTGCAGATATGGCAAGACAAGACGCTAACCAGACCTGTGCATGGTGTTTGCATCCTTCCCTTCCCTCTAGGCTATTTATTTCACCAA
The DNA here is from genome assembly GCA_964475545.1 of uncultured Candidatus Bathyarchaeia archaeon. Classification (GTDB taxonomy): domain Archaea; phylum Thermoproteota; class Bathyarchaeia; order Bathyarchaeales; family Bathycorpusculaceae; genus DASPTR01. The sequence continues at coordinate 4,624 of CAYYXF010000041.1, read as the reverse complement.
GTAGCAATAGGTCGTATCCGAGAGGGCCTTGATTGGTTAGCGAGCAAACGCAGATTCTGCCCAAGCTGCGAGGAAGCGATTCGGCCAAGATTGTGGGCTTGATAGCTGATACGCACGTACCTGTGCGCGCAAGAAACTTACCGAAGGAGGTCTTCAAGATTTTCGAAAACGCCGAGTTCATAGTGCATGCGGGAGACCTTGTAAACCTGTCTGTTATTGAAGAGCTGGAACAGATCGCTCCAGTTCTGGCTGTTTACGGAAATATGGACGAACCAGATGTTCGAAACAAACTGCCAAAGATGGACTCCTTCAAGTTCTTTGATTGGAAGATCGGAGTCATGCATGACCCGGGTGCGCGCTTCGGAACCGGAAAAATGCGTGAAATCGCTCGACAAAATGAGTTCAACGTGCTGGTCTACGGGCATACACACAGTCCACATGTAAAATGGGATGCAGACATCCTGTTTATAAATCCTGGAAGCCCGACGAATCCCATTCCGCCTTTTCTGGTTAAGCCTAGCGTGGCCTTACTTAGGATATCAAAGGAAAAAATAGCGCCTGAGGTCGTGCAAATCCGACTTCTTGAATAAGGGCACGTTAGGGATGTTGCTTTGCGTGAATCAGCCTGTCCCTGCGAAAAATAATGGCAGCAATCAACATGATCAGCAGTGAGGACAGCAACACTGTGGTCTGAAACTCTGGAATTGGACCAGACCAGTCTTGAGAACTCCACCCATGTTGGATGCAATTAGCCCTGACTGTGGCCGTCGGGTTTCCCGCAACCGGTCCAACATCATATGTGACATTGAAGGTCGATGCTGGCGATAGAGTCATAGGGTCTATGTTCCAGTGAGTTGTGTTGGTGCCGAAAGCTACTTCGATGATGTTCACGTAGTGCGAAGATGTTTCAGTATTGTGATAAACAGTGATGTTTAGGAAGGTGCTTCCGCTAGATTCGTATACGACGACATTCTCGACTCTTGGGATGTCTGCAAAGGATGGGCTTGCCAGATTGACAGCGAACAGAATCGAAAGGCCCAGCATCACAATACGAACCAGTTTGATCAATCTGTTCCTCCTGTTCAAACTTCTTCTAGATTCAGGGTATAAGATTTGTGTTAAGATATGTGTAGAGCAAGACTCCTAGGAAGAGTGCGATTAGCCACAAAGCCCTCGTCAACCGCATCATTTTCTTCTTTCTTGAACAACCTTGAATGGACGATTGCAAGTGCCAGGAACCGACAAGCCAGATGCCTAGGATCATCGCAATCAACCCTAAGGTTCCATGCGCGAGGGTGACCAACGAAACTATGTGCGTTGGTTGAACCCTGATGATTTGCAGACCGAGCAGAGAGGGCAACATCACTAGTAGAAATGATACGACATTCAGAATGACCGCAACCAGCATAGTTAGACCGTGAAAGAAAAGCTTATGCTTCCGTCTGAGGGCAAGGCTTCCAAGAACCAAAGCAATAATGATTATCTGGAATGCAAGATTGATCTGAGGAATCGTGACAGAACTCACAAACCCACCAATCCTAATTGGCTTAGCATATGCATAAAAGATTTCACTTTAACTCGTCTCTCTCTGCTCCATATTGATGTCGTTTGATAAAGAGCTTTAAAAGTGAAAAAGCACGCGTGTTTGGTCACTGGAGGAACGGGATTATGGAACGTTGCCGGAATCCTTGGCATAATGAATGTAAGAATCGTGATATCGAAGTTTACATTGAGGTTAAAGGAGAGAAGCTGCCGATTTGCAGGCGATGCTGGGGCAGATTGGCTGATAAAGACGTAGAGTGGTGAGAAAATGGAAAGGTTTGGTATGAACACAGCTAAGTCTCTTCTTGGAAAGAACGTCAATCTCCACTTGAAAGATGGCTCAGTGATAGTGAATGTTCTGCTGTCCAAGATTGAGAAGGATGAATACAGAAGAAAGGCTTTCGTTGAATGCGTTCCCTATGGAGACAGAAGCGCGTTCAGGGTGGCTCTTAAGAGTGTAGCATGGGCTGAAATGCTGAACCTGAACCTCATATTGGTAGGCGGATAGGCACACTCTAACGAAGCTGCAGAAGAACAGGATTCACAGATTTAGATTTTGCCTAGGGAGCCATTCGTAGTGTGGGAAACACTGCTAGGGAGTAGCATTTTTTCAGGCCATCATGTCTTTTACAAGAAGGTTTCGATCAATCTTAAATAAGCTTTGACAGACTTCTTCAGCGGTGACAGCATGCCTTGCACCGTCATAGCGGGAGGGTTCTGGGGCGATGAGGGAAAGGGAAAAATAATCTCATATTTGGCGTTGAAAGATCCAGTTGACGTGTGCGTCAGAACGGGCTCTGTAAACGCGGCTCACACGATTTGGTATAAGGGCAAACGTTACGCGTTGCACATGGTTCCAGGCGGCTTCGTGAATGAGAAGTGCCGTTTGCTGGTCGGTCCTGGCACAAATGTCCATGTTGCACAGTTCTTTAAGGAAGTCGAAGAGACAGGCGTGAAGAACCGAATAGGCGTGGACAGTCAAGCCTCCATAATTGAAGAAAAACACTCAGATCAAGACAAGTCCAGCGCACATTTGAAAGGCTTAGGCACGACAGGATGGGGTGTTGGGCCAGCTATCGAAGAACGCGTGCGGCGAACGGCAAGACTCGCGAAGGACATATCCGAGTTGAAGCCGTACCTGACAGATGTGTCGCAAGAGGCAAACAGCGCGATTGCCAAGGGAAAAAACGTGTTGCTCGAAGGGACTCAAGGCCTGATGCTTTCGCTTTTCTATGGAACGTATCCCTACGTTACGAGCCGAGACACGAGCGCTTCTGCGATATGCTCTGAGGCAGGAGTAGGCCCGACGAAAATTGACAATGTCCTTGTAGTGTTCAAAGCATTTATGACACGTGTGGGAACAGGCCCATTGCCCGGTGAAATATCAAAAGAAGAGGCGCAGAAACGCGGATGGTTTGAGACTGCCGCTGGAACAGGTCGGGACAGGCGCTCGGCTCCGTTCAACTTTGAACTGGCAAAGAGAACTGTGACAATCAACGGCGCTACGCAGGTAGCTGTGACGAAGCTTGACTGTGTATATCCCAAGTGCAAGAGTGTAAAGGCATTTGGTGAGCTTCCAAAGGAAGCAAGGCAGTTTATCGGAGAGATCGAGAAACAAACGGGAACCCCAGTTGTGTTGATAGGCACTGGTGCTGACGCTCTTGACATTGTTGATAGGCGAACATGATCACTGTGCTCTATGTTGTGTTAGCACTGACAGCTGCTTTGTTGTTGGTTCCTGAGAATTTGCTAGGAAGTTCGTCTTGCTTCAAGTGTTAGCACTTTGGTAATGGTAGCGCCGGTTCGGTTGATCTCCAGGTTTATCTGGTCGCCTGGGCTTTTGTTCCTCTCCAGGTAGATGATGAAGTCTTCGCCACGATCGACTTGAAGGCCGTCAACTTTCTTTATTATGTCTCCTACTTGCAGTCCTGCCTTGTCTGCTGGGCCGCTGGAGTTTATGGCGGCAATGTGTACTCCGTCAGTGTAGCGTGGATCGTATGATATGCCGACCCATGGATGGTCATAATGTCCAGCAGAGTTCAGAGCGGGGATAACTCGCATTAGGAGTGCTGATGGGACGGCGTAGCCTATTCCTATGAAGCCTGTGACTCCGCTCTGGCCGGTTTCTATTGCAAAGGTCACGCCTACAACGTCACCGAAGCTATCGAGCAGTGGGCCGCCTGAGTTGCCCGGGTTTACGGCGGCGTCGAATTGGATCACGTCGGCTATTGAGAAGTCGCCTTCGGGCGGTGGAACGCCGAGGTCTGATAGTTTCAATACTCTTCCGAGTTGGCTTACTATTCCTGAGGTCATTGAGCTGCTCAGTCCGAATGGGTTTCCTATGGCGTATACGGGTTCTCCGACCAGTAGCTGTGATGAATTTCTGATGATAAGAGGCTGGGACTGTGCCGGTAGCCCGTCCACTTTTAGGAGGGCTAGGTCGCTGTAGACGTCGGGGGTTCCTATGATTTGGGCTGTTTTGACGCTTCCATCGAAGAACGTTGCCGTGATGCTGGCTGCGCCTTCTACAACGTGGTTGTTTGTAATTATGTGTCCTTGTGTGTCATATACGAAGCCTGTGCCTTCGGCGCCTGAGCCGTCTCCCATGTCATTCGTTATCAGTACGACTGAGAACCTTGTGCGATTGTAGATTTGGACTGCTGACAAGCCTTGCGTTTGGTTGATGTGCAGCGCTTCGACCAGTCCCTGGAGCTGCTGGACTTCTGCTGATAGGTTTGCATTGGTGTCTTGCAGGGATGCGAGATCCGCTTTCAGATCTAGGTATATTAGGGCGAAGCCTGCGGCTAATGCCAAGCAGACTATTACCAGTGCTGCTACTAGTTTTTTGTCGATGCTTGTTCCGTAACCTTTTTCCATATCCGTCACTAGCCAGATATTGCGTTCAGAGTAGCTATGTCGGACTCGGATAAAAACATGCAGTTTAGCCGAACGTAGATTCGATTGCCAAGGTTTCATGACGTGCGCGTGCTGGTATGCGTGTTTGTGTTTTCGGTTTGGGTTGTTTGTCATGTTTGGATTGTTGGCTGGTCCATGTTTGGCTAGGCCTGCTTCTCAGTCACGG
>CAYYXF010000040.1:0-11580 GCA_964475545.1 uncultured Candidatus Bathyarchaeia archaeon | reverse complement strand
TTTTTAAGGCATCAATGACTGCTTGGAATTCAAGCATCTCCATTTTTGTGCCGATGTAATAATGTGCTTCAAGAAGACCTGATTTTGTGAAGAAGACGTTTGTCTGCAGTTTCCTATTTTCTTTATTCTTGCAGACGGCTAGTGACCTAATCACGTAGAAAATGCCACCGGTTGACATTAGATTCATATACAAACTTGAATCGACAGCTGTGATACCAAGCTCGCCGACATTTGACCTATATTCATCGGTGTTTGCCAGTGGTCTCCATAAGGGCGAAAAATGCTTTCTAAATGTGTCCTGCATTGGATTTGGCTTGCCTCTCAAGATCCTTTCCTTCAGAGTTTCTTTCTGGCAACCAATTGATGAAGCGAACTCATCAAGAAACTCCGGCATGCCACCACCCTAAAATCATTCAAACACACATCTGAGACAAACTATTGAAAAGATTCGAATTTAAACATATGAGGAACCCAATGATAGCGCGCGCAACATTAACATGATGCTTCTAGGAATGAAATAACCTTGTTGCTGGTCATCTTATGCTGTCTAAGGCATGAAATCCTGCCAGATGAATCTGGCTTTTGCATTTGTTGCATTGCAAAGCAATCTTGTCCAAGTTTTCTCCATTCATAATTGGCTCTAGTATCATGTAGGTATCTTCTGTTTTGTCATCTGGAGAGATTTCTACTCCACACTCTGGGCACTTGAAATCTCCTCTTCCCCTGATCTTGGTCAGGTCAACGGTAAAGGATTTGACTATCTGCAATTGGGGTCTCTCCTTTCCCCAATAACGCCTAGCCTTCAAGGAACTTAAAACATTTATGAAACAAAGTTTCACAGCGAAGAGAGCCAAGGAAAGAGAAGGGATTAGCCGAGGCTTTCTGCAGGTTGTGGCTTGAATATCACTGTCTCTTGTTTGCCGCTAACCCCTTATTGTCTTAGCCAATTCTGCAATTCCTACTGTGGTCTGTTCTCTTTTCTTCAAATCCTTAAGAACTACTGCTCCTTGTTCCAACTCTCTCTTGCCCACAATCACAGCACAGTCCATCTTTCTTCTATCTGCATCTTCCAAAGCTTTAGCCATCTTTCTACCCATGACTTCAAACTCTACCGTTATGTTGGAGTTTCTGAGCATGCACGAAATCCTCAACGCTTCAGCCTTCGTTTCCTCTCCAACGGAAATGACTACAACCCTTTTCTCTCCAGCTTCGTCCAGCTTCACTTTCTGTTCTTGCATGGCCAACATTATCCTATCTATCCCATTTGCAACGCCCACGGCTGGCGCAGATTCTCCCCCAAACAGCTCGACAAGCTTGTCATACCTTCCACCACCGCTCAAAGCCACATCAAGTTCTGGAACGTACACTTCAAAAATCATTCCCGTGTAATATTCAAGACCTCTGGCGAAACCAGCCTCCACGCGCATTTCGATTTTGCATCCGCTTTCTACAATCAGCCTCAGAATACTGCTCAGGTTATCGGCAGCAGCCACGGCTTTTTCATAGTGCCCAACATGTTCCTTTATCTTCTTCGTGATTTCAGAAACATCGTTGCCCTTAAGGTTGACTAGATTCTGCAGCAGAGCCAAACACTTTTCTGAAATTCCAGAATCTTTGACAAGTCTAAGCGCGTCTTCGTACTGTTTCTTGTCCATCAACTGCAGAACCGCGTTTTGCACCTTATCCTCCAGTTTTTCCTCGCTCAGCACTCCTCTTATCACCCCGACATGTCCGACTTTGAAAACGCAGTTCTTCAAGCCTGCCCCACTCATCAGGCGGTTTGTCAACAGCACTATCTCAGCATCTGCCTCTGGCTTGTCTGACCCTACTAGTTCGAAGTCTGACTGCCAAAACTCCCTATAGCGCCCTCGCTGTGGCTCATCATATCGGTAAAGGCTTCCTAAACAGAAGAGCCTAAAGGGTTTCGGCTCGTTTCTCAACGTCGTCGCAACAAGCCTCGCAATTGACGGCGTAAACTCCGGCCGCAAGGCAATCATGCGCCCGCCTAAATCCTTGAAGGAAAACATGCGCAGACGAACCTCCTCGCCTGCCTTCGTGGCCAAAAGCTCATAAGACTCAACGAGCGGCGTCATGACCTCCTTATATCCATAGAGCTCAGCTACACCTCTGGCTTTGCTTTCAACATACTTCATCATTCTCGCTTCATCGGGCAGAAAATCCCTCATCCCGCGAACTGTTCTGAATTCCGGCATCCCACATCCCTCTCTATCATGCTAACGTCAAATGCGAAACAGAATAGTAAACTACTTCACCTCTACGATTCATGACAGCTAAGACCAATTCCTTCTTGAGACTTTGGCTCTGCTGCAAAGCAGCGTTCAAGTCTTGAAGCGAAATCGGCTTGCCTTCTTGAATGCTTAGAATCAAGTATTTGGCAGTATCTTTGCTGTATTCGCCTCTTTCATAAACGCGAAAATCAACGCCGAGACCGAAGCCCTCTCGGACCACGTACCCGCGGCTTCTCAGGTCGCGATAGGCCAGATATTTGGCCCAAGCGTCCCCATCAGCACTTTGGTAGCACCGAAGAAGCCCTTGAAAGTCTTTCCTTTCACGCTTTTTGTCCTCAACCTCTAGAATGCCTTTCTCAGCAAGATACAAGGCTTCGTAAAAAGCAAGCAGAAGCTCGCCGTCTTGGGGCACGCCGTACCCTCTAGAAGAGAGCTCATTTGCGTCTGCTTCTTTAGAAATCTTTACGCCCTTTTCCACAAGTAAACCTTTGATTCTGAGCTCAGAGTTTTCTCGGGCGCCTTCCTTATTCTTAATCATTCAAATCATCAACCAACATCAGCCTCATGCATGTTTGGAGCGATTGGTTTCAAATCTACGGAAATCCTCCTTATATAGAATGCCGCTTTCACAAATTATTGCCGTCACATAATCAAGCGGAGTTATGTCGAAAGCCGGATTTAGAGCCTTCACTCCTTTCGCTGCAATTTGAAGCGAACCGATACGAGTGACCTCTTCTGGACTTCGCTCCTCAATAGTGATTTCTGAGGATTTGCTGCTCAGGTCAAACGTGGATTTTGGAGCTGCAACATAGAATGGGATACGGTGCTCCTTGGCCAGAACCGCAATGGTAAACGTGCCAATTTTATTTATAACAGCGTCCCTCACGATTCTGTCAGCGCCAACTATGACCTTATCAATCATCTTCTTACGCATGAAGTACCCCACAGCGCCATCCGTTATCAGAGTGACGGGTATGCCGTCTCTCTGAAGCTCATAAGTCGTCAATCTTGCTCCCTGCAATTTCGGGCGAGTCTCGGTAGCAATAACCCTAATCCTCTTGCCCTGCTTAACCGCAGCTCTAATCACGCCCAAAGCAGTGCCATAATCAACAGTCGCCAATGCTCCCGCATTACAATGCGTCAGAACAGTATCTCCCTCAACGATCAATTCAGATCCATTTTTACCAATTAAATGGTTTGCAGCTACATCTTCGTCAGCTATTTTCTGAGCCTCTTCAACGACAAGTGCAGCTGTTCCTCGGACATTTTCACCTGAATCTCTGGCTTTGCTGAGGATTCTGTCTATACCCCAGAAAAGATTGACAGCTGTAGGCCGCGTTTCTCTCAAAATCTTCGCTGAAACCTCCAGCTCCTTAATGAGTTCTGCCTTGGTTCTTGCTTTCGAGTTGTAAGCAGTTAGAGCTAGACCGAAGGCCGAAGCTGCGCCCAACAGCGGCGCCCCTCTAATCTTCATCTGGTCTATCGCTTCGGCAATCTCCCTGCAATTTCTCATTTCAAGCATGATCGTCTCGCCTGGGAGCCTCGTCTGGTCTATAGCGACGACTTTTCCATCATGCCATTCTATGGTGCGCATTTGCAGACCTCAGTAAACCGTTTTATGTTGTCCAAGTATAAGATTTTGTAGAAAAGGGAAAGGCATGAAGCACGAGGCTGTGAAAGCGCTTGTTGAGAGTCTTGGACAAAGATACTCAGAAGAACTGGGAATTAGCCTTCTAAGCGGTGAGGACAAGGAGATTTTCAAATGGTTCTTAGCATCTATACTGTTTGGCACGCCTATAAGAGAAAGTTCAGTCATCAAAACCTACAAGTGCTTTGAGAAATACAATGTTTTGACGCCGGAGCGCATTCTTGAAACAGGATGGGACGAGCTTGTTAGGATACTAGACGAGGGAGGTTACACGCGCTACGATTTCAAAACAGCGGACAAGCTTTTGGCTGTCATGCGAAACCTCTTGGAAAACTATGAAGGAAGTCTGACGCTTCTCGACGAAAGGGCATCTGATTCCAGGGACCTAGAAAAGAGGTTGAAAGACCTGGGAAAGGGAATAGGTGACGTTACCGTCAACATCTTTCTAAGAGAACTCCGCGGTATTCTAGAAAAAGCTAATCCTAATCCGACAAACCTCGCCATCGTCGCAGCCAAGAATCTGGGGATAATCGAGGAAGAATCCGGCGAAGCCGCTTTAGCGGAGCTGGAGAAGTTTTGGCGCCATAATAGAATTGCAGGAAAATCATTTGTAAACTTCGAGACGGCGCTGCTTAGGCTTGGCAAGGATTTCTGCAAGAAACGAAGAGGTGCTGCCTGCCAAGTTAAAGACGAGTGCTTGCATCGTAAGGCGATTTGACGTACGTTATGACCTCTATTGGGGCTTCGCTGGTAGGCTTCAATCTTCTCTTCCATTCTTCTCCTACAGCTATGAGCGAGAAAATCCCTGAGATTTCGGCTTTCGCCTTTCGAACCAGATTAACTAGGGCGACTTGAGTTTCTCCTGTTTTGATCATGTCATCCACAATCAAGACGCTGTCTCGTTTCTTGATTACTTCTTTCGGAATGTAAAGCGTCATAGTCACACCTGAATCTCTGCCTAAAACGTATGTTTCTTCAAGAAACGCTTTAACACCTACTTCCTTGTTTCTCTTTGCGATAACAAGGTTCACTCCAAGAGCACTCGAAACCATCGTTGCCAACGGGATGCCATCAACAGCCGCCGTCAAAACCTTAGTCACACGTTTTCCAGCAAAATTCGCAAGCGCACCGTTGGCCGCCTGCTGAAGAATGTTAAAATCCCCCACAATCTCAGTGTTATCAAAATACCCATCTTCATCAAACTTTATCCTGCTACGCAATTCAGGCTCCAAACCCACAAGCCTCGTCAACACCCTCCACAGCTGTTTCGCTCTCGCCGTGTTCGGCAAAACATGCCCCTTTGCGTACCTGCTGAGAACGGTTACAGGCAAACCCGTCTTTGACGCCAGCTCCCGATACGTAATATTTCTTTTATACTTCGCCGTTCTGAGAAGCTCAATAGTCATCAGACGAAGCTTCAAATCTTCTGCATGTGTGCTCATAAACACCCCTTACACATCTACGAATCAAACCTCGAAGCGCCTTCCATCTATTATTGCCTTACAGATTTAAAATTTCCGCTCGCATTTCGAACGCACTTCTGGAGCATAGTGCGCGTACGATTTGGCAGCTTGAGAAAAGAACCGAGTTCTTCAAAAAAGGAGAGAATCAAGGTAAAACGAGCGTGTCGGTTTATTGCATGTATGGCACTCTGCCTCCTCCACTAGTCCCTCCGCCTAGGGCGCTGACCCTAATAGTAGTAGGGTTGAGGCTATGAGAATACTCGAAATAGAGATAGGCGCTGTCACTTGCCTCGGTTTGCAGACAGTTCGTTTCATTCTGGTTCACGTAGACGACGTATGGCCCAGGAAGCGTTGCTGCCGGGAACGTAACGTAGAAGTATCCTTTGCTTTCTTCATCTCCCGTAACATTGAAACTGAACCGCGAGGCCGGGTCGTAACTGAAAGATTCAATGGAAGAATTGCTCAGAGCTTGGATAGCATATTCACCTGACGCCGCCATATTGAAGCTTTCCATCGGCGGCTGTGTTATTGGCTTGGTGGAGTTTGGTATAAGCGCCGGGTTGGCTCCGCCATAGACATAGTCGACCACGGTAATTCGCACCACTCTCTCAACCCACTTGTAACCCCACCTGCATGGAAACGCTGCCCGATATAGGTTCCCGAAACCGCTCAGCAGCTCCAAGTCGGTTCCATTTCCATACAATGCCAAGATTGAAGTCGGGTCCATCGCTGTTTCAAGCAAGACACCCTGAGCGTAGCCGTCGCTCCCGTTGAAAATGACCTCGCGATAGCCGCCAGATATCACTTTGGCCATGCTCAGAAGGTAGAATAGCGGCACTCCAGTCCAGTTGTAGATGACGTTGTTTCTGGGAGTTATGCATGAAAGATTGGCAACCTCAGATATTTGAGGAAAATTCTTCAGTTCACCATAACTCAAATTGAGAGCATTCTGAACCAGGCCATCAATAACCAGCCATTCTGGAGCTCCAGAAACCTGGGCACTGCTTTCCTTTGAGAATTCAGGAAGGGGTACGCTAGAGATCAGCATTATACACGTTGTCAAAAGCACGATCCATAACACTCTTTTGGTTTTCCATCCTTTCATTGTTCTCACCATCAACGATATGACATATGTCATGCCTATAAAGATTCCGAAGCACACAGAGCAGGGAAAACTTAAGGCGAACCTTAGGACACCAGCGCGCTATCGTATGGTTCTGTGGGTGATATCTTAGTATTCGAAGGTGAGGTACAGCAGAACCGTTAGCGCAAGGCATGTGAACAGGTCTGGCAGCATAGCAAACGGGCCGAGACCGAACGCATAGAAACCAAATGCCATGTGCACTAAGGGAATGGAGACTAAAGACTGCAGAAGGAGAACTGCTGAAAATATGGTTAATCCAATTGTGAACTCGGACCGTGTCTTCAGGTATATGCTAGTGTACATTAGCAATAGGAAGATCGAAAGGGTCACATTGATCGTAGAAACTACTGTTTGAACAGTATAGAAGAGTTCTATGTCACCAAGAATATTCTCTGGAGGGCGTGGGCGAGGTCCCCAAGGATAACGTGGAAACCAGACGATGGATGTAGCCCAGAGCACTGCTAGTATAGCTACCACTATCAACGTTCCCAGTATCAGCAAATTCCTGACATTTTTATTCATGTGACTTCTCATCAGTTCTTCCTCCCTTTTCTACTTTTTCCAGATTTTCTTCAGAATCTCCTCAAACAGGGCATAGTTTTCCTCCATTGCTGGAGACAAGAAATACGTTGTGCCATACCCTTCTCCGGCGGAAGTGATTATTCTGTTTTTCTCAAGCACTTTAAGATGATGCCTTATTGTCCGGTAATCCATGCCGAGTTTGTTTGCCAACTGATTTGCATTCTGCGGAGTCTCGTTTAGAGTTTGGATTATTTTGGCGCGACTGACACCGCCCCTCGTGCCTGCAATTAGCCACCCAAGCAGATACTTGAACGGACGCGCACTAGCAGCCACCTACACCACTCCGCACACATCAAAGTGTTTTTCGTTAGACCTATTCGAACCAGTATAATAAATATGTCCTTCAACCTCTCACCGTCAGACTCGACGAGAGCAAAGGACTAGATTGGGAATAGAATGTGGTCTAATTCTGAAAAACCGTTTAATAAGCGCGTGGGTTGCTGTTCGTATGAGGTGACGTGAAAACATTGAGAAGAAGCTTGAAGATAGTTGGTGCAGCTGCGGTGGTGGTCTTGGCATTGGGCGCCATTGCTTTCGTATATGCAAGCACACAGAACGGTTTCGACGCTAACGCTGATGAGCAGATGCAGATGAGCATGCAGAACATGCAGACCTTTTTCTGGTCGAACAACGTTACTTTGCCGGACAACGTTACGATGCCATGGGGTCATATGAGGCGCATGCCGCAAATGCGGGGGAACGGCCTTCAGTGGACCGAAGGGCTATTGCAGAATGCTACGCTTTCAACGGTTCAGGGAACAGTTGTTTTAGAGGTCAAGGGCATGCTAATCCTGGATACGGGCTCGGGTCAGATCCGAGTTTTGCTACCTAAAGAATGGACTGTGGACAATGAAGTTGTAGGCAGGGTTAGACTGTTCAACGGCACGTTCGCGAGTCTAGGTCAGACCGTGACGATGAAAGTGTTGGAAAGCGACGTGTTCAGTAACACGAACTTCAGCATCAACGTGATGGTAGGCTACGAAGCAATCAACGCAACAGCAGCACACGCGTACGCAGTGCTACCATTCAACATACAACCCAACAGCTAAACAATCCTCTTCTTTTTTTGGACGTTTTCTGTCTGGAAGAAATGCACTTCCAAGGTTCCAATTCCTTCTTTTCTTATCTGCGATATTCCAGTAAGGTTTTTTTGCGGTCTTCGTGGTTAAGCTATGGCACGCGCGTCCGCTACCACAACGACAAATTCGACAATTGAATTAGGAATAGATTCTGGTATAATTCTGAAAAAGGGCTTAATAGGTCGCCATCCTTGAACGGTCAAGGGCAACCAAGAAGGGAGATAGCTGCAATGAACGGAGTCCAGGTTATATTCCAACGCTTAGAAGTCATGGCAACAGCAGCACTTTCTCCTCCCCTTTTTGGTTGTCCTTTTGGTCATGTTCAGAAAGGTGAAGCATATGGGTGCCTTAACAAGATCAGTTAGGAATATATCTAGAAGGAAAATGAGGGCATTCCTGGTAATCATTGCCCTGGGATTCTCCATGGCGATCATGATTTCTATTCCTTCAGGGATCGTGGCAAACCAAGAAGCCGCGCAGAGGCTAACTGAGAATTTCAATAGTACAATCAGTAACATGCAAGAGGAAATCAACAAGACGTCCACATTGATAGAATGTTCGACTTCATCTGGACAAGGCATGTTTTCCAGTGCGCCCTCTGGTATGCCTTCTGGTATGCCTTCCGGAACATCTTTTCGGGGATTCGGACAGGAAGAGGTCTTCGTAAATGAAACCGTTGGTGATGAAATTCGTTCTATTGATGGTGTCAAAGATGTTGTGCCATTCTTTGAGAAGTCATCCAACGAGACAACTTCGGAAACCATAAACACACCGCGTGGGGAATTCACCATTACTAGACCGCTGTACACGATTACAGGTGTTTGCCTGGATTCCTCCTTCATCGACGACTATTCCATACTGCCGACAAACATAACGGCAGGGAGAAATTTGCGCGAAGGCGATAGTGATGTTCTTGTCATGAGCTCAAACCTCACAGATTACTTTGGTTTGGCAGTGGGTGGCAAAGCGGAGATCAATGGCATATCTTTTACGGTGGTAGGAACCTGCAATTCAACAGGGGGGGGATTTACTGGAACAAGAACGGTGTACATGAACCTTTCTCAGGCTCAGGCGATAACCGGCGAAATAGGAAACGTGAGCAGGTTTGACGTGTATGCAGATGATGTTTCTTACGTGGATGGAATAACTGAGGTGATAAAGGCAGCGTATTCGGATCTTCGTGTTACGACGTATAAGGACCGCTTGACGAACTTCGAGAATATGCAGACGATGTATACTGAAACCTTGAACAACGCTCAATCAACCCTTGGCCAAACACAGACAGTCGCAACCCAAGAGATTGTCGTAGCAGTCGCCGCTACAAGTCTTATCGTCTTGTTTGTGATGCTGTATACCGTCCGTGAAAGGACAAAAGAGATTGGCACACTTAAAGCGATAGGCTTCAGCACCTGGAATGTTATGAGTCAATTTATGCTCGAAGGAATACTGATAAGCTTAATGGCAGGAGTAGCGGGCATTGCGATAGGAAGCATTGGAGCACCCTTTTTGTCATCGCTTTTGCTTCCTCATATAAGCTTGTTTGGTGGTTCATCATCAAGCCGTTTTCAACCCGGGTTTGGATCTGTGAACCCTGGAACAACTGGGTCAGAGCCCGTCACCGCTGCGCTGAGCCCCCAGCTTATGTTGTTGGCATTCGGGGTAGCTGTGTTGTTGGGAGCATTGGGCAGTCTGTACCCTGCTTGGAGAGCGGCCAGGATAAGGCCTGCAGAGGCGATGAGATATGAGTGAAGTCATTTTGAAAGCAGAAGAGCTGTCGAAAACCTACACGCTGAACAAGCGTAAGATCCCCGCGCTTTCCAGCGTAAACCTTCAGGTGAACAAGGGCGAGTTCGTTGCGATCATGGGGCCTTCTGGCTCAGGCAAGACAACGCTGCTTAATGTTTTGGGCTGTCTTGACAAGCCAACTAGTGGAAAAATGATCTTGGACAAAGTTGATGTCGCAAAATTGCCCGAAAGGGAACTCTGCAAGATAAGAAGGAACAAGATTGGGTTCATCTTCCAGACTTTCAACCTCTTGCCATATCTAAACGCTGCCGAAAACGTAGAGTTGCCGATGGAAAACACGAAAAGATCTAGAAGCGAAAGAAGAAAGAGGGCTCGCGAACTGCTGGAGCTGGTAGGACTGTCGGGAAGAGAAGAACATAGGCCACAGCGGCTCAGCGCTGGTGAGCAGCAGAGGGTGGCGATTGCACGGTCCTTGGCAAATGATCCGGCCATGATTCTGGCCGATGAACCTACTGGGAACTTGGACACGCAGAACAAGTATGAAATCGTTAGGCTGCTCGCAAACTTGAACATTGATCGAGGAACCACAATCGTTATGGTGACACACGACAGCCAAGTAGCTTCGCACACCGAGAGAGTGCTCCTTCTACAGGATGGAAAAATTACTAAGGAAAAGCAGGGGCTTCACGTTGCAAAGAAGAAGCTCGCGTGCCCTTACTGCGGTAGCAAGATTCAACCCAGTGATGAGAGATGCCCGAGTTGCAGGAAAAGACTGTGAACAATAAAGGAGGAACCTAGATGGAATTGCCTGAAAGACAAAAAACCCGTCGTTTGTCCACAGTCTTGACAGGAACAGCCATAATATGCTTGCTGGTAGGAGGAATATTCGGCTACGCGATAAGCGGCCTAAATACTTCAACCCAAATCAGTGATCTCCAAGGCCACCTATCAACTCTTGAAAATCAGGTTTCAGATCTCCAGTCAACGTATAACTCATCCTCTGGAAACGTAACCTACGTAGATCCCATTTACGAAAATACAACCTACGTGCTGGGCGACAATTTCTCCCTGTCTCAGCTGTATGAGCAGGTCAAAGGCTCTGTCGTTGTGGTTCAAGGAACAACTGTAACAGTGTACTATTATCCTTGGGGGCAGCCCTACTACGAATACGGTGAGGTGCAAGGATCAGGGTTTGTCACCAAGTCAGCAGGCCAGTTTGTAATCGTCACAAACTATCACGTCGTGGACGGCGCAAGCAACATTACAGTAACGTTCATAGATGGAGACGCTTACACAGCCCAAGTGATCGGTTCAGACCCTTACGCAGACCTTGCGGTTCTGACGTCAAATGCGTCACAGGATGAGTACAAGGCCCTTTCAATCACGACCTCATCAATCTTAAGCGTCGGTGATCCCGTACTTGCCATCGGTACTCCGTATGGACTGGCTGGAACGGTAACCTCTGGAATAGTCAGCGCGCTTGGCAGAACAATCACCGAGAGCACAACAGGCGGATACGTCATAGCCGATTGCATACAGACCACGACCCCCATAAACCCCGGCAACTCAGGAGGCCCACTCCTCAACTACGAAGGAGAAGTTATTGGCATAACCACTGCCATCGTAACCAGTTCCCAAGGGCTAGGCTTCGCAATTCCTTCAAACACAA
>CAYYXF010000039.1:0-11915 GCA_964475545.1 uncultured Candidatus Bathyarchaeia archaeon | reverse complement strand
TCTTTATTTGAAGTTGCAGTGCTAATATTCGATGGTGAGAGGGTTTCATGGAAGAATTTGATGTCCTAGTGATCGGGTCAGGTTCAGGGATGATTGTGGCTGCTCAGGCTGTGGCTAATGGCATGAAAACGGCTCTGGTCGAATCAGGCCCGCTAGGCGGAACATGCTTGAACCGCGGATGTGTGCCCTCGAAAATGCTGATTTATCCAGCAGATGTCGTGGAAACCATTCATGAAGCTGAAAAGATAGGGATCGGGGCAGCGGTCACCTCGATTGATTTCGAGAAGATCATGAAGAACATGCGTCAGCTTGTCACGGAGGACGTTGAACAGCAGACCAAGGCAATAGAAGCTGATCCTAAAATTAGATTGTTCAGGAATACTGGTGAATTTGTTTCTGACTACACTCTCAAGGTTGCGGACACCCTCATAAAGGCAAAACGCATATTCATAGTTTCAGGCGCAAGACCATACATCCCGACGATTAAAGGTATGCACAATGTGGAGTATTTGACCAGCGACACCGTGCTGAAGCTGGACGCTCCGCCCAGAAGCATGATCATCATTGGCGGGGGATACATCGCAGCTGAATATGGCCACTTCTTCTCTAGCATGGGAACTAAGGTAACAATAATTCAAAGGAAAACCAGGATGCTACCTGAAGAAGAACCTGAAATATCTGACCTGCTCAAGGAAGAAATGAGCAGAAGAATGGATATATTCACAGCCTATGAGGCCGTGGAAGTCACGCAGAAGAACGGCGCAAAAATCGTTCTAGCCAGGAGCAGTGACGACGTAGGCGTCAAAGAATTTTCGGCAGAGTCCTTGCTAGTAGCAGCTGGGCGGGTTCCTAACTCAGACATCCTGAAACCTGAGAAAACTGGTGTGGAACTGGACAAGAGAGGATACATAATAGTCAACGAGTATCTTGAAACCCGAAAGAAGAACATCTGGGCTTTCGGAGATGCCATTGGTCGAGAAATGTTCAAGCACGTAGCCAACTATGAAGCTCAAATCGCATGGCACAACGCCCTCCACGACCACAAGGTCAGCACGGATTATTCAGCAGCGCCCCACGCTGTTTTCACCCACCCGCAAATAGCTTCAGTAGGTCTGAAGGAAACGGAAGCAAAGCAGCAAGGCTACAAGATCCTCGTTGGCACGGCTCTCTACAGGGACACGGCCCTAGGAGCCGCCATGGGCAAACCTAACGGGTTTGTCAAAGCTATCCTAGAACAGAAGACAGGAAAAGTCTTGGGCGGACACATAATTGGACCATTTGCCTCTATACTTGTGCAGGAGATCGTGAACGCTATGGCAAGCGGAGACAAAACATTCGCTCCGATCCTCAGAGGTATGCACATTCACCCCGCAATGTCAGAAGTTGTCCAAAACGCTTTTGTCAACCTGCGAGAAGCCTAGGAGAAACCTTTATTGCCAGATCGTCATACTGCACTTCAATCAACAAGCCTGCCTACCAGTGCAGGTGAGAAAAGATGAAAATAGAAAAAGTTCCTGGGAAAAATAACAAAAACAAGGTCTTCCTTTATGCGTTGAGTACATGTGCATGGTGCAAAATGACAAAGCAATACTTGAAAGACAATGATGTGGAATTCGAATATGTTGACGTTGACCTGTGCAGTAAAGAGGAGTTGGACAAAGTCAAGAAGGACATTCTCAGCAAGGGAGGAAGCCTTAGCTATCCGGTAATTATAGTAAACGACAGGATCTTGATAAACGGCTTCCGCAAGGACAAGATAAAGGAGACCCTTGGAATTTGACAACGCTGGAAAAGGTGAGACAGAGGGCAGAATCAGACGCCAAAACCTATGGTTACTATTTGAACCCTGATGCAAAGTTTCTCCAAGATCTTCTGGAGGGACTTAAGAAGAATGAAGAACGTTTTGGCTATCCAGCATGCCCATGCAGGCTGGCATCGGGAAAGCTGGAAATCGACAGAGACATAATCTGCCCTTGTGATTACCGAGACCCAGACGTCGCCGAATTTGGCGCCTGCTATTGCGCCCTCTACGTCAGAAAAGACGTTTCTGAAGGAAAAATACCGGTGCAGCCCGTTCCAGAACGTCGACCGCTAGAGAAGCAAACGAGATCATATGCGGTGAGCCCAGTAACTCCCGTTGAGAAGAAAACTGAACCTGGAACTACAGTTGCCAAGCAACCGCCTGAAATCAAAAAGAAACTGTGGTACTGCAGACAATGCGGCTATGTTGTGTTCCGCGAAGACCCACCGTACATCTGTCCCATCTGTAAGGCAAAAAGGGAGATGTTCGCCGAAATAGCCTTACGGATTGACGAAATAGAATGAAGATACACCAAGCAGTAGCGCCTTATTTTGTCACTTCTATCTTGATTTGTTTCCAGTCTTTCTTTATTCCTCTCAACGAAGTGACTGCCCCAACGATGGTCCCATTCAGAATCTTCGAAACAAACTCATTCAACTCTATTTCTTCTCCATCGACCGAAAGCTTGACACCCAAACATATCACCATTGAACTATGACTGAACAGAAAAGTAAAAGCTTTGTGCAAAACACTCACTAATAATAGACCTACAAATGGATGGAAAATAGTTGCCGAGAAAATCCACAACTGCCAATCTGGACGAGAAAACTCGGATGACCAAAATAATTGAGCTACTTGAAAAGGAGCATCCTGACGCGAGAATAGCTCTGGACTTTGACAGCCCGCTCGAGCTTCTGGTAGCAACCATCCTCTCAGCCCAATGTACAGACGAAAGAGTAAACATCGTGACAAAAACACTCTTCAAAAAATATAGGCGCGCAGAAGACTATGCTAACGCGGACATGAAAGGACTTGAGCATGAAATAAGATCCACAGGTTTCTACAAAAACAAGGCTAGAAACATAAAGAAATGTTGCCAGATGCTTGTTGAGAGATTCGAATCCCAAGTTCCGAAAACAATGGAAGAAATTCTTGAATTACCCGGCGTCGCAAGAAAAACCGCTAACGTCGTCCTGTCAAACGCATACGGCGTTGTCGAAGGAATAGCAGTAGACACACACGTTCGCAGACTTGCACGAAGACTCGGATTCACAGCAAACAAGGATCCAACAAAGATCGAAAAGGACCTGATGAAACTGGTTCCCAGAGACAAGTGGGTGAGAGTCACTGATTTGCTGATATTTCATGGAAGAAGAATCTGTGTAGCGAAGAAACCAAAATGCGATGCTTGCGTCGTCAACAAGCTTTGCCCTTCAGCGTTCACCTTTGAATAAAACCCAAAGCAAAATCATTTTAAACTCTAGATTTATACCCTAAAACCATGAAAAGAGAAATGGCCATTCTTGGTTTCGCAGGAAGTCTGCGAAAAGACTCCTACAACAAAGCATTGTTGCGCGTAGCAGTTGAATTGGCGCCCAAGAAAGTGAAGTTTGAGGTTTTCGACCTTGAAGGGATTCCTCTTTTCAACCAAGACTTAGAAAATAGAATGCCCAAGAGAGTGAAGGAGTTCAAGGCAAAGATTAAGGCGGCAGATGCCATCCTAATCGTCACGCCAGAATACAATTACTCAGTACCGGGCGTCTTGAAAAACGCGATTGACTGGGCGTCAAGGCCTTATGGGGACAATGCCTTTGAAGACAAACCTGTTGGCGTCATGAGTGCTTCTACTGGAATGCTTGGAGGTGCCAGAGCGCAGTATCATCTTCGTCAAACCTTCGTTTTCCTTAACGCGCATCCGCTCAATAGGCCTGAAGTCATCGTGCCATTTGCATATGAGAAGATTGATGAAAAAGGGAAAGTGACGGATAAGAAAGCAAGAGAGAAGATAAAGGAATTGCTTGATGCCCTTGTTGCTTGGACTGAAAGACTGCGGAAATAGAGCAGGATAAGCAAAGGTAGCGCGCGCTTTTCAGGCTCGCTGCAACTCCCTATTGTTTACCAAATAGACGCTGATGCTCTTGCCTCATGCACCTGTCCATAACCACGATCAACCCTGCCTTTCTGGCTATTTCTGCAGCTTGCTCATTGACTATGCCGAGTTGCATCCACACAACGTGCGGCAAACCATTCAGTTTTTTCAACTGAACAACCTGTTCCACTATGGGCGGAACATCCTCAGATCGTCTGAAAATGTCAACAATTTCGATAGTTCGCTGTATCTCAATAGGTATCTCCAATAAGCTCTTGTAGCTTTTCTCCCCCGAGACTTCAGAAACAAAAGGGTTCACGGGAAAGATGTGAAAACCTTGATTCTTCAAATATTCGGCCACGCTGTAACTTGGCTTCGACGGATCATTAGATAGGCCCACGACAGCAACATTTCTGTATTCGGAAAGGATCTTTCCCAAGATGCTATCACTCAAATTCTCGTGCGACGACATGCAGCAATTCCTCCATCAGTATAACAGTTACACGACGTAGTTTCTTAAATCTGAGCTTTGCATGAGACAATGTTTGTATCTCTCAAGCATGTTGTTCAGCACGTTTTCCAGCTCTTCTTTTGGCATGTAACTCACAGTCTGCGCTAGTGGTCTTCCTTGGCAGAAAAACATCAATGTTGGAGTTCCCATGACCCCTTGACTTGTGGCTAACTCACGATTCTCGGGACTCTCCAAAACATTCAACTTAACAAACTTTATTTTCCCGTTGTATTCCTCAACGATTTCGTTCAATATAGGATTGAGCCTAGAGCACCACGGACATTGTTCGTGCCAAAAGTAAACAACTGTTAACGTGCTGGATTTTAGGACCTCTTGATTCCAATTACTTGGATTCGCTTGTACGACGCTCTCCACGTTGATCCACACTTCGATTCTGTGTCACAGAATTTATTAAATGTTAACGAGGAAATACGGGTCTTTTGCGCTAGGCTTTTTTCCTAAAGCGTTGAATGAAGTAGCTCAAGATGATGAGGCAAGATGCTACGGTTAGCGCACCAGAGACAGCCATGACTATTATGTTTTCAGTTCCTAAGATGACTGCCATGGAAACCACTGCCAGAAAGATGCCGAAATAAATGCTTGCTCTACTCTGTGTTAGTTCTGAGATCTCAGCAGTTATGGTTCTTGAATATCTGAACAGTAGGACCAGCATCGATACAAGGGTCAGGAATATGATTATGAGTGTGAAGGTAACTTCCGTCCAATAATCCTTCAGGGTGAGAAGAAGCCCAGCTTCGTCACCGATAATTCCGCCCCCTGCTCCGAAAAGAATCGCTGCTAGTCGATCTATTCGATCATTTTGATAACTAATGCCCAGCCAGCCTCCAATTGCAAGCATAGCTATGCCATACCAGAAATGGTGAATGTGATAGCCCGCGCTCGTCACTGTCACATCTGGGCTGAAGGTTGTGAATACCCTAGCAACCAAGAAAGATGCTATGAAAGAAATCATAGCCAGTATTGAAAGATTGGGTCTTTCCTTCACTTTTTCCTCAGCAGACGAATTCATTGCGACACTCTCTTCTAGGAGTAGTCAGAAAATCACTTAAACCTTATTTCGACAACCAATAGGAACATAACCCAAATGACGGCGTGCGTAACGCAAGAGCAATCAAGAAGCCAGTTTAAAGACTCATCGCTCGCATTGGAGATACTCACTATGGAATTTTGCTTAAGACGACTTCAACGGACTGTTCCTGGTTTCTGCGGAAGATTGTGAGTCTTACCTTGTCACCGATTCTTCTGTTGTGAATTTCGCTAAGCAGGTCTTCTATACTGTATATTGCCGCGCCGTCTAGTCTCAGTACGATATCGCCAGCGAGTATTCCAGCGCGGTGAACAGGACTTTCATCCACTACCTTAGTGACTAACACGCCACGTTCGAGAGGCAGGTTATAGTAGCGAGAGAGCTCTCCTGTCAAGCTCAAGCCAATTATTCCGAGCCAAGGCCGGGTAGGACGCCCGCCTCTGATGACCTCTGCGGTGCATTCCTTAGCCGCGTTTATTGGAATGGCAAAGCCTATTCCCTGCGCAAATGGAATTATCGCCGTGTTTATCGCAACAACCTTTCCCTCAAGATCCACGAGCGGACCTCCACTATTTCCCGGATTTATTGCGGCGTCAGTTTGCACAAGATTCTCCAGAAACCCCCTTTGAGACTCTATTGTCCTGTTCACTGCGCTTATGACACCAGAGGTTACTGTTGGGCCGCCTGCCAACCCGAACGGATTTCCGATGGCATAAACTCTTTGACCCACTCTAAGCTTTTCCGAGTCGCCAAGCTCTGCCGCTGGCAGCTCCTTCCTTTCAACTTTGATGACTGCCGTATCGTGTACCGAGCATGAACTCACCAGCTTTCCTTGAAGCACTTCACCATTCCATAATACAACATCTATCTTTTCGGCTCCACTAACCACATGATTATTCGTTAATATGTAGCCGTTTGGATCAACTATTATTCCAGAACCCATTCCCTCTACTGGAACTGTTTGGTAAAACATCCGGTGGACTAGTTTTGCGGTGCTTATGTTGACAACGCTTTTGCTTACCCCCTCTACGATGTCGAGGACTTTCTTTTCGTCGAAAGAGGACATGTTTTCACCTTCTGTTGGGGCGTGAGTTGCTGGCTAGGCAGAAGCTGCAGTCTTCTATTTCAAGCTTAGGCTCAGATTTCCGACAGAACTCGCACATCAGGCTACTTTTCCGCACTATTGCGCATGTTTGACAGAAAGAGGCGAGGAGTTCATTTCTTTCATAGTCTCGGTCCAAAAGAAGGGCTATCATGCTGTTTATCATCGGCCGCACATCCTCGATGTCATCGACTCTTATGACGTACCCCCTAGTTTTTCCCGTATACTTACTCACGGCAGATTGAGATATGCCTAGGATTTCAGCAACTTCATCTTGCTTCAAACCGTGCTTTTCAACGAGTTCGCATGCTACTAATGCCTTAATCGCAGGAACTACGGATTTCACCGCAACCTCACAGGGTGTTATCAAGAGCTCTCACCATTTGCACTAGTTTTGCGTGGAAAAGTATATAAATATGACGTATGTCATGTCATCATGACGTATGTCATGACGGGGGAACAAATCAGCAGCTTTCAAGATAATCGCGCTCTTCCTTTCTCCTCCCCCTTCATGACACGCGCTGAGGATGTTCAGCACATGAGAATAGAAAACCTCGCGGACACGTCTATGGGGACAATGGAGCAAGCAAACCTAGCAGAAACAGTTGAAAGAATGGAACAAAACTGCAAAAAATGTAACCCATTATCAACGCTCACATGTATAGATGGTTGCAGCATTTGGAGACTAAAAAACGAGTTCAGAGATCTTTACAAGAAAATGCAAGACCCAAGTTTCATGACAAATCTGCTCAACGCATTGAAGAACAAGAGACGTCTGCAACTACTGGAAATCATTTCCAGAAGCCGCGTTTCTGTAAGCAGGCTACAGCAGGAACTGAAAAAGCTAAACAATTGTCACAGCCAGGAAACAATAGCTGAAGAATACGTCGGTCCCCTCATGGAAGTTGGCCTTGTAACCCAAGATCGAGACAAATACTTCGCAACCATACTCGGTCGCAGACTCAGCGAAATGACGACTCGTTTCCACGAAGTTGTCGAAGGTTTACCTCCTCATTCCGAATGCTATGAAGAAATGGTTTTGACAGCGCTCTTGAGCGAGCCCAGAACTCGTGAAGACCTAGAAAGAGCGATTTCATCGGGAACTGTCACACGCGTCTTGAAGCGTCTCCAATCAGCGGGATTAGTCAGAGCAACCAAAGAGAATGACTACATTTTCTTCTTCAAAACACGTCGAAACCCGGACAAGGAAAAACTTTCAACCACTGAGAATAGAGTATACGCAAACATTCCAGAAGAAGGCATATCTGCTCGTAGACTCACAGAAAAAGCGAACATTTCGCTTAGGAGAACATACAAGTATCTGAGAAGGCTAAAAGGGAAGAAGCTTATTTTCACGCGGGAAAAACCGAAGACCTATGCTCTGACAGACAAAGGCATTCAAGCTGGTTTCATGTTGCAAAGCATTCAAAACTTGGTCAAGGAAATCTTGGAGGCAGCTGAGCAAGTTCTAAACGGGAAAGCAGCGGAGTCTGTGATAGCCGCGACTTGCGAGTCGAAATACGATAAGAACGTGGAAATAGCCCCACCAAAAATGGCCAGACCAGTCAGAGAAAACTGACTGATTCTTGAATGATCATTGGCGCGTCCTGTTTCTTTGATCTTCACAGCATTATCTCTTCAATCTTGATCTGGGTTCTTGCAAGCCTCAATGGTTCTCTGCTTCCGATCCAGATCCCCGACCCAGTGGATTACAATGTGCCGCTTGACTTGCGCGCGCCAAGGGGCGTGCTGATATGCGTGGAAGAGAAAAAGTCGAAAAAATTTAAGCCTACTTATCACATATCCACTGCTACGCCTGAGCATTCTGTAAATTCGAGTGAGATGAGCCTATGAAGGTTAGCGTGGTTTCTCTGACTTGCTGCGCTGGATGTGTTAGTTCTTTTCTGAATGCTGGCGAAGCTTTGTTAGACATACTTTCTGAGGATTTTGAAATAGTCTATTCGCCTACATTTATTGACCTGAAAGAGGTTCCAAACGTTGACCTAGCAATAGTTGAAGGCGGAGTGAGAACCAAAGAAGATGAGCAACTAATCAGGGAAGTGCGAGCAAAGTCCCGCATCCTTGTTGCTCTGGGAATATGCGCAACGCACGGTGGAATAACGAGCTTGGGGAACATTGTTTCTGCGAAAAAACTCTTGGAAAAAGAGCATTCAATGCTTGACTCCGCCAAGCTTCCAGAATTGGAGGATCTGATGTACCCGATATGCAACTTTGTCGACGTAGACTACTATATTCCAGGATGCCCTCCGATGCCGTTCCTGATAGTCCACAGCTTGAAGAGCATAGTAAGCGGAAAAGCACCCATCCGACATCAGAGCGTGGTCTGCATCGAGTGTCACAGAAAAATAGTTCCGGCGAAACTTGACCGCCTTTACGGAATCTACGAGAAGGAATCCGATCCAACGCTGTGTCTAGTAAGCCAAGGGTTTGTATGTCTAGGTTCTCTCACTCGCGAAGGCTGTGGAGCGCCTTGCCCAAGAGCTGGGTTCACATGCTTCGGCTGCAGAGGCCCCGCAGACTCTTTACTATACAGATCAAGAGACATGTATGCTTTCCTAGTCAAAGTAATATCCACAAGAACCAGTATTCCCGAAGAGGAACTGAAGAAGGAACTCTACCGCAACCCCTTCATCTTTCACACCTTCATTTTCTCAAGATTCGAACGCTTCAAAGCTAGGGAGAGGATCATTTGAGCAGCAAGAGAGAGATCACAATCTCGCCTACGACGAGAATTGAGGGACATGGAAAAGTCACAATCGTGCTTGACGAGTCTGGAAACGTTTCCCAAGCGTACTTCTATGCCACTGAGATCCGCGGCTTCGACTACTTCCTGAAAGGAATGGAAGCAGAAAGACTTCCCTTCATCATATCAAGAATATGCGGAGTATGCTCAACAGCCCACGTGCTTGCATCGGTCAAAGCCATAGAAGCCATATGTGGAACTGAAATCACCGAAACTGCAAGGAAACTTCGAGAGCTTCTCCTCATGGGACAAATGATAAGCAACCACTCGCTCGTCTTTTTTTTCCTGACGCTCCCAGACTTCTGGTTCTCTTCCGACGAGGACCCCTCAAAGAGAAATGCGTTCCAAATAATGCGCGACAACCCTGACGTAGGAAGGAAAGCTGTAGCCCTAAGAAGCTTCGGCGCTCACATCCTGGATGTCATCGGAAAACGCGAAGTTCACATCGTCTCCGTAATACCTGGCGGATTAATCAACCCGCTCAGACAGAACGAAAGAGAAGAACTTCTCCGCGAAGCAGAAAAAGCCTGCGCCATAACGAAGGAAGCCTTAGAGCTTGGCAAACAACTCTTCGAGAAGAACTGGCCAGAGTTCAAGAAAGCCGGAGACTGCAAAACTAACTATATGGCACTAACAAGAGATGGCACTCTGGAATTGTATGATGGCAGGGTCAGCATCATTGACGCGGAAGGTCAAGCATTATCAAGCTTTGCCGCTGGGGACTACATGGAACATGTAGAAGAGAAAAGCTATGGATGGACCTACGCGAAATTCGCCTATTTGAAGAAGCTTGGATGGCCCGAAGGGACAGTCCAAGTCGGTCCAACTGCCCGAATGAATGTAAACACAAGAGTCTCCACCGAAGCTGCAAACAAAGAGTTAGAGGGGTTCAAGAGGAAATTTGGAAGCCCATCACACGCCACCCTGTTGTTTGACTATGCACGACTGATAGACCTCATGTACTCCTGCGAAAGAGCGCAAGAGCTCTTAGCAGATGAAAGCATAACGCGGACAGATACCAGAGTCAAGGTCAAACCCAACGGAGGTAGAGGCGTCGGAATTGTTGAGGCCCCCAGAGGCACACTTGCCCATGAATATGTCTTATCAAACAGTGGACATCTGAAAAACATGAAACTGATAATACCTA
The DNA here is from genome assembly GCA_964475545.1 of uncultured Candidatus Bathyarchaeia archaeon. GTDB lineage: Archaea > Thermoproteota > Bathyarchaeia > Bathyarchaeales > Bathycorpusculaceae > DASPTR01. Next base: position 1,453 of record CAYYXF010000039.1, on the reverse strand, counting down.
CCCAGCTGAACAATGAGGCAATAAATCTGAACGTAAGAGACGCTGCGGCGGAATTCATCCATAATGGTGAGATTAGGCCGGGACTCTTGAACAGAATAGAGATGGTGATACGAGCCTATGATCCATGCATAAAATGTGCTACCAGGCAGGCTAATGAGGATTTGAGAGTGGAGATTACGAATAACAAAGGCAAGTTGCTTAGGGTTCTGAAAGCGGCTTAGGGCAAGATCTCTATTGCTTGGAACGGACAGTTAACTTGACATGTCCCGCACATTATGCAACTCTCTTCGTTCACAACTTCAGGTCTTCCGGATTTCTTGACGCGAAAAATCGACACAGGACACATCTCCACACATATCTTGTGAGGATCCCCAACGCACTTGACATAGTTGACGATAATTCTAGCCAATTTGCCTACTCCTTTGTCAAACAGACTTACAGAGGCTATTTAACCCTTCTCGCTTTTCGGACTCACTTGAAGGTTTGTTGAGTTGACTCTGCAAGCCAGCCTCGAAGTCTCTCTGCTACTTCTCTTCAAGCGTTGACGAACGCTTGGCCGTTAGAGATAATGGGCTTTCATCTCGTATGATTGCTTTTCCCTTTTCCAATAGTTCTACCACTTTGTCTACATATTTGAAATACTCTTCTGATCTCAGATGTTGGGAACGCGGTCTTGGGATTTCAACCTTTGTTTCTCCGATGACTTTTCCTGGCCTAGATGACATTACAATCACTCTATCGGCCATAAACACTGCTTCTTCGACGTTGTGGCTCACCATTATGAAGGTGTTCGTTGGCAAGGTGGGATTTCGCCAGATGTTGAGCACCAACTCGCGGAGAGTTTTCGCGGTAAGTTCATCTAATGAGGAGAAAGGCTCATCCATCAGCAAGACCTCGGGCTTCAACGCGAGCGCCCTTGCAATTCCCACACGTTGCTTCATCCCGCCAGAAAGATCATGAGGATAGGTGTTTTCAAAACCCTCAAGCCCCACCATCTGCAAGTATTCCTCAGCAATATGCGCTCGATTTTGCTTGGGAAAACCCAAAACCTCCAGAGGCACCTCTACGTTATCAAGCGCGGTTTTCCATGGCAGCAGTCCGAAAAGCTGAAAAACCATCGCGATCTTCGGACTTGGCCGAGTGATGGGCTGTCCACGAAACAGAATGCTGCCTGAATCGATTTTTTCTAAGCCTGCTATCATCCTCAGCAAAGTGGATTTGCCGCAACCGGAAGGCCCGACTATGCAGACAAATTCATCGTTCCCAGCTGAAAAGCTCACGTTGTCAAGAATCAGCATTTTGGTATGATCTGTCACGAATGTCTTCGTTACGTTTTCTACTTCAAGCACCGACATTGCTTACACTTCCACATGATATTTCTCAAATTTTCTAAGTAAACGTCGCCAAACAAGCCCTTCCATCAAAAGAACAATCGTTGCCACCACTGCGAGCA
>CAYYXF010000038.1:0-12279 GCA_964475545.1 uncultured Candidatus Bathyarchaeia archaeon | reverse complement strand
CAGCAGTCGCCAAACACAAGGAAAGAAACGAAATAGTCATCCACGGAGGCGCAGCCCACCTCTCAAAAGACTTCATGCTAAGCAAGGAAGAAGACAAGGTCTTCGGATACGTGTGCACGCCCACAGAAAATGGTTGGAGCCCACGGGTCAACAACACCTACGTGTCATCACTCAGCCAAGAACACGGAATCATCAAGACGGATGCTGCCTTCTTTCGCAAAACCCAAATAGGCGACCTGCTGATGATTCTGCCAGTCCACTCTTGTCTAACCGTGGATCTCATGAGAGAATTCTTGACCCTCGAAGGCGAAACCCTGCAAACAATGCCCAAGTTCAACTAATCCCAAACAATCGCCAACCAACCCGTCCCGTGACTCTGAAATCAGCGTCACTTTAATGCTGAAAATCCAACACGGCTTCATGCAGCAGCCGACATTTAATGTTGGCGCTGCGACACTGAGCACTGTCCCGCGACAGGCAAACGCTAGAAAACTCACACGGGAACGTTGAAACTCAACAAGCACGCCGCGCCGCGTCACCTCCTGAACAGTCACACAAACGCCACGGCAGCCGTCACTGACAAGCAGGTCCAAACCCAACACATCAGTTCTTCTCTACTGCCCTCTGCAACGCATCTATCGCGTTCTGCTTCCCCATAGCAAGCAAATACGCACCCAAACGCGGCCCACGTGGAACCCCAATCAAAATCATATACAACACCCTAAACAGCTCACCAGCCTGCAAACCATGCTCCTTCGCCACACTAAAAATCGCATTCTGCATCCTCTCCGCATCATCCTCCACCTCCAACACCCCAATAAGCTTCACAACAGCCCCCTTCTCCTCCTCATTAAGGCTGACAGCCATCTCTCTAATCTCCTCAAAATCCCTAATCCAATTAAACGCGTAACCAATTCGCCTCCTCAAACCCTCATCAGCCACCTGACCCTTGCCCAAATATCCTTGGCTCTGAAGCTTCTCAACAATAAACCCCTCCTCATTCCCCCTAGGAGCCATCTTCGCCAAAAACGTCAACAAATTGTAAGGCACATGAACACTAGGCTTCGACGGAACCTTCATTGCAAAGCAATATGCGTACAATCCCCGTAGCTTAGCCATACTCCTATCGTCCTTCGCCTTCCCCACACCAAAATACAAGTCCTCCAAATGATCCAGTTCGTTCATGTAAGCCGGAATATCAGTCACATCCAAAGCCCGAGCCCCAACAAACCTCTTCAACAGGAGCAGCATCAAAGACTGCGGCGAACCATACTTAAACCAAGTCTGAGGCGTAAAAACCACACCAGCCGACTTCGACATCCTCTTCCCACTCTTATCCAAAAACAACTCATAACGTGCATGAACAGGCGGCTCCCAACCGAAAACCTCCCTACAAATCCGATCATTCACACGCACAGAATCAGCAACCTCCTTCCCAAACGCCTCAAACCTAACATCCAAAGCCTTCCACCGGACAGCAAACTCACCCTTCCAACTCAGCTTACCCTCACCCTTCCGATAATCCGCCTCACCCTTATGCCCACAACCCTCAAGCCACCGCCCCTTAACCTCCATCCCCTCACAAACATACAAAACCCTGTCTTCCTCAGGCAAAAACTCCGTCGCCTTAGTCGTATAAATACGCCCACAATTCTCACACACGGCAAAATACGGCAAAGCCTCAAGAAACTTCTCCTGCCCAACCTCCTCCTTCACAATCTCCCCAATCTTCCTAGCATTCAACAAAACCGCCCTAATCTCATCATTAAACAAACCCTTCCGGTAAACCTCCGCACCCGAAATAAACCTATACTCAATCCCACAACCATCAAGAGCCTGCCGAAGCAACAACGCCATATGCTCACCATAGCTCTCGTGACAACCATAAAGATCCGGAATAGCCGTCACAGGCTCACCAAGATGCTCCTCCAAAGACTTCGGCAACCCAGCAGGAACCTTCCTCAACCCATCCTTATCATCAGCAAACGCAATCAATTCAGAATTGAAACCCTGCTCCCTAAGAGCCAAAGCAACCGCAAAAGACCTCGCAGCATCACTCAAATTGCCAATATGCGGAAAACCAGAAGCCGCAATACCCATCTCAGTCCTAACCAAATCCAGGCTTCTGCCAAGCCTCCGCTCCCTCTCAACTATCTTCGCAGCCATCTTATCGTACCAAGTACCCAGACCGATTATCCTCTCGCCCATACTGAGTCCTGATCTCCCATAGCATACACCCACATGAAAATAAAAACGTTACAGCAAATCAGCTTCTGTGAACCTCTCCTACAATCTAGCGGAATCGCAAAACATCTACCGTGAACACTCAGCCTCATCAACATACACGCGAGACAAAGAAAGAGGGGGACAAAGAAAACTACTTGATCTTCGCTCCACAGTTCGGACAGAACTTTGTTCCCGCTTGAACCTCTGTCTGACACTTCGAGCATTTGACAGTAGCCTGCAACGGACCTCCACAGCTAGAACAGAATTTCGCCCCCGCCGCATTCGCCGTTCCACACTTAGGACAATTGACGCCGCCTGCCTGCAAAGGTGCACCACAACTGCCACAGAACTTCGCTGCCTGAGGATTCTGGACGCCGCACTTCGGACACAGAACCATCGTCTGCGTCGGAGCTTGACCTTGCTGTTGCTGGAACAAAGGCGGAATTATCACTGCTCCAGCTCCGATGGCTGCCCCGCCCCCCGAACTCTTACCTAGACTTTCACTTGCCTTCTGAACAGTCTCCATTCTGAGAACTTCCCCTGCGCCTACTCCAGTCTTAATGTAGAATAGCCGATCTCTCCACTCAGGGGTCGTGTCTATTCCTTCAAACTTCACCTCGATCAGTTCAAGACCTACCCGCGAGAACGCATCGAAAAGCACATTCTTCGAAAGAAGGCTTGTCTCGTCAAGCTTTCCGTAGACGTCTGCCAGCGAATACTGACTCAACGTGTCGATAAGCCTCTCATTGAAGTATCCTCTGAGAAAGTCCTGCAACGTAGCCGTATTGAAAGCTCCTTGTCCACCGACCACTTCATTGACAAATAGATTTACCTCTTCTACTCTGAACCAGAATCCTCCGAAGAACTTCAGAGGAGCAAGCTCCTTAGTTTGCCCCTGCGCTCCAAACTTGCCTTGGAACTGCTTCAACGAAACAAAGACAATCGTCGACGTGAACGGAACCTTGTCAAACCCTCCAAGCTTCGAGAAGAGTTTCGTCACCAACGGAAGATTCGCAGTTGATAAAACATGCCTCCCAGCCCTAAAAACATCGTATGCTTTCCCGTCCCTGAAGAAAACTGCCGCTTCGTACTCGTGGACGATAAGGTTGTCTCCCCAACCGATCTCCTCGTTCGGATATTTCCAAACGATGTCTCCTTCACCTGCTCCCACCCACTCAATAACCTTTGGCATTCATTCTTCACCTCCTTCCAAGTGCGCGATCACCCTTCTAATCCTCTAAGAACATTCGATCTCTCGTCAACAAACCTGTCAAGCTCTTCGACTTTTGAAATCAGCGTGTCCATGGCTGCTCCCCACTCGTCCGCCCCAGGTTCAATGCCGGCCACTTTTTCAACATCGGCCCTTATTGCTTCAGCTTTCTCTATCAGACCCAAGTCATGCTGTATGACAGCATCAAGTTTATCCTCTTTAACCTTGATCGCGTCGAACATGCCCGCATATCCTGCAACTGCTCTGTCTATTCGCTGAGTGACTCTGTCAATACGAGATGTGAGCGCATCAAACCGGAACGTGTCTTCGCTTGAAAGCTTCTGTACGGCCGAAGGATTTGCAAAGCGCCTTCTGAAGATGGTTTTTGCAGTCTTAAGCCTATTTACGGCGTCCATCCTCACAAGCCGGTCGCTTTCTCTTCTCAGCTCTTTCTCCTTGTATCCCCTGTATCCCGGTACGTAGCCCATTATCCTTTCTAGAAGACCTCTCTCTTCGCGAACCTTTCCAGCGTAGTCTTTTCCACTCATCGTCTACCTCTCCAATATGCAAGAAGACCTATAATTGCAAGAACTATTATAAGAATTCCGAAAACAACGATCGGGTTTATCACGGTGTAGAGTGCTGAACCCAAGGCAACGGCAAACAATATCGTACCCCAGACTAAATGATATGTAGCGTCTTTGCCGGTTGCAAATGCGTAGATAATTGTGTACAGCCCGAAGGGACCGAAGATCCAGGCTGGAAGGTTGAGAAGATTGAATGATATAAAAGGTATGCTATAGACAATGGCCGCAACTCCTATTGACACGGCAAGAACGACGAGAGAGCCCACACCATAGCTCAACAATCTATGACTTGAACCCTCGGTTTTCATGCTCCTCTTCACTCTTGATTTCGACTTATAAATGAATACGTGTTACTTTTAAAGTTTCGTTGGAGTGTTCAAAAGCCCTTCATAGGTATGCTCCCCTTGATTATGCTTCCAGTCGCTCCATCCGCAAACAGCTGGTAGCTTTCGCCCTTGTAATCATATCTCACAAACCATATTGGAGCATGAAGGTAAACGACCTGCTCAACCCTAAAGTCAGTCTTCATCTCAATAATCTTATCTATGTCCTGCTGAGACAGAAAACGATGGTTCGTTTCAATCTGCTCCTTTGCAAGTTCCACTGCTTCATCCTTGTCAATTTCGCTATTCAAGACTTTAGCAAAACCTTCAACTCGTCTGAAATCATACGAGATCTTCCCCTCTAAAGGCACATTATAATCTCGCGTCGGAAACTCTGTCGCTTTCCTGGCCAAGACAAGCCAATCATAATCTTTTTCGATCTTTCCTTCTTTCACCACCGCCGGGGTGATCCGCTCAAAAACTCCCTTGTAACTGCTTTTGGCATCCACTGACACAACCCAAAACGGCAGGTATATCAGATTTTTCTCACTGATTTTCGCCTTTCTCGCCAAGTCCTGAGGCTTCAGAAACCCTTCCCGCATCCATTCTCTAACGGGCTCTTCAATCTGCGTTTGATCGTACTTGTTCAGCAATAACGAGTGTTCAAAGTCGAAAGTTTTCCCAGTTTCCACAACAACCGTGTAACCGCAGTATTTGCACGTGGCCAATATTTCGCCTGGCTTGAACTCCATAGGCGCGCCACAATGCGAGCACTTTATCTCTTCAACAACAGACATCCATTCACGCCTTCGGCTTTTCCCTCTTCAATATTTCTCTTGCCACAATTAAGCCTGATGCTGAAGCCTGAATGAGCCCTCTTGTAACACCTGCCCCGTCGCCGACAGTGAATAGGTTTTGAATCTTTGTCTCCAAGCAGTTGCTCAGTTGAAGCCTCGAGGAATAGAATTTCACTTCCACACCGTACAGAAGCGTGTCCCTTGAATGTATCCCAGGAGCAATTGTATCCAATGCCTGCAGCATCTCCCTTATGTCCGCGAGGTAGCGGTAGGGCAAAACAAAGCTCAGGTCGCCTGGAGTGGCATTTTTCAACGTGGGTGTTACTACGCTTCTATCAATCCTTTCAGGAGTTGACCTTCTTCCAGACTCCAAATCCCCCAAGCGTTGGATTATGACTCCCCCACTGAGAAGGTTCGAAAGCCTAGCAACATACTTTCCGTAGGCTATCGGCTCCTTGAAAGGTTCAGTGAAGGACGTCCTAACCAAAATGGCAAAGTTGGTATTCTCAGTCTTCTGCTCCGCATAACTTTGACCATTAACAGTTAACACACCATCATAAGATTCTGTTATGACATGCCCGTAAGGTGCAACGCAGAAGGTTCGGACTTCATCATCAAAAGACCTAGAATAGTAAATGAGTTTGGGCTCGTAGAGAACGTTCGTCAACTCCTCCATAACAGAAGCCAAGACTTCAACCCTTATGCCGATGTCAACCGGGTTGTTGAGCGTCTTTAAACCTAGGCTCTGCGCTTCTGTCTGGAGCCACTCTGCCCCGCTCCTTCCTGGCCCAGCAATCACGTATTTGCCGAAGAATTTTTCACCATCAACAGTTTCCACACCCTCAATCGTGTGGTTATTTACAATGAGACCTTTCACATCAGTCTTTGGCCTGAAATCAATCTTGTTGTTCAATTCCTGCCGCATTTTCCGTAGAGTCTCAGCACACCATTCAGTCCCCATGTGACGGATTTCTTGACGGATAAGTTTCAAGCCGGCTAATGATGCCTTCCGCTCAATCTCGTCTATCCGCTCAACGTCACCACCGTAAGTGCGCTCAGTTGCCCCGAACTTCCTGTACATTCCATCAGCATGTTTCACGAGTTCCTTAAGTTCTTTCGTGGAGACATACTGGTTAAGCCAGCCTCCTACCTCGGTCGACAATGTGAGCTTTCCATCACTGAAGGCTCCTGCCCCTCCCCATCCAGACAGAACTGTGCAGGGGTCGCAATGTACACATTCGAATCCGCGGCTCGAAGGGCATTTACGCTGGTTTATATCTTGCCCCCGGTCCAGCATGAGAACGTTCAAGTGGTTTTTTGCACTTAGTTCGAGAGCTGAGAATATGCCCGCGGGGCCCGCACCCACAATTATTACGTCATATTTCAAAGGGTTTATCCCCTAAAGACCAAAAAGATGATATGACAACTCGCATATATTTCTAGCGAACAAATCAACGTTGGAAACTGCAAAAATCACTTGTCCCTGACAGGGACAAGGCATAGAAACTTTAGGATTTTCGAGCTGCTATTCTTGAACTGATGTTTCTCTTTTGGCGGAACGAAAACTACATCTCCTGCCTTGAATTCTGTCTCTCTGTCCTCGCCGACTACGACTCCTTCGCCCTCCAAGATGAAGACTTCATGTTCCCAAGGATGAGTGTGGAAAGGGCTGTGTCCTGAAGGCTCCATTTCGAACAGTCTCATAGCAAAGTTTGGAGCCCCCATTTCTTTTGTGATAAGCCACCTCACCTTTAATTTAGATGCGCCTTCATCCGCTTCTTTGGCTTCAACGTTCTTGTGAGGGAACACTTTCATTCAATTCAACCTCTCTTCAAACTGTGAGATCTCAGCAACTAGTCCTTTATAGCTTCTATTACGCTCATCACATTCCACAATTTCACCCTAGTGTACTGGGGCATGTTGGGGTCCTGCAGGATCTCATCCAAAAGCGAGATTGCATTTGAAGCTCTAACAGCAGGAGTGTACTCTGTTCCCTGCAACGCCGTAATGGAGTCCTTCGCCGTCCTTCTAATGTTTCTCGGCGTAGTTGTGTCTTCGGCGACTTGTCCAAGCACCGTGACAGCCTGCTTTATGCGTTCTTCATATTCCTCCATTTTCTTCTTTCTAACCATAGTTGGCACCCCCGAAGCTCTTCGAGGTAACCTTGTTATATAAGCTCTCATACCTATTTAGTTTGGGGTTTTAAAACTTGTCACGAAAAGAGAGAGAAGAACTGCACATCAAGCGGATGGCAGATCTACTGTGCCAAGGCTCAACCCTAACGGAGCTAGCTTGCCCTGCATGTTCTTCTCCGCTCTTTAGGCTGAAGAACGGAGACATGTGGTGCGAAAAATGCGAAAAGAAAGTAATAGTTGTGAGACAAGGAGAAGAAACCTCAAAGGTAACAAGCTCTATGGCCCTAGACAGCCTTGAAGTCACATTGCTGGTTAGAGTTCAGGAGATTCAAAATAGGATGCAAAATACAGACAATGCGGAAGAGCTGCAGAAGCTGGGCACTGCACTTTCTGGGCTTCTAGATAACATCGAAAAAATAAGACGGGTCAAAAAAGCTTGATTGAAGACCCCGCTATGCTTGGCTTGTATGAGAATTTCCCTGCAACTGTCCACAGGGCCGCGCATTTTTCCTCATTGGCTTCAAACAAAAGACTGCAACAAAAGCTTGCAGAAACCCTTCGGAGACTAAATGCCGAAACCGTCACCTTAGAGTCAGTCACAGACCCGTCAATCCCACAAGGCACGGTAAATTTTGACTTTGGAATAGGAGAAGCCAGCAACTTCAACTACTTAGACAGCGAAGAAGCCGCTAGGCTTTTGAAAGCGATAAGCGGAAAACCCCTACAAATCATGGACTTCTTCTGCGCCGCACGCTATCATAGATCACAAAGTGAGAGACAAACCCGGTTGAGATTCGATTATTATATGCTGCGTTTCAAATTCAATGAGGGCTCGATGAAAGTCTACGTATTTCATGAAAGAGGGCCAAGGTACACATCGCCAGAAGATATCATCAGCCTTATCGTCAACAGGATAAATGAAGCCTCGGCGAAGAAAATACTGGCGAAAACTCATTAACACGCTTTCTCCAGAAACTCCAATACGACCTTCAGAATGCGGCCAGCAACTTTTCGCTTTGAAGCATTTCCATCGATGACAACAAGCTCTCCTTTCTCGACGAAACTCAGGTATACCTCTCGCACTTTCCGTTGCGTTTCCAAGTCTTCCATGACAGATCTTCGAGTCTTCAACCTTTGAACGACAACTTCAGGCGCCACATCAATGAATAATGCTAGGTCAGGACGGGGAGCATGCGCATTTAGACTTTCAATCCAACTCAAATCTACTCCTGCTGCGCCCTGATAGGCGAGAGAAGAATAGACGTAACGATCACAGATGACAAGCTTTCCTTCATTAACCTTGGGAAGAACTTCACTCTGCACGTGTTCAAAACGATCTGCAGCAAAAAGCAGGGCTTCAATGATGCTCGACCCGCGCTTCTCCGCATGCAAACAATATTGCTTAATGAACTTGCCTATTTTTCCATTGCTTGGCTCTGCTGTATATACAGCACTGTAGGTCTTTTTCAACCTCCTTGCAAGGAGTTTTGCCTGTGTAGTCTTACCACAGCCGTCCAACCCCTCAATACATATGAAGAAACTCCTTTTCGCCATGGTTTCATCCTCGAGGCTTAGGCCCTTAGACATTATAAGACTGAGATGAATTAATAGCTATTCAACGAAAGACTGGAGGCGCCGGGAATGCCTAGAGGTTATTGGGGCGAAATAAAGGATCCAGTGCACGGCTACGTCTACATAACTGAACGAGAGAAGGACGTCATCGACTCCTATCCCATGCAGAGACTGCGCAGACTGCGGCAATTGGCGGGCTCGGAATATGTTTATCCGGGTGCGAATCACACCCGTTTTGAACACTCAGTGGGGGTCATGTACTTGGCAGGCAAAGTCACGGAAAACCCCAACATCTCAAGACTTATGAACGAGGACGAAGCGGAAACTGTCAAGATTGCGGCGCTACTTCATGACGTTGGCCATGGTCCCTTCTCACACGTTTTCGAACACCTACTTGACAAGGAACTCGGCAAAACGCATGAGGACATGACACAGTGGATTATAAAGAACAGCGAATTGAAAGACACGTTGCAGAGAAATGGCTACGACCCAGAAGTGGTTGGAAGGCTGGCGACGGGCAAGCTTCACAAACCCAGGAAAGCCTTCGTTGACCAGATCATAAGCAGCGCCGTTGACGTTGATAAGCAGGACTTTATCGTGAGGGACACACATCATACTGGCGCGGAATACGGGTTCATCGACATTTTCCGACTAATCCATGCATTAGACGTACTTGATGAAAACCTCGCAATAGACTTGGGCGCGCTTTCAGCGCTCGAATCGCTCATAATAGCCAGGATAGAGTCGTTCAAAAGCATATATTTCCATCGGGTTGGCAGAGCTGCTCAAATAATGCTTGCCATGGCAATGGAGAAAGCAAATGATGAACTAGGATTAACCCACTTCAGAACCCCGGAAGAATACATGACCATGGACGACTACACTGTTTGGACAATGTTGAAAAACTGCAAGAAATCTGCCTCACTCATAAGAGACCTCGAGAGACGCAGAATGCTCAAATGTGCCTACGAAAGAACTTTCTATGAAAAAGACACTATGGTTTCAAGCATTTTCAGCCGCGAAGCTCACAGAAGACAGCTTCAACAAGACATCGCAAAAAAGGCCGGAGTCGAAACTGAAGCAGTAATAATCGACGTTCCGACAGTTCCCTCAGTGCCTTATCATCACAAAGCCCTGCTGGAATCCATGGAGATACCAGTCTTCTATAAGACACAAAGTGGCGGCAAGGTTCCGCAGCGCCTAAGTGAGATTTCAAGGATCTTCGAGGTTCTCAGAGGCTTCATTAACATCTTGCGCGTTTACACTGACGAGGAAAGTCGGGAAAAGGTTAGCCAAGCGTCGTCGAAAATTCTGGGCGAGATTCCCTCAACGGCAAGAATATCCTATTAGAGTGTGTGATATGCAGAGAATAATCCTGAGGGGTCGAGCGATAGTAGAAGGGCACTGCAAAGCTGAAGCGTTGGTTTCCAGAAGGCCGATAAGCTTCTTGGGAGGAGTTGACCCAGCTGACGGCAAGATTGTGGAGAAGAATCATGACTTGTGTGGGCAGTGTATAAAGGATAAGATTCTGTGTTTTCCACACGGGCACGGCTCAACAGTCGGCAGCTACGTACTATATTCCTTGGCGAGAAGGAAGCTGGCGCCGAAGGCCATAGTAAATCAGACTGCTGACCCTGTCGTCGTAGTTGGAGCAATAATAGCTGACATCGCAATGGTCGACGGGATAGACATTAGACAGATCAAGTCAGGCGACCTTGTAGAGGTTGATGGAGCAAAAGGCACAGTCAAAGTCATGGGGAGAAGAGGAAGCCGAGTATGTACCTGACAAGGGAAGAAGAGCGCATCTACGATGGCGAATGTGGATGGGCAAATCAGAAATGTATGAAAATACTCGTCCGCCTCGGCGAGCTCTTCAACGCTTCAGGGCTGATTCCGATAAGTTCTGCTCATGTTTCGGGAGTTTCATACAAAACTCTGGGCGACGCGCCGATAGAGTATTTGGAAGCCATGGCGGACGCTGGCGGCAGAGCGAAGGTAAAAGCTACCATAAACCCGCAAAGCTTCGACCCTGAGTATTTGGGAAAGAGGTTTGGAGCGCACGTACGAGAGAAACAAATGGGCATTCTTGGGCAGTTCGAAAAGATGGGCTTCACCCAGTCTTTAACTTGCACGCCTTACTATTTGGGAAAGCCAAGGCCAGGCTCTCACCTTGCTTGGGCTGAGTCTTCGGCTGTGGTTTATGCCAATTCTGTTCTGGGTGCATGGACGAACAGGGAAGGCGGACCAAGCGCGCTTGCGGCTGCAATTATTGGTAAGACCCCTGATTATGGGGTTCACAAGGCTGAAAATCGACGGCCTCAAGTCCTGGTGAAAGTAGACGCGCGTTTGCAGAATGAGACTGAATTCGGCGCCTTGGGAATATGGTTGGGCAAGATTTTGGAAGACAGGGTTCCAGCGATTCAAGGTCTGCAGGGTGCGTCAGAAGACTATTTGAAGCAGCTAGGTGCGGGGGTGGCTTCTACGGGAATGGTTAACATGTTCCATTGTGCAGACGAAGGCTGCCAGGCAAGAATGGGAAGAGGACATAAGATAGTTGTGAGGGCTGAGGACATAAGGAAAACAGCTGAAGAGCTAACTACAACATCCGCAGAGCCGGATCTTGTTTTTATAGGGTGTCCACACTGCTCAATGGATGAGGTCAAAGAGATTGCATGTCTGATGGACGGCAAAAGGGTTAAGGCAGGAGCAGAATTTTGGGTTTGCACGTCACGTTACGTTAAGCGGAGAGCCAGGGATTACGTCGATAGGATAGAGAGAAGTGGGGGCCATGTCTTAGAAGGCGTGTGCACCGTTGTGTCGTGGACTGAGACTTTGGGGATAAGGACGATTATGACGAACTCTGCGAAGACGGCCTTCTATGCTCCGACGCTTAGTAAGGCTGAAACGATTTTGGCAGCAAAAGAGGAGTGTTTGAAGGCGGTTCTTAGAGGATAAGATTTATTCGAGGGGAGAGACATTCTGCATGATACCTCGGGCTATTGGGCTCCGGTAGTATAGCCCGGTCAAGTATTCCGGCCTTTCGAGTCGGAGACCCGGGTCCAAATCCCGGCCGGAGCACCATAACCATAATGAGCTTGTCATGTTGGTTTGGACCTGCTTGTCCGTCACGGCTTTTCCTGCAGCGTTAGGTGTGACTATCCGCGAGATGATGTTGTGCTGTGTTCTTGTTGTGTTTCAACGTTCCCGTGTGAGTTTTCTAGCGTTTGCCTCTCGCGCGATAGTGCTTAGTGCCGCGGCGGCAATATTGGGTGTCTATTGTTGCATGAAGGCTGAGCATAGTTTCAGCATTGTGGTGTCTTTGATTTTCGCCTGCATGCGGCGAATTGACTGTCCATTGCTTGGTTGCTATTTTTTTATTCTGCGGATTTCGAACTCGACGGGATTCTCTGCGTCAGGGCAAGCATTGCA
>CAYYXF010000037.1:3106-12367 GCA_964475545.1 uncultured Candidatus Bathyarchaeia archaeon | reverse complement strand
CCATTTTGGAGGAAACAGGTGGTACCTAGTGTCAGGTTCATACGGCACCTTTTCTACAAAACAAGAAGAGAGAAGAAAAAGAACCGTTCCTGACCGGGTGCTGATTAGAAGAGTCTACGAATATGCTCAAGCTAACAAACGAAGCCTGAGATTCGGCGTCACCGCCACGATAATCGGGGCCTTCACTGGGTTAGCTTCACCTTACATGCATGCGATAGCCATCGACCAGATAATAAAACCCAGTTTGACAGATTCCAAGAACCTTATGGGCTTCTTCTGGTGGGTCCCACTATTCGTTGCTATCGTTCTAGGCAATTACGTGTTTCAGTACATCCAAACCTACCAGATGCGAGTAGTGGGAGAAAACGTAGTTGCAAGAATGAGGGATGATATGATGGAAAAACTGCAAGTCATCTCTCTCAGATATTTTTCAGAAGGAGAAACTGGAAGGATTATCTCTCGCCCGACGAACGATGCCAACGCGGTTAGAATATTCCTGAGAGTAGGGCTTACGAGCATTCTTGTGGATGTCTCCTCAATACTGGGTTCCTTCGCAATAATGTTCATTCTTGACCTTCGACTGACACTTCTTGCGATATCGGTTCTACCTGTGGCCTTGGTGTTGGTTTGGTATCTTGGAAAGTACTCGAGAGCTGCTTACAGGAAAACGTTGATCACGACTTCAGGATTGACCGCAAGGATGCAGGAAGACTTAGCAGGCATAAAAGTGACTCAGGCCTATGCGCAGGAGAAGGAAAGAGAAAAGAAATTCCTGAAGAGCCAAGACGAAAACGTCAAAGCAACCATCAGGGCCATCCTCATAGGTTCGTCATATACGCCGTTCGTAATAGGATTAAGACTGGTAGGAACCATGATAATCCTTTTTTATGGAGTCAATGCCGTGCTGAATGGAATAATCACAATAGGAACTCTGGTAGCCTTCACGGAGTACCAGTTCGCATATTTCATGCCGCTAGTTGACCTTGTGTCCATGTATGACCAGTACCAGTCAGCCATGTCAGCAGTTGAAAGAATGTTCGATGTGATAGACACAAAAGTCGAGGTCTTGGACACACCGCCCGGAAGGAGCATCGCGTTGTAATGATAGAAGAAGTAAGATTCGAAAACGTCAATTTCGCGTACGACATAGATGTCCCAGTTCTAAAGAACATCAGCTTCAAGCTGAAACGCAACATGAAACTCGCGATTGTGGGCCAGACTGGCGCTGGCAAGAGCACAATAATCAACCTTCTCGCCAGATTTTATGATCCAGACGAAGGCAGAATACTCATCAATGGGCACGACATAAAAGACGTCCCGCTTGCCACTTTAAGAGGTCACATAAGCATAGTTTTACAGGACTCGTTTCTCTTTTCACTTTCCATAAAAGAAAACATAAGATTCGGGAAACTTGAAGCATCAGACCCAGAAGTCATAGACGCAGCAAAATCCATCGGTGCCCACGATTTCATAATGAAACTTCCCAACGATTACGACTATATGATACAAGAAGGATCTTCAAACATATCCATAGGCCAAAGGCAACTCATAAGCTTCGCCAGAACCCTAATTGCAAATCCGGAAATCTTGGTACTGGACGAGGCAACATCCTCAGTTGACGCCTACACTGAACTGCTGATTCAGAGAGCCCTGAAGAGACTGATGCGCAACAGAATGACGATAATAATCGCACACCGGCTTTCAACCATCAGGCTTTGCGATGAGATTTTAACCATCGACCAGGGTTCAATAGTGGAAAGAGGCACGCATGAACAGCTCATGCGCAAGAAAGGATTGTACAGCTCCTTCTACAGACTGCAATTCAGAGAAGAAACAGGAACAGACATATCATAATAGCGCGCGCACCGGACCGATATTTCATACCAATGCGGAGCACATGCAGACCCGCTGCAGAAAAAAAGAGATTTAGACCCTATTTTTCAGATACCTCTTGATCCGTCCAATTCCTTCTCTAACCTCTTCATAAGAAACAGAATATGATATTCTCAAATGTCCTTCTCCAGCTTTCCCGAAACCTGAGCCCGGTGCAGTTACTACTCCTGCCTCCTTGAGCAAATGTGATGCAAGTATCTCATCTGATTTTTCGAAGTTTGAGAAATTCGGAAAAACGTAGAACGCTCCCTTAGGTTCGACGAAGGACAAAGACTCAATTCCATCGAGTTCGCGAAGCACATATTCCCTTCTCCTAGCATATTCTGTTATCATTTCTTGGACACAGTTTTGAGGCCCAGTCAATGCGGCGAAAGCAGCTTTTTGCGAGATTGCGTTTGGACAAAGAACTGCGTAATAATGCAGCTTGCGTAGGGTAGCTGAGAGCTTCTTTCCAGCCACCACGTAGCCGATTCTCCAGCCTGTCATGGCGTACGCTTTTGAGAAACCGTTCACTGTGATTGTCCGGTCCCTCATCCCAGGCAACGAACCTATGCTTATGTGCTCTGCACCTTCGTAGAGTAATTTCTCATAGATCTCATCTGCAAAAACTACCAAGTTGTGTTTCCGAGCTACGTCAGCTATTGTTTCGAGATCCTGCCTCGGGAATACGTGGCCTGTTGGGTTGGACGGATTACACATCCAGATCATCTTTGTCCTTTTCGTTATTCTTCCTTCAAGCGCGTCCGTTTCCACTCTGTAGCTCTCGCTTTCATTAAGTGGAACTGGCACAGGCTTCGCTTCTGCCAACAAGGTATCCTCAAAACATGCAGGATAGTATGGGTCAAGAATGAGAGCTTCATCACCTGCGTTCAGAAAGCCCAACGCAGCGATGAACATGGCCTCTTGAGAGCCAGAAGTCACGGTTATCTCGATTTTGGGGTCAGCATCAATTCCATTCTCCTTCTCGAATTTCTCGGCTATAGCTTGGCGCAGCTCCAGCGTCCCGTCAATTTCAGTGTAATGCGTAAAACCTTTCTCTGCAGCCCTGACAGCTGCTTCCAAAACATGTTTTGGCGTTATGAAATCTGGCTCACCCTGCTCAAAATGAACAACGTTCTTCATTCCCGCCGAGAGCTCAAGCATCCTTCGAATTGCCGAGGGCTTTATCAAGCTCACTCTGTCAGAAGCGCCAAACAATATTCTCGCCACCATTCTGCAAAGCCGACATTTGCAAGCATAGTGACGAGCGAAGTCATATAAAACTTAACACAGCACGGACTTCAACTGCTTCGAAAGCTTTGAAAAGGGATTAAACGGTCTGGCTGACAATCGGGTTCTAAGAAGAAAGCCAAGGCTTAGAGCTCAAGTCTTGGTCGGGCGGGCAGGATTTGGACCTGCGACAGTCCGGTATCTGCATGTACGCCTGGTAGGCTGGGTGACACCCACCGTTGGTGGACATCTACAGCGTCTTCGCCTGCTAGCTCTACTAGCCGACTCGGAAGCTCTGCCAGGCTGAGCTACCGCCCGACCAGAACTCCTAGAATGATAAAACCGAATTTATGCGTTACGCATTTTTAGTCGATATCATGGTAACACGTTTCATGGAAAGATGAGGGCGGACAGAAATCGATAGAATTGGCATGGGACTGGGTCTTAAGAGTCAGTATCATACAGAGCGTTACTAAGAAAATGGAGAGCTAGCTTTTCTCGTTTGAAATGGACCAGTTGCAGTCTATCCAAAGTTTTAAATAAAGTGAGCTGGCAAATGTAGATTCGCGATTTATCTAGGAGAAAAACGAAATGTCAGGGAAAACTGATATTACTATAGTAGGGTTGGTTCTCATTGCAATCATAATTTCGGGTGGCACGATGTACTATGCAGCTACGATGCTGAGCAACATATCTTCACTGTCAGACCAAGTATCCACGCTCCAGAGCGCTTTGGAATCGAAGTTCGCATCGTTGGAAACAACCTTAGTAGTTGGAACGACTGACTCTGTTGAACTCACTCTAGATCCGGCCCAAGCGTATGACTATTTCGGATGGAACATTATGCAGCAAGTAGGAGACACTCTCGTAAGCGTTAGCCCCGGATCATCAACAGGAACAGATTTCGTGCCAGACCTTGCCACAAGCTGGAACTCTAGCAGTGACCTGGCAACATGGGACTTCAATCTTCGAACAGGAGTGAAAATGGCTGACGGAGTGGAAATGAACGCTACACACGTCAAATACTCGTTCGACAGAGCCATAGCGCTTGAACCAAGCATCCCTGAAGGTGCACCAGCAGGCTTAGGCTATGATCAAATAATAAACCGCACAGACGTTCTGGACATATACAAGATCAGGTTTGTCCTGAACTATCCATTCAGCCCGTTCCTCGGAATCATTGCATGCAGAGCATCAGCGATTGTGGATCCTAAATATGCCCCAATGGCACAGGTCAACTACACAGCAGGCGACGCGCGGGCAAGCACGCCTCTTGCATTTGTTGGGCCTTACGTACTGTCAAAGTGGGATCGTGTGGCTGGAAAGGACATGGAGATCAAAATTGATGCTAACCCAGACTATTGGAATACGCCGAGCGGATATCCAAAAACAAAACACATAATCTTCAGATTTTACAGCGATGCCACTGCACTTCGATTGGCAATCAGCGCCGGCGACGTAGACATGGCATTCAGGCAGATTTCAGCAAACGACATTCTGGACTTGCAGACGAACCCCAACGTGAAGGTTTGGTATGGCAGTGGATCATTCATCCAATACTTCTGCTTCCAAACAAAACGTGCACCATTCAGCGATCCAAGGGCTAGGGTAGCAGTTATAGCCGCACTCAACAGGACGGCTGTCACTCAGACAGTCTTTCTAGGTTTGGCCGAACCGTTGTACAGTATCATACCACCAGGAATGTTAGGGCACACTGAAGCTTTCGAAAGTCTCGGTGACGCAAACTACACACTAACAACAAGCCTACTTGCACAACTAGGCTATGACCAGAATCACAAGTTGCAGTTTGACCTATGGTACGAATCCTCAGGACACTATCCGCAGAGTGCCGAGCAAGCGCTTCTGTACAAGCAAGCGCTCGAAGGAAGTGGCGTAATTTCTGTCACCTTGAAGAATGCTGATTGGGCAAGTTACAAGCTTAACAGAGACAATGAGATTATGGACGCTTACATGTACGGTTGGTATCCAGACTATGTGGATCCGGATGACTACTCATTCCTCTACTGGGCTGCATGGCTGCACACCAACTACTCTAATGCAACGCAGGTGGCACTTTATGATCAGGCGCGTGCAACCACAAACGTGACACTCAGGGCAGAACTCTACGCTGAGATAGATGACATGGCCGTGCAGCAATGCTCAGTTGCTCCGCTCTATGTCAGTGGTGCTTGGGCTGTAACAAAGCCAAGTGTTTTCGGCATATACTTGGACATCACACAGGACATGCGGTACTGGCTGATCTCAAAGTAACCAAAACCAACTCCCTCTCTATTTTTTCCTGTAAAATCTTATAACATCCCGAGTACGAATACAGTGCATGGTGTAGTCATGGGTCTCCGTTCTTACATCATTACGAGGATAATCCTGACCATACCCACGCTCCTACTGCTTCTCACAGCAGTCTTTGTGATGATGCGTGTTTTACCGGGCGACCCGGTTGCACTCCATTTCGAGAAGAAAGCAACCCCCGAAGCTATGGAGCAAATGAGACACCTTCTGGGATTAGATAAGCCATTGTGGGCCCAATATGCTGACTACATTGGGGGCATAGTTGACATTGGATATCTCTTGCAGCACGGCTACCCGAACCTTGGAAAATCCATGCAAACGACGACTGAAGATGTCGGAGGACAAATATTCTCCGCTTTTCCAGCGACGTTGGAACTTGCCATTTACTCCATGATAATAGCCTCTGTCATTGGAATACTGCTCGGCGTAGCAGCATCGAAAGCATACAACTCTGTGTGGGATCACTTGATAAGAGGGTTTGGAATAGTCACGTATGCCATTCCAGTTTTCTTTTTGGGAATAATCCTCCAATTAGTCTTCGGCGTTTATCTAGGCTGGTTTCGAACGGGCCTACGGATAAGCCCAACAGTCCAGCCTCCGGCTCATATTACAGGTCTATACACGATTGACAGCCTTCTTGAAGGAAACTTGATGAAATTTGTCGAGTCATTCAAATCGCTATTGCTCCCTTCTCTCACGCTCGGAATCATTCTTTCAGGTGTGTTCATCAGATTAACTAGAACGAACATGCTTGAGACTTTTCGACTCGAGTTTGTCACTGCTGCGAAGGCAAGAGGGCTGAAAGAGAGCACGGTGACGTTTGGGTATGCGTTGAGAAATGCGTTTCTACCAATCTTAACAATGATGGGTCTGCAGTTTGCCCTGCTTCTGGGCGGAGCAATTCTGACGGAGACAACATTTTCTTGGCCGGGACTGGGAAGATACATAGTTGATAGAATCAACTTCAGGGACTACACGGCTATTCAGGGTGCCGTGGTCATGTTTGGACTATTTGTAACGCTGGTAAGCCTAGTCGTAGATATTCTCTACGCGTATCTTGATCCCAGAATAAGACTATGATGGAGAAAGAGGAAATGAGCGAAAAAAGAGTGAAGCGCAGCATTCTTGCAAGGCTTTTGCCTCAATTGAGGTCATTAAGCAAGCGAGGACCTTCTGGATGGATGGTGATCGTTGGAATTGTCATCGTTGCAGTGTTGGTTATCATGACAGCTATTGCTCCATGGATAGCGCCGCGCGACCCGAATAAAGCAAATGTGGGCCCTCTCAGAAGCCCTCCCAGTTTGCAGTTTCCAATGGGAACAACTGCTTTGGGGCAAGACATGTTTAGTAGAGTCCTGTTGGGCGGTTCAGTAATGCTTCAGGTTTCTGCCATCTCTGTCTTTGTTTGCTTTCTTGTAGGTGTGCCTATAGGGCTTTTCTCTTCCTATGTCGGCGGAAATCTCGACAAGGCCATTTCACTGGTCATTGATGCTGTTTATGCCTTTCCGGGTTTAGTCATAGCAATTGCAATAGCTGCCGTGCTGGGCCCTGGGGTTATTAACATGGCTTTGTCAATAGCTGTCGTCTACATTCCATCTTATTTCAGGATAGTGAGAAGCCAGGTTTTGAGCATAAAGGAGTTAACGTACGTTGAAGCTGCCCGTTCAATAGGCGCAAAATGGTACACAATACTCCTCCGCTATGTTCTTCCGAACGTTGTCCCGTCGATAGTGACAGTTTTGACAGTGAACTTTGCCGACGCTGTTCTCACCGCTGCAGGCCTGACCTTCATCGGGCTGGGAGTCTCCGTGGATATTCCCGATTGGGGTTACGACCTTACGAAGGGACGAGAACTTCTCAGCAGCGGCGGATGGTGGGTAATAACCTTTCCAGGCATTATGATAATCCTACTTGCATTAGGTTTCACATTCATCGGCGAAGGCCTAAGCGAACTGCTAAACCCGAAGCTTGAAGACTAAGGTGAGAACAATGCCCTTATTGGAAGTCAAGTCACTAACCGTCGATTACAGATCAAGCAGAGGGACAGTACGCGCCGTTGAAGACGTTTCTTTCTCACTAGAGAAAGGCGAAACCCTAGGGCTCGCAGGTGAATCAGGCTCAGGAAAGTCCACGCTTGGACTTTCAATAATCCGACTTACCCCCATACCAGGTCGAATAGTCAAAGGCCAAATAGAAATCGATGGAACCGATGTACTGAAACTGTCCGAAGACCGAATGCGCGCCATAAGAGGTCAAAAAGTAGCCTATATTTTCCAGGATCCCATGACCTCACTTAACCCAGTCAAGAAGATCGGGGCACACTTTGTCGAGCTGATGCAGGCACATGAACCAAACACGAAGAAAGAGGACGCTCTTGAACGAGCCAAAACTGTACTGAATAACTTGGGCATATTGACTGAGCGCATGAACGATTATCCCCATCAGTTCAGCGGAGGCATGAGACAACGCATAATGATAGGTCTGGCAATAGCATTGAATCCGGTCCTAGTGATAGCCGATGAACCGACAACAGCGTTAGATGTGATAGTTCAAGCAAAAATTCTTGACCTTCTGGAGAGTTTACGAAAAACCTATGGCATGGCACTTATCCTCATATCTCATGATCTGAGCATAATCTTGGAAAGGTGTGACAGAATCATCGTCATGTACGGGGGCTACATAGTCGAATACGCAGACAGCACAGAATTGTACAAGAACCCCATACACCCCTACACGCAAGGACTCTTGCGAAGCATCCCTAACATTGAATTGGCCGACCAGAAACTCTCAGCCATTCCGGGTTCACCTCCAAATATGCTCAATCCGCCCAAGGGGTGCCGCTTCTGGCCCCGCTGCGAAAACACTAAAATAATATGCAAATCGAAAGAGCCGTCTCTAGTCAACGTTGGAAACAACCACTTCGTAAGGTGCTTTTCGCCTCCAGAAGAAGGT
This sequence comes from uncultured Candidatus Bathyarchaeia archaeon, assembly GCA_964475545.1. Lineage (GTDB taxonomy): Archaea > Thermoproteota > Bathyarchaeia > Bathyarchaeales > Bathycorpusculaceae > DASPTR01. Next base: position 4,003 of record CAYYXF010000037.1, on the reverse strand, counting down.
GCAAACGATATTGAGTGAAATCGTAAAAGCAGAAAATCTGAAAAAATATTTCCCCGTTCAGAAGAGCTTTCTAGAGCAAATGCTCGCCAGAAAAGCCAGTTACGTCAAAGCGGTTGACAACGTCACCTTTTCCATAAAGAAAGGAGAAATCTTCACCTTGGCTGGAGAAAGCGGTTGCGGAAAGACAACGACAGGACGGCTCGTTGTCAGGCTTCTTGAGCCAACCTCTGGCAAGATATGCTTCGATGGTGAGGATATTACGAAGCTCCGTGGTGAGAAACTCCGAATGCTCAGGCGGAAAATGCAGATCATCTTCCAAGATCCCTACGCATCACTTAACCCTAGGATGAGAATAGGCGACTCAATTGGTCATCCCTTGGAGATTTACGGCATGGCAAAAGGTAAAGAAAAGATGAAAATGGTTTCAGAAGTGCTTGAAAAGGTAGGATTGACTCCGCCAGAGCAATTCATTGGTCTTTATCCGCTGAATTTAAGCGGGGGTCAAAGGCAACGCGTTGCGCTGGCAAGATCAATAATCTTGAAACCAGAATTCATGATAGCTGATGAACCCGTCTCAATGATTGACGTTTCGCTTAGAACGACGATAATTGATTTAATGCTTGGTTTTAGAAAAGAGCTTGGGCTGACCTATCTCTTCGTTACACACGACTTGGCTGTTGCGAAGTACATTTCGGACAGAATCGCGATAATGTATCTTGGCAAGATCGTTGAGATGGGAAACAAGGAGGAGATTTTTTCGAATCCGATGCATCCGTATACTCAGGCACTCCTTCTTGCTATACCAGTTCCGGACCCAGAACGCAAGCGAAAAGACGTCGAGCTCAAAGGAGAAGTGCCATCAGCAATAAACGTGCCATCGGGATGCCGCTTCCACAC
>CAYYXF010000037.1:0-3006 GCA_964475545.1 uncultured Candidatus Bathyarchaeia archaeon | reverse complement strand
TCAAAGGAGAAGTGCCATCAGCAATAAACGTGCCATCGGGATGCCGCTTCCACACAAGATGCCCGAAGGCAGAGAAGACTTGCGCAGAGAAAGAACCTGAAATGATTCCTGTTTCACCCAGTCACTTTGTAGCTTGTTTTCAAGTTGAAGTATAAAAGAACTCACTTCACTGCCCTGCAAGAGCCTGTTCAAACCCGTGCATAGCATTGGAAGCTGACATGATTATGATTTCACTATTTTGAATATTCCTTTTAGCTCTTTGCTTTTTTCTGGCCCTTTGAAGACTTCGTATATCTCCAAGATTGTGCCGCAGTGTTTGCATTGAACGTAGCTTCTCTCGCGATTTGCTGTAAGCCAGAAGCCCTCATTTGAATCGCATTTCGGACATTTCTTTAGGGACCTGTGAAAAGCTTCAATCTCTTCTAGACTCAAACCGCTTCCCGAACTTTCTAGACCTTTGAGACCCATTTATGTGTTGTGTTGTACTGTTTCAGATGTAAGCGTCTAAGATATTGTCGCTTATGTTAACTATGCGTCTGTCGACCCTAGGAAGAATACAGGGTTCCTCGACTATGAATAACGTTGACCACTGACAAGTGAGCGATTCATAGAACATTCATGGATGCAAATGAAAGATCGAATCTGATTTCACGTCAGCCAAGATCAGCTGACAAGAACATTGTGTTTCAGCAGGTACAACATATCGCAGTCCGAAATATGGAAGATTATTGAATACCAGACTAAATAGCGCTGTGTCTCAAGTCTTATTCAATCGGATACGACAGCACTGTCTGATTCACAGCGGTAACGGGGCCATCTAATGTTGGCAATATCAACACGTGGTCGGATCTCATCCATCCACATATCGAAATGCATGCTTAAAAGCATAGAAAGACCACGTAAGGCACGCCCTGCAGCCATCCTACTTCTAATAGCATTAACTGCCTTGTGCATCCAATCTACAAGACCTACTGCAGTGCGAGCCGCTTCAGGCAGAGTTATTGACTTGTACACGCAGAAGGCTCCCTTTGATGGGAGGGGAATAAATCAGTCAAGTGATGCCTTTCAGCCGCAAGAACTGGTTATCCTGTACGCAAATGTAACCTACAATGATGCTCCCGTCGCACAGAAGCTTGTGTCCTTCCTGGTCAATGGACCATCAAACCCGTATCAAAATATAACAGTAGCGGGATCATCTCGTACTGACCTAGATGGAATAGCCAATTTCTCATTCCGACTGCCTTGGCCCACTGAAAACCCCGAGGGCAAAATCTTCGGCAAATGGTTTGCTCTTGCAACCGTTGAAATTGGCGATCAGGCAGTGGTCGACACTCTGACTTTTAATGTTGGCTACATGGTCAGAATAACCAATATCGCAACTCTTAATGCTCAGTTGAATCCTCAAACGCGCTTCTTAAGACAGGAAATGATCGTTTTCAACCTTACTATCGAGAACATTGCAATGACCCCGAAATCGGGCACGATAACAATTGATGTTCAAGATGCGACTGGTCACCCGATAATTCATATAGAAACTGAAAACCAGGTTTTTCAACCGGGCATAACGCACGTGCCTGCATCTTCGCAGATACCAGTCTCGGCTACGCTTGGACAGGCATCAATCTTGGCGGCTGTGTATACTGCACCTCCCGAAAATGGGGGTGTTCTGTACAGCCCATCCATTTCATCAACATTCGAAATCATCACGAGAGACGTTGCTGTCATTGCAGTTAGGCCTTGGAACGTGACGGTCGTAAGCGGTGACACATTAAACATCACCGTGACTGTCAGAAACAAGGGAAACGAGACAGAGTCTTTCAATGTTGCCCTGTATTATGATAACATTCTGATAAGCAAAGAACCCATAACTGGTCTTGTGCCACAAATGGACACAAGCATCGTTTTCGAGTGGAATACAAGCGGTGTAGCTACTGGAAACTACGTGATTAAAGGGGTGGCAGACAAAGTTGAAGGAGAAATCGATATTGGCGACAACACTTTCATAGATGGAACAGTAATCATATTCTCAACCTCCTTCCCATTCATCACCCTAGATTGGATATTTCTCCTGTTCATGTTCATCATAGCCCTGATGGGAAGTCTAATCCTGCTTCTCTTCATCGGCTATTTGAGGAGGCGCAGAAGAAAAAGACCGCCAAGCCGCATTTTCACTGTAGTGGCTCGCCCGCATGTATAGCAGTAACACTTACCACCATTTTGTAACGATCGAGCATTTTGGACAAGATATTGAATAAGAAAGTGGCCATTCTTCTGACAAAAAAGCTCGAAGAAATGAGACCGAAATGACTCAATTCTGAGGACTGAATCCATGTTTGCGCTGCAAATCAGCACAATAGTATCGTATTGAAAAATCGGATGATGATGGGCAACTGCCTTGTTGCCCTTCGGCGTTTCTTGAGCTTGCTAGGATCCTGCTTTGTTTTGAAGAGTGAGGAATAGTGTGCCCTCTGAGTATTGCTTCTTGCTCGTCAGGACCAAGTTGGCAGACTTCCATGGTCCTAGGCATTGTCTGACCTAGATACTATCTGCCACAAAGCCAAGAGAAGATACACTGGAAGCGTTATGACCAGCATGAGTGCGAAGAACAGAGCAATCAGCATCGCCCATGACCCAGAAGTCCAAGGAGTATAATATGGCATGGCTAAGGTCAAGACTACTATCAAAGACAAGGCAAAGGCGATTATCGTCCATATTACTGCAATTGCTTGCTTTGTGTTTATTGAAATCTCCACCATCCTCACCTCCCATATTTTCAAGTACTATGTTGCCTTCTCCCTCTCCATAACTTTAACTGCTTTCTCACTAGATAAATACTTATGTAGGAATCTTCTAGATATCAACTAGCGAAACGGTAACCAGGCAAGCGCGCGCTGGTATGGGTGCTCGTGTTTGGGTTCGGGTTGTTTGTCATGTTTGGATTGTTGGCTGGGCCATGTTTGGCTAGGCCTGCTTCTCAGTCACGGTCCTTTCCTGCAGTTTTGGTGT
>CAYYXF010000036.1:0-12478 GCA_964475545.1 uncultured Candidatus Bathyarchaeia archaeon | reverse complement strand
AACGAAAACATCAGCACTGTCAAAGAGTACTTTCCAGAATGGACAATCCCAGAAGACCTATGTCTAGATGCTGAGACATTACATCATGTAGCATCTGTCATTAGACTTCAAGGCGAATGGGTCAGACATCGCTCAACATCGCTTTACATGGATCCGTTTCTTCTCGGAGAGAAGCTCAGAAGTTTGTCGAAAGAGGAAATTGTTGAAACCTTTGTCCAAGCTTGGCACCCGATAGTCGAGCTGGAGCAGATTTCGCTTCACAGCTTGGCAGAAGCAACTGCATACTGGATAAACCTGTTGCCCATCAGTGAAAGGTGGAAAGAAAAACCGCCAGCCGAGGTTAAAATGGGCTCTGCTACAAGAGAGGAGCTCCTGCAAGAGAATATTCTGCGAGACAAAGCGTTCTCGGAGGAATTGGACAACTTCTGGCGAGAACTGAGGAATTACGTTCAGGAAAAAGGTGAAAGCGGCAAGATCCCATACTGGAGTTTTATCGCCGGGGAAACCTACGAAGAAACGGTTCAAAGAGCATTCATGACAAGCTTCTTGGTCACATACGGCTACGCAACATTGGAAATCCACCCGCTGGAAGAAGAAATCTTCATAAAACCATATGAGAAGCTAGAAACGAAAATCGGCAACAAGCAGCTTGTATCCATTCCGATAGCAGTTTCAGTCGAAGATTGGATGAAGTGGAAGAAGGGAGAACAGCATTGAGCAAGAGAAAAGTCATCTACGCTAGCAAGCTCAAAAGAGCAACTCACCTGCTCTTCTACAAGAGACACACGAAACCAGGCGTGAAGGGTTGGGAACTTCGCAAGGCATTGGGCTCAGACTACCCTAAAGTCCTGAAACTCCTAGATGACCACCTGAAAGCCCTTGACTTGCAGGTAAAAACTGTCTTCGAAGAAGAAAAAGCTGTTGAGAAGCCAAGCTTGGAACAGTTAGACAGGGCCAGACACTTCATTACACTTCGAGGAGACATAACGCCAAAAGAGGCGAAGATGGTAGGATGGCGGATAGACGACCTTGCAGGACTAGCAATCACAATATCGTACATCATTTCCCAAAAGGGAAAAGCAACTCGAAAGGAAGTTGAGGACATGCTGCGCGACAAACTTCCAGGATGGAAAGTCGGTTTGAACATTGATCGCTACATTCGCTACGGTTACCTGACTCAAGACGAGAACGAACAACTGTACTTGGATTGGCGAACACGGGCTGAAGTGGATCAAAAAGCGCTAATTGACCTAGTCTTAGCAAAGTGACAACTAGCGTATTTATTTTCTCAGTTTGTGGTATGCCAACGCTATTATGTCTATGACGAGCAGTGCGACAAGAATCAGCAGAGGACTGCCCAAGAATTGGTCTAAGACAGATCCGTCTGAAGCACGGACATGGTTCACTAAAGCGAACAAGACCAAGAAATAAGCGGTCGCAACAACCCTCTTTTCCATTTGTGTGTCCCCGTGAGACTAGGTTATGCTCACATTTTGTATTTGAAAATATCTTTTGGCTAGAAATCGCAGACGCTCAGCGTTCTTTCCGTTTTTCCCTATAGCAACACCCTTGTCCTTTGGGCTAACGGCTACAACGGCCATCTTCGTGCCATCCGGCCTCTCAGTCACCCTGACCTCTTGGACAAGTGCTGGTTTCAGAGCGTTCTTGATGAATTTCACCGGGTCTTCGGAGTACTCGATTATTTCATGTTTCTTTCCCGTCATTCTTTCGAGCGTATGGATGTTTCTACCGCCTCTCCCTATAGCTACGCCTATCTGACCTTCACTGATGATAAAAATCACGCGTCCCTGTTCCTCGTCGACTATGCAGTCTTTGGCGCTCGCATTTGTTATGCTTTCAAACAAAGCGATGTAACGCATTTCATTGCTGGTGAACTTGATCCCGCTTGTCATTCATTTCCTCCAGCAGATTCCTCTGGCTCTTCTTCCTCTGTCGGCTTAAGGATTTCAGAATCGCCTGGCTCTCTTATACTTAACGCTGAAACAGTGAATGGTTTGCCACACACGGCTGCCAAGTCGATGGTTGATCCCCTGTAGTTCATGAATGGAACATTTGAAAGCTTGCTGTAATATTCTATGTCTTCACGTACGTTCTTAGGGCAGTTTGCAGCTATGACTATCATTTTGGCTTTTCCCGTTCTAGCATTTTGTATCGCAGAGTCCGCACCAAATGAGACTTTACCAGTCTTCACTGCTGCAGCAATCGCCTTGTCTATGTCTATCACTTCTTCTTCTCTCCTTTCGACTCGAACGTTGACATGTAGAGTTCGACTAGTCCCGTGCCTATTGGAACTGACTGCCCAACTATTACGTTTTCCGTCACACCCGCCAACGGGTCGCTTTCCCCTTTGACCGCCGCTTCAACAATGTTTGGCACCGTGATTTCAAATGCGGCTCTAGCAAGGACACTAGACTTCTTGCCACTGATGCCATGTCTGCCTATCTGTTGCACTTCGCCTGTTGAAGTCATCATGTCAGAAACAAGCATCACATGGCGAACGTCAACATCAAGTCCCTGTTCCTCCAAGACCCCCCTGGCTTCATGCACCAGCGCGTTCCTGGCAGCCTCTATTCCCAAGGTCTTGGCTATTTCATGAACGTTATTTGTCGTCGTTCTTGAAGTGCCCACGCCGTGGATTTCAAGAACCTTGGGCAGATTCGAACCATCCGTTCTTATAACCCATTCTCCGTGTTCCTCTGTGACTAGCACGCGTTTTATGCCTGCAACACCTTTAACGTGCAACGAAGGAATCTTATCAAGCAACTTCTTAAGCGCGTCAGCTCTCTTAGGCTTGATATGCACATTGTTGCCCCTTGTCTTGACGGTGAAGTTTTGTGTCTGCATCGCTTCTTTCAACATGTCCATCGTTATGTCTCTGTCCTCCATCATCGTCTTGCTCAGCTCAACTATTATCTCTTCATGCACTGGGTCCTCATAGATTGTCTGTGTTAGGTTTTCAAGCGTAGTGAAGATTATGTCGCGCGCAATCTTCACTGCTGCTTCCCTGCTCTTCCTGTGCTCCTCATCCAAGTAAATCGTCATTATCGGTGTGGAAGGTATTCTTCTGGCATCAACAATTTCAATTAGCCTTGGCAAGCCTAAAGTGACGTTCTGTTCCCTGACTCCTGCGTAGTGGAACGTTCTGAGCGTCATCTGTGTACCTGGTTCGCCTATCGATTGTGCAGCAACGATGCCAACAGCTTCGCCTGGCTCCATCAAAGCACGCTTATAGTGTTCGACAGTCAGCTTGATTGCTTTATTAACACCCGCTGTTGGCAGATTAGCCTTGGTCAGATTTTCCTTTAGTTGGTTCACCAGAATTGGAGTAAGCTGATCTTCAACTTCCTTCAACTGCTTCTTAATGTGCTCCGGCGACGCGGGTTTGCCTTTTTCTTTGGCTATTCTTATCTGACCAACGAGTCGACCGACGTTTACAGCCTTTCCATGATCGCTCTTAGCCGGGTCAACGCCGTCTTCTCCATATTGGAATTGGATTATGTCACCTGCCGAGTTCCTGACTGTTTCGTCATATTCTAAGCGTATGTGTTCAAGCGCGTTGATCAGTCTTCTTTGCATGTAGCCGCTCTGCTGGGTCCTTACGGCCGTGTCCACCAGCCCCTCCCTGCCACCCATCGAGTGGAAGAAGAATTCAATGACGTCAAGCCCTTTTTGGTATGAGGAGTACACGAATCCCCTTGCCTTTGGTGTTGCGTCACCAGACTTGAAATGCGGCAGAGCTCGGCCTACGTATCCCCGCAATATTCTTTTTCCACGAACAGACTGCTGTCCCACGCATGCGCTGATCTGACCAATATTGAGGCTTGAACCCCTAGCTCCCGTGCGTGTCATCACAATGCCAGCGTTTTCAAGCGTGAAGTCTTGGTCAGCGATTTTTCCCGACTCGTCTCTCGCTTTTGCCAACTCGTTCATAACATATATTTCAAACGACTCTTCCAGAGTCTGTCCTGGCAGTCTTGGAAGCGTGCGCTTGTTGTAACTTTCGATAAGTTCCAATATTTTCTTCTCGATCCTATCCATGGTTTTTCGTATTCTTTCTTCCGCCTTCGGAGAAAGAACTAGCTGATCATAGGAGTATGTGAAGCCTCGCATGGTTATGAAAAGCTTCAACATGTGGGTTATCCTGTTCAGAAATTCCCGTCCAGCCTGAGTCCCGTAGTCCTTTATTATTCTGTGGAGCAGGCTTTCAGACATCTCAGCGCCTATTGACCGTCTATCTATGACACCGCTGATCAGTTCACCATTCTTAACAACCACGTATGCGTCGAATGGACATTTCTCTTCTTCGCATTTGACGCAGCCTTGACAAATGCTTGCCTTCAAAACATAGTTCATGTCTTTCGGCAAGAAAAGGCTAAAAACCTGCTTGCCCGTCCATAGTGGTATTGGTTCTTTGATTTTAGGTTTGGGTAAAGGACCAATGTATCCGGCTCCGAGCAGCAATCTGTTGACCTCATTCATCGTCACGTAGTTGCTTTTTCTGGTGAGAAGATAAGCAGATGTAATGAAGTCTCTTATTGCTCCTATTATGGGACCGCCGAATCGGGGTGAGAGTATCTGGTCTTGAACCTGCATGAGCAAGAGTGCTTCTGTCCGCGCTTCTTCGCTTTGTGGAATGTGAAGGTTCATTTCGTCGCCATCAAAGTCCGCGTTGTAGGGGGGACAAACGCAGAGGTGCAAACGGAATGTCTTGTATGGTAGAACTCGTACATGGTGTGCCATGATGGACATGCGGTGAAGAGAAGGCTGACGGTTGAAGATGGCTATGTCCCCGTTCTTAAGATGTCTTTCTACAACGAATCCGGTTTCAACTGCTTCCGCAATCTTGTCTCTGTCAACCACAAATTCAAGTCTTATTCGCTTTCCATCAGGCCTAATAATGTAGAGGGCACCAGGATACTTCTCAGGTCCATTCTTGACTAGACCTCGGACTTCTTCCAAGTTCCATTCGGTAACCTTCTCCGGAACGGATAGACGCATTGCAATTTCAAGCGGCACCCCAACCTCGTTTATGTCAAGATTTGGATCAGGAGAAACAACAGTGCGGGCGGAAAAGTCAACTCTCTTTCCCGAAAGGTTGCTTCTGAATCTTCCCTCTTTGCCCTTGAGCCGCTGTGAAAGTGTCTTCAAAGCCCTTCCAGAGCGGTGTCTCGCAGGCGGTATTCCTGATGCTTCATTATTGAAGTATGTTGTCACGTGATATTGCAGAAGCTCTGATAGGTCTTGAATTATGAGCGTAGGCGCTCCAGCATCCATGTTTTCTTCAAGCCTCTGATTAATGCGAATTATGTCTACAAGCTTATGAGTAAGGTCATCTTCTGAGCGGATGCCTGATTCTAAGGTTATTGAAGGGCGAACATAAACTGGCGGCACAGGCAAGACTTGTAAAACCATCCACTCTGGACGCGCGGCCTTCGGGTTAAACCCTAGAAGCTCAAGGTCCTCATCTGAAATGCGCCCCATTCTCTCCCGTATCATACTCGGAGTTATGGGTTCTGAGCCGCTTTCAGGAATCTGCTCGCTGAACTTCGTGGGTTTTTCAAACGTTATCTTATTTTGCAGTGCCCCGCAATGTGGACACTGTTTGGTTTTTGTTTCTTGAAAGATTACCTTGTAAACATCGTCTGGAACTAGACCCAAGAGCTGACGTGTCTTGTCGATTCTAACTCGAATCTTCTTGGCAGCTTCGTCTGCAAGCAGTATTCGTCCACAGTTTCTGCATGTCGCCCTCAAAAGATCATGTATCAGTTTCGTAAATTCAATATGCACTATTGGGACCGCAAGCTCAATGTGGCCGAAATGGCCTGGGCATCGGATAGCCGTGTTGCCGCATGTTTTACAGCGTTGTCTGGGCTCTAGTGTTCCAAGCCTACCATCCATCAATCCAGCAGTGATTGGGGCACCGTCTTCATCATACGTGTCAGGCGTCTGGACTTCCACCACTGAAAGTTTGCGCAAGTCCTGCGGCGAGAACAGGCCAAAATGGATTTCGTCTACAACTTTATGAATTATCTCTTCAGTAGACATGTCATGCCTTCTCCTTAAGTCTCAATTTTGGCGAAACACACAGGCTCACTAGCTCCTGTAACAGCAATTTGAAGGCATAAGAAACTATTGCCGGAGATATCTTAGCCTTGTCTTCGCAAAGCTTGCACACGTATTTTCTCTGTTTCATGTCGTAGTAGGCTATTTGACCGCACGTCTCGCAGATATATAGGGTGTACTTGTCCGATTCTTCCAGCAACCTGTCTCGAAGAAGCATGGCAGCCCCGTGGCCGATCAAACAGTCTCGCTCCATCTCACCGAATCTTAGACCGCCACCTCTTGCTCTTCCTTCGGTAGGCTGTCTCGTCAGCATCTGAACTTGCCCTCGCGCCCGGGCGTGTATCTTGTCTGCAACCATGTGATGCAGCTTCTGATAATAGACAACGCCTATGTAAATGTCAGCGACAAATTTCTCCCCCGTCACACCGTTGTAGAACACTTCTGCACCCGTGTGACTGAATCCCAGGCGAATTAACGTTTTCCTGATTTCTCCAGAACTTTCACCCGAAAAGGGCGTTCCATCAACCGGTTTTCCTCTCACAGCAGCAACTTTTCCAGCAATTGACTCGATGAACTGCCCGATGGTCATCCTTGACGGAATGGCGTGAGGGTTGATTATTATGTCTGGTACAATCCCGTCCTCCGTGAATGGCAAATCCTCCTGAGGCGCAATCAAGCCTATGACTCCCTTTTGCCCATGACGAGACGCAAACTTGTCGCCGAGCTCAGGGACGCGCTGGTCACGAACTCTAGCTTTTACAAGCTTGCTTCCCTCACCAGACGCAGTGATGAAAAGGGCATCAACAATTCCAGTCTCTGACGGACGCATGTCCACCGATGTGTCTCTCATCGACGGCCCCTTGACTTCAAACTCCTTGTATTCTTCAAGGAATCTAGGGGGGCTTATTCTGCCAATCAGAACGTCTCCACCCGAAACGCCTGACTCCAAGCCTATTATGCCGTCAGGTTCAAGCAACCTGTAGTATTGCTCTCCTCTAAACCCACGTGTCCCAGGTTCAGGCAAAGTGAACTTGTCCTTCAATCCGCCCAAGTATTGGCGACATTCTGCCTCGTATATTCTGAAGAAAGTGGATCGCCCCAAGCCCCTTTCTATAGAGGCTTTGTTGAAGATCAGAGCGTCCTCCATGTTGTATCCTTCGAAAGATAGGACTGCAACTAGGCAGTTCTGCCCGGAGGGTCGGAGCTTGTAGCCCATCGTTTCCATGACGGCAGTCTCCACAATTGGCACTTGCGGGTAATGCAGCACATGTGATCTGGAATCTACACGTTGCTGGAAGTTTGTCGCATAGACTCCTAAGGCCTGCTTTGCCATGGCTGCCTGGTAGGAGTTACGAGGTGACTGATTATGTTCCGCGTACGGTATTGTTGAGGCGCAGATTCCCAGAATCGTGTATGTTGCGATTTCCAAGTGTGTATGGTCCTGAGTCACTTCTTCTGGGCTGAGCGCAATGTACGCGTTCTCTTCTTCTTCAGCATCCAAGTATTCGATGATTCCGTTCTTGACGAGGTCTTCCCATGACCATTCGGTTGAAGCTATTTTTTCAATGTGTTCTTGTTGTAGCCTTGGAACCCCCTTTTCCGCGATTATGAGCGGTCGTCTAACTCTTCCCTCATCGCAGTTGATGTACAACTCGTCTCTCTTTCCGTGGATCTTTGAGAAATAGGATGTGTTCACTTCGGTTGAGATTTCTCCTTTTCTGCGCTTTTCCCTAAAATCGCGTGTAAGCTCCTCTGAGAAATTACAGTATCCCACGATGTTTCCGTCAAGAAAGACCTTAGCTCCAGAAAGTCTCAGCGTTTCATTGGCTTCATATATCGGCGTCATGCCCATGCTTACGAGCGTCTGCCTTATTTTTTCAGGGTTCACTCCCACAGAAATGCAGGCAGATAGTGACAAGTTTTTGACCAGCCCACAGTTTGAACCCTCTGGGGTTTCGTTTGGGCATAAGCGGCCCCAATGAGTTGCGTGTAGATCTCTGGCCTCGAAGTTCGGTTGACTTCTGCTTAGCGGAGACTGCAGCCTGCGTAGGTGGCTCAGTGTAGAAATGTGGTTTGTTCTGTCCAGAAGCTGGGTTATGCCAACTCTTCCTCTTCCCCAATTCCCGGTTGCTAGCGAATGCTGAAATCTCTCTGAGATTATTCCGGGTCGCACAGCTGCTGAAACAGTTATGATTGATCCTTTTACGCCGATGCGCTCAAGCTGATATTTTATGTCTCGGGTAAGGTTCCTGAAGGCTACTCTGAAAAGGTCTGCGAGAAGTGGACCAGCAAGTCTTAGGCGCTTGTTTTTGAAATGATCCTTGTCATCCTCTTCTCTTCTCCCCAGCTTCAATTCAACGGCCTTGCTGGCCATTTCACCTAGGAATAGGGCTTTGTCTCTTCGATTTTGACTTGTTCTACCTATGTGTGGCAGAAAATTCTTGTCGATTGCGGTTTCCGCCTTTTGCAGGCGGTATTCCTCAACCTGGCCATGAGCAACTCGGTTTCCGATGAAAAGGATAGCGTCCTTTGGAGTGTCTACTCCCAAAGCTTTTTCAAATGAAGAATCTAGCTCTGCCTGAAGCTCCTTTTCCAGAGAAACGGCCTCAGCTATCTCCTTGTCCGACTCCAAGCCTAGAGCACGCATTAAGACGACGAAGGGGACTTCCGTGGGCACGCCTGGTATCGAAACGTACGTGGCTCCGTCAGGTTTGAGTTTCAACTCTATTCTTGCTCTGAAGCCCACCGTTGTGGAGAATATCTTGGATTGAAATACTGGTGATGCTCCCTTATCATCAATGTCAACTATAACGCGGTTCGGCGCCAAGTCTTCCATGGCCACGATCACACGTTCAGAACCGTTCACTACAAAGTAGCCACCGGGATCATCTGGGTCTTCCCCACAAGTTATGAGCTCTTCTCTCGAAAGCTGCGAGAGAAAGCAAAGCTTCGATTTCAGCATAACTGGAATATTCCCAACGTAGACCAGCTCTGTGTCTTGTTCTCTGCCATCTATCACAGGCGTCATTTCAAGCGCTATCGGCGCTGCATAAGTCAAGTTTCTGAGTCTTGCTTCCATAGGATAGATTTCGTGTTTGGTCCCGTCTACCTCGGTAACGTACGGACCGGTTATCCTCGTTTGAGGATCAATGATCCAAATCTGCCCCAGTTTTACCTTGTAGGGGCTTTCTGGAACCTCTATCGGAATTTCACCCACTTCATCGACAACTTCTTGCAGTCCTTGATCTATGAACTCGTTGTAAGAATCCAGATGCTGGCGGACCAATCCCTTCTCCCTGAAAAATGCTTTCAACAATAGATGTGTGTCTTCCTTCGAAATCTCATCCATTTCAAACCAACCCCCGCAACCTCACACTTAAAGACGTTTGACGAATACTATGTGATGCGGGTATTCTCAAGCTTTTGATTTCCTCCGACTGAAAAATGATATGCTGTATTAAAGGCTAGAAACGTAAACTACGTAGCTAACTAATAAACTTTTTTGTACTATACCACAGACTTTCTGCATCCATGACGATTTGCTTCTGCAATATAGCTTCTTGACGCGCAAGACACTTGCTATTAGGTAACAAGAAGGATTCAAGAATGAAACTCGGACGAATAGAGATTCAAAGCTGCATTTACCCAGCTTACTGAAAAATGAAGGACAGAAAGGGCTTTAGGGCAAACCTGTCAAGAACGCCGAATGGACCATCTGAACATGTGGGGCAGAACTTGCCAGGACATGGAAAATGGTTAATAGTGAAGACCTAAACGTTTGTTATGGGTGCAGCGGTCGCCAAGCCAGGTCAAAGGCGAAGGACTCAAGATCGGGCGCCATAAGCGGAAGATCCCCTATGAGCCATCCTTTCCCGTAGGGGTTCGCTGGTTCAAATCCGGCCCGCTGCACCAATTTACTGAATCGCTGAAGGCTCGTTTGTTGCGGGAACGTTCTCTTCTTTCTCTTGTTTGGGCAATAGTGTATTCATTTGTAGTCTAGTTCAACGCTTGGTTGGGAACGTTTATATTACGACTTACGACGTAATATGAATCGGCAATGAGGGGACATGATCATGAAGAAGAAACTAGATTTAGAATCAAGCCGAAATAGCCAAGATCGGAAGTTGGACGTTTTTGCCTATGACTTCTTTGTTTACGAGCTCATTGTAAATAAAAGGCCGACGTAATAATCAGACCGTGGCAAATCCTTCAAGGAAGTACTACCTGTCAACAGTGCTACCATACGTGTGAAGCGGCAAGCATAAATCACCATTAATCCCTAAGCCAGCGCCACTGAACTGGATGAACGTCTGCTCAGGCTTGAAGATGAAATGTAACTCGCATTCTGCGGTTTTCGAATGTAAATTAAGATCAGATGGTTAGGCAAAGGATATATCGGCGGGCGCATCATGAGAAAAATCATATCACGTTCAACGCAAAGGCGAATCGTAGTGCAGCTAATCGATGAGATAAACAGGTTGAAAAAGGAAAAAAAAGCAATCATTTTGGCCCATAATTATCAGCGTCCTGAGATTCAAGACATAGCTGACTATGTAGGGGACAGCATTGAGTTAAGCAGGAAAGCCATGGATGAGAAGGAAGCTGAAATAATAGTTTTTTCTGCTGTGGATTTCATGGCAGAATCCGCAGCGATTTTGAATCCAGACAAGAAGGTTTTGTTGCCTACTCTTGGGGCGCGTTGCCCCATGGCTCAGATGCTCACCGTGGATGAGATCAAGCGTACAAGAGCATTGTATCCTGATATTCCACTGGTTTTGTACGTTAACACTCTGGCCTCGGCCAAGGCCCACTGCGACATATGCTGCACGTCAGCAAATGCTGTGGACGTAATTGAGTCTTTGAATGGGGACACCGTGCTTTTCGGACCGGACCGCAATTTGGCTGAATACGTTGAAAGAAAGACTGGGAAGACGGTTATTCCCGTTCCCGAGTGGGGATTTTGTCCGACTCATCTGCTCTTTCAGCCTGAAGACGTGCAAATCCTCAAAATGCAATACCCAGAGGCTGTCGTCATGGTCCACCCAGAATGCAACATCGACATGCAGAACGTCGCTGATTTCGTGGGTAGCACGTCTCAAATGTGCCGTTACGCTCGAGAAAGTACCGCTAGGACTTTCATCATAGGCACAGAAGAGGGACTTCTGCACCGTTTGAGAAAAGATAACCCTGAGAAAAGATTCGTGCTGGCCTATGAAGAAGCCGTTTGCCCAAACATGAAGTTGAATACGTTAGACAGACTCTACGCAGCCTTGAAACAAGAGAAGTATGTGATAACGGTTCCGGAATCAATTGCCAAGAAAGCTAGAAAAGCTCTTGAAAAAATGCTTGTGCTAAAAAAATGACCAACCTCTGGGAAAGCCGCGCCAAAGAAAAACTGCAGGAATGAGAGCAAATGAGCGATGACACGAACGCTTTATATCGGGGGAAGATGAAGAACTGAAACGTCTTAGAGCAAAGAAACTTGAGACACTCAAGGCGTAAAAGGCGAGAAAGGAGAAATGAATGCGAAACCGGTTTACATCAGCGATTCAAATTTCAATGAGACAGTAACCAGTCATTCATTAGTCTTGATCGACTTTTGGGCGTCATGGTGTGGTCCGTGCCACGCTTTAGCGCCCACAATTGAGGAGCTAGCTGGCGAATATGCTGGAAAGATCACTGTTGGCAAGCTTAACGTTGACGAGAATCCTACGACGGCCGAACGTTTCCAAGTATTCAGCATTCCGACCGTGCTGATAATGAAGAATGGAAAGGAAGTTGACAGAATCGTGGGATGTGTACCACGAGATAATATTGAAGCGGCCCTGAACAAGCACTTAGGATAGGAAACATATGGACATTCTGGAACGTAGAATAATCGGCGCGCTACTTCTTCTCATGGGGGTTTCCCTCCTGACTGTCGCAATCTATGCGAATCAGCTAAGCGCCCTGTTGGATATGTTGAAAACATCTTTTCGAGTCTAACGAATGCTAGAAATAGATAGACTACCGCTGACCTAGCTGATTCTTCTCAACGCTTGCGCATGACTGAGACAAGTAATGCGTGTTACGTATTCTGTTCGTTGAACATTATTGTTAATAAGAATTCGAATTTAATAACGTTTAAACCCGAGCATGCCTTGGATTAAACAATTTCAATCTGCATGCGATCGGAGGTGAAATGATGGGATTAGCTTCAAAAGAAAAGGTCACTTTTTCGGTAATAGGACTAGGCATTGTCGTCGTGATAATGGCGCTATTAGCCGCCGTTTACTACACCAATGCAACCAACGTTCAGAACCATGCAAATGTCGAAATAGCGAATCTCCAAGCAGAGAAGGCGAATCTGCAACAACAGATCAATTCCCTCAACTCCCAAGTAACAGGTCTCAAC
>CAYYXF010000035.1:0-12666 GCA_964475545.1 uncultured Candidatus Bathyarchaeia archaeon | reverse complement strand
AGACGAAGAACAAAACTGTGTGCGGCAAATGTGTTGAGGCATGCGAAGCCAAAGCCATAGACTTCGATCAGGAACCTGTGACTGTCCAGCTCAAAGTGGGTGGCATTATCATCGCTGTTGGTTCTGAGGTTTTTGATGCTTCGAAAATGCCTGAATTCGGTTATGGCAGATTTCCAAATGTCATTTCGAATATCGAGTTTGAAAGGATTTCAGACGCTTCTGGCCCAACTGGGGGTAAGATTCGGAACCCGAGAAGTGAGAAACCACCAAAGAGCATAGTTTTCGTTCAATGTGTGGGTTCTCGAGACAAGCGGTTTCACGAATACTGCTGCCGTGTGGGCTGCATGGTCAGCCTAAAACAGGCGATTCTTGCCCGTGAGAAACTCGGCAAGGACGTGAGCATTTATGTTTGCTACAACGATCTCAGAGCTTTCGGGAAGGGTTACGAAGAATTTTATCGAAGAGCCAGAGACATGGACATCAACTTTGTGGCCGGGGTTCCTTCTGACATTCGAAGCACAGCAGATGGTTCGCTTTACTTCGATGTTTTTGAAAGCGGAACAAGCAAGCTTCTGGAAGTGCATGCTGATTTGGTTGTGCTTGCCAACGGGCTTGTTCCCAGCAATGACATTGACAAGATTAGCAAGCTTTTCCACGCCTTGAGAAGTGCGGACGGCTTCCTGCTGGAGGCACATCCGAAGCTGAGACCGCTTGAATGTTCCACCGCGGGAATCTTTCTTGCAGGTGCATGCCAAAGCCCAAAAGACATTCCAGATACAGTATCTCAAGCGAGCGGCGCAGCAGCCAAAGTCATAGACCTGTTGTCGAGTGGCGAGATTGAGCTTGAACCTTTGAAGGCCGTTGTAGATCAGGACCTTTGCAGTGGATGCCGAATTTGCGAATCACTCTGTCCTTTCGTGGCTGTTGAGATGAAAAAGCAGGAGAAAGCCGAAGCAGAAGAACTGAGAGCCGAGGTCATTGAGGTCATGTGCCAAGGCTGCGGTCTGTGTAGCGTAGCTTGCCCAACAGGCGCCATCAAGATACAACAATATGGCAACAAGCAGGTAGTGGCACAAGTTGAAGCAGCTCTAGCAAGAGCAAAGTCAAAAGGAGAAAGCCAACGTTGAGCTTGACTGATTTGATGTCGATGGCCAAACCGAATCTCGAGTCGCGAGAGAAAATCTTGGCAAAGCTCCGTGGGAGGGAACTCATAAACTGTTTTCTCTGCATAAAATGTACGAGCGGCTGCACGGCCTTGAAGCTTCTGGAATTGAAGCCTCATGAAATTGAGAAACTGGTGAACTTTGGTTTCGTCGATGAATTGGCTTCGTCAGACATAATTTGGACGTGCGTGACATGTCTGAAGTGTGTTCAGAGGTGTCCCCAGAAAGCCTCGCCTTATCATGCGATTATAGCTCTGCGTAACTTGGCTGTGGAGAGGGAAGCCAAAGTGCCTGAGGCTTACATGAAAGCAGTTTCGCAGATTCTGGAAAACGGGTTGGCAGAACCAGTTCAAAAGGTTAGCACCAAGAAAATGGAAACCTGCGACCGCGAAAGCCTGAAATTGCCGAAGATCAAAGCTCCGAAAGAAGGTTTTCAGACTGTCTTTCTGAAGGCTCTGGAGGAAAAACAGCCTTGAAGCTCGGTGTCTTCTGGGGCTGTCGAATATTGACAAGCCAATACGCATATGAAATGTCACTTCGGGAAGTTCTGCCGAAGTTTGACGTTGAACTTGTCGACTTGCGTGAGGCTGTGTGCTGCGGGGACCCTGTTAAGAGCGTTAATGATTTTGCAGCCAGTTATTTGGCTGCAAGAATTCTTGCGTTAGCAAACTTGACCGGACTGAAAGACTTGCTTGTTCCATGCAATCGTTGTCACTTCGCAATTTCAGAGGCCAAAAGCCTGATTGAAAATGATGAAAAAATTCACAGCAAGATTATCGGTTTACTTCGTGAAGAAGGCCTGAAATACGATTCGAACATGAGGATATGGCACGTGATTGATTTTCTGCACGATCATATTGGTTTAGGTAACATTCAGAAGACGACGGTGAGATCGCTTAATGGTTTGAAGTTGGCAAGCCATGTTGGCTGCCAGATTCTTCGTTACAGTGACCTTGGAAGGGTTGATGATGCGGAGAATCCTAGGAAACTAGACGAATTGATCGATGTGCTCGGCGCCAAAAGCGTGGATTATGCTGAGAAGCTTGACTGTTGTGGGGCAGCTTTGACTTACAGTCATGTTGATTCTGCACTCTCTTTGGCTGGGTCGAAGCTCAAGGCAGTGCAAGGCTTGGGTGTAGATGGATTGGTTGTTTCTTGTCCGAACTGTGGAATGATGTTTGACGCCAGACAAAAGGATGCAGCAACTACCGTTGGGGCAAAGCCAAACCTTCCAGTATTGTATTATACTCAGTTGCTTGGTTTGGCCCTAAACATTGGACAAGAGAAGCTTGGGCTGCATCTTAACCAAAGCCCAGTTAATCAGCTTCTAGCAAAGATTTCCACATAGTGTCTAAACAACTTTTATATTTACAGCGCAGGTAGTTACGGTTCAAGGTGAAAAACTTGGTGGATTTCAGCTTCACAGAAGAACAGGAGCTTTTCCGCAACGCTTTGCGCGAATGGTGCCAGAAGAATCTGCCATTAGAGAAGATTAGGGAGATGGACAGCAAGGGTGAGATCCCACGTGAACTCTTGAAGAGCATGGGCGAGATGGGCCTGCTCATCATGACTGCTCCACAAGAGCACGGTGGTACCAGTGCTGACTGGGTGACCGCTTGCATAGCTGCTGAAGAGCTTGGCTATGCAGACGTTAGCATCGCCGTGCCAGTACTATGGCTTGTTGAGTCGTCCTGGGGTTTCGTCGTAGACAGGTACTGCACTGAGCAAGTGCGCAGCGAAGTTGTTCGCAAAGCCGTCAAGGGTGAAGCTTTCATCGGCATCGCTTCAACGGAGAGTGGCGGAGGGTCGGACGTTGCTGCTTTCAAGTCCACTGCACGAAGAGAGGGCAACGGTTGGATCTTGAACGGTGAAAAAATGTACATCAGCGGAACAGAAGAAGCGAAAAAGCTGGGTGGAGGCTACTTTGTCATCGCGAGGACTTCACCTGCTTCCGAAGGGGCTTCACATCGGGGAATGACAGGCTTCTATTTGCCCATGATAGCGCGAGGAGTTGAAATCAATAAGCGGTTTGACGACATGGGACGGATGGCGATTTCAACAGGCGGCTTCAAGATGGAAAACGTCAAGATCCCTGATGCTTACCGCATCGGCGAAGTTGACAAGGGCTTCTATTTAACCATGGAAGGCTTCGACAGTGCACGCATTTTGATTGCGGCCGTATGCGTGGGCGCAGCGCGACGTGCCTTGGACATCGGGATGGAGTACATCAAGGAACGAAAGGCTTTCGGCAGACCTATCGGTAAGTTTGAAGGCATTCAGTTTGAGCTGGCTGACGACTGGGCGCAGCTTGAGGCCTTGCGATCATTAACCTATCGAACTGCATGGATGAATGATATGCGGTATAAGGAGAACAAGTTTAGCGCATTGGAAGTGAGCAGAATGATCGCTGCATGCAAGCTCATTGCACCACACTTCGCGTTCGATGTGTACAAGCATGCAATGATTTGGATGGGGGCCTACGGCTACACTAAAGAATGTCCGTTGGAGATGGGGCTGAGGGGAATAATGAGTTACTGCGTTGGAGCAGAAGGAGCCAGCAACATACAAAGAACAGTCATAGGACGGGAATTGCTGGGCAAAGAATACATACCATACAAGTAAGCATTGATCGTTCCAGCATCCAAAATCAATGCTGCCCCTTTTCTGGTTCTTTGGATTAACAAAGCAGCAGGCTCCATTCTGAGGCAATGATGAACATTGAAAGGCACAACGATCCGCAAGCTTGAAGCCAAAGACTTGGACTTTGCGTACAAAATGGTTTCAACTGAAGAGTGGAATGATCGAGAAGCAGATCTCAGGCGCATGCTAAACTGCGAACCAGAGGGTTGTTTCATCGCGGAAGTAAATGATGAGCCTGCAGGTCACGTTTTTTCCATCGGTTATGAAAAGCTTGGGTGGATAGGCCTGCTTATCGTTGATGTCAACCATAGAAACAAGGGAATAGCTACGATGCTTATGGAGAGAGCAATGGATTACTTGTTAGGCCACGGTGTTGAAACCATAAAGCTGGAAGCAGTTCCTGAAGTCGCAGGACTGCATCGCAAGCTGGGATTTGTCGACGAGTATGATTCTCTCAGATTTGTAGGAACTAGCAGAAAACAAGCAACACTGAAAAACCAGTGTACAAATATCAAGTGGTCCGAGGAGTTGCTGGAGATCGGAAGGTTTGACGCCGAATATTTCGGAGCAGACAGAACCAAAGTGCTAAGCAGACTCTGTAAGGAGTTTCCCGAGCTCTGTCTAGTTTCACGTAGCAAGTCCGGGGTCAATGGTTATGTTATGTGTCGTAAGGCAGTAGTCGGATACAAGCTGGGACCATGGGTGTGCAAACCAAAGAATCGCTCAGAAGCAACAATGCTCTTGGCAGCCTGCTTATCCAAGACAAAGCAAGGCGAAGAAGTCTATATCGGGGTGCCAGCCCTGAACACGATCGCGGTCGAAATTCTACACGAGCTCGGTTTTCAACAGCACTCGAAGAGTATTCGAATGTACTATGGAAAGGAGCTTCATGACTGCATTGAGGGGATATTTGCCATTGGAGGTCCCATAAAAGGCTAGCGTCACTGCAGTTGCTTTTTAACGGCTTCTTTTAATGCAGGCAGAATCTCGTAAAGGTTGCCCACAACGCCGTAGTCTGCAATCTCGAATATAGGCGCTTCTGGATCTTTGTTGATGGCCACTATTACCTTCGAGTCCCGTATTCCAGCCACGTGTTGAATTACGCCTGAGATGCCGCAAGCAATGTACAGTTTCGGCCTGACCTTGTGTCCTGAAAGCCCAACCCATTCTGAAAACCATTTTCTGTCTTCAGCCAGTGGTCTTGAACAGCCTACTTGTCCGCATAAGACTGTTGATAACTCTTCGAGCAGAACTTTGTCTTCCTTCTTCTCTAAGCCCCTGCCGCAGCTAACTATCACTTCAGCCTCTTCGATTCTTACGTTTGAAGTTTCAAGCGGTTTCGTTTCAACAATTTCGGTTTTCGGCTCTTCCATCTTCACTTCTAGCTTTATTACTTGTCCTTTGCGGTCTTTCGGTTCAGGTTTCTCGAAAGCTCTGGCTGGCACGGTTGCTATTTGCGGCTTCATTTTGAAGGTCAGTTTTGCCATGGCGTTTCCTCCGTACGTCATCCTCTCGCCCACCAGCCTCTTCTGCTCGTCAAGGCTTAGCTTGGCGCAGTCCGGCACGCATCCGGTTCCAAGACGCGTGGCAAGTCTGGCTGCTAGGGGTTTACCATTCTTTGTCGAGCCGATAAGTATGATTTCAGGTTTGAGACTTACTGCCAAATGGTGCAAAACGCCCAAGTATGCTTCTGGCTGAAAACGTTCCAGCCCGTGATTGTCAACCACGTATACTTTGTCTGCTCCATACTTTACCATCTCATCTGCTTTGTTTTGAACATCATGTCCAATTAGAATAGATGTCAATTCTGTTTGCAGTTTGTCGGCGATTTCTCTGGCCTTTCCGAGAATCTCTAAAGCTAAGTCATACTTGTCCGAGAAAACCATAACACTATTGTTCTCGCTCATTCCTTTTTCACCTTCCAATGACACCTTCTTGAATCAGTGCTTTTGCAAGTTTGTCTGCAATCTCTTGTGCGTTTTCACCCGTTATCTTAATCTTCTTGCGTTCTGTTTTAGGTGCCAAAACCTCGACTAACTCGATTTTCGGAGCGATTTTGTCCCGATCAAGCTTGAGGTCTGAAGCTGTCCAAGTCACTATTTCTTTTTTCGAAGCCTTCATTATCATCATCAAAGAAGGTATCCTTGGCTGGTTTATCTCACGTGTCACCGAGACTAGCGCCGGCATTTTTGCTTTCACAGTCTCAACAGCGTCTTCCAGCGTCCTTTCCGCCGTGACGGTGTCACCTTCTACAAGGATTTTTCTGGCAGAGGTCATTTGTGGAAGGTTCAGCAATTCTGCTAATCTGGGTCCGACGAGTCCGGAAAAACTGTCTAAAGATGTTTCGCCGCAGAGAATTAAGCTGTATTCTCCGATCTTTCTTATCATTTCTGCCAGGATGTATGCTGTGCCAAAAGTGTCAACATCCTTAAGCGTTGGTTCGTTGACAAAAAAGGCTCTATCAGCGCCCATCGCAAGGGCTTCCCGCAAGACAGCCTTGGCGTCCTCGGTGCTCACTGTCACAGTGCATATTTCTGCGTCTCCAAATTTTTCTTTGATCTTTATGGCTTCTTCCAAAGCGTTCTTGTCAAAGTCGCTCATTTTTCTGGGCGCGCTAGCTGTTATGAGCTGTCTCGTCGCAGGATCAACTTTCAACTGTGAAACATCCACTGCTTGTTTCAGGCAGACTATTATCCTTCTCAAAGCGTTTTGCCCCTGATGATTCTATCAGAGAAAATGAAAGTTTGTGCTAAAATATAAAAAAGTTTCACTACGAAAGTTCTAAGGCTCAAGGCTAAGTATTAAGGGCTGCTTAAGTTACCATGAAGGCAGTTCGCTTGGACGAGGCAAGGCTTTATGATGAACAGTTTGCCAGAGTGTTCCCTTCAGACTGGGAAATGTCTATTCTCTCAAAATACCTCGGTTCAGCAGAGACTCCGCTGGACGTCGGCTGCGGCACTGGGCGACACAATGGATAAGCCTGAAGAGGCGTCTTGATGGAATATGAAATAAAATGCACAGCTTGTAGCCACGCATCCACACCCAACCTGCTTGACTTCAAGTGTCCATTATGCGGTCAACCATTAGATATCAGACAGAACAGTAGATTTGAAAAGAGCCAAATTCGAAAGGAAAACTACACTGTTTGGCGTTATGCCAAATTCTTTCCATATGTCAGAGAGGCTGATATTGTAACCTTAGGTGAAGGCTGGACTCCCCTTGTCCCGTTCTCAAAGACTGTCTGTTTCAAGCTTGAGAATCTGAATCCAACAGGCTCTTTCAAAGACCGTGGCTCAACTGTGCTGATCTCGGCATTGCATAGGCTGGTGGAAAAAACAGGAGGGTACATATCTGAGGATTCTTCAGGCAATGCGGGAGCCTCAATTGCCGCCTACGCTGCCAGAGCCGGGCTGAAAGCTAGGGTTTATGTCCCCGAAAATGTTGCGGGTCCGAAGTTCAGCCAGATCCAATTCTATGGAGCGGAAGTGATCAAAGTTTCGGGAAGTCGAGCAAGAGTCGCGGAAGAAGCGCAGAGAACCGCAAGGCCAGGGGTGTACGTTGGACATATACTTCATCCCTTGTTTAGAGATGGGATAAGAAGCCTTGCTTACGAGATTGCTGAGCAGCGGAACTGGCATTCTCCCGACCGCGTTTATCTGCCTGTTTCAGCTGGAACCTTGCTTCTAGGGGTCATAGAAGGATTCAACCACCTAGCTGAGTCAGGCATACTCCGCGCCATCCCGAAAATCGTAGCGTGCCAAACGCGTCAAGTTTCGCCTCTTTACCATCATATGAAAAGCATCATTTACCGTCCCCCTGAAAGGCTGCACTCCATAGCTGACGCGTTGGTTAGTGTGAATCCGCCATTGTTGGGTCTTATGGCTAAACGGTTGAAGGCTGTGAATGGTGATGCAGTAACAGTTGAAGAAAACGAAATATTCGAGGCTTTCAAAGAACTTGCAAAGAATGGGTTTTTCGTCGAACCGAGCTCAGCCGTAGCCTACGCGGCATACAGGAAGCAACTGGAAAACGAAGAAGTGTCGGAAAGTGACGAGACTGTAATAGTCCTGACTGGAATGGGTCTGAAAACAACCTT
Source organism: uncultured Candidatus Bathyarchaeia archaeon (assembly GCA_964475545.1). Classification (GTDB taxonomy): domain Archaea; phylum Thermoproteota; class Bathyarchaeia; order Bathyarchaeales; family Bathycorpusculaceae; genus DASPTR01. The sequence goes on along the minus strand of CAYYXF010000035.1, from coordinate 4,767 downwards.
AAGATCTGGTTGACCTTTAATGTGAAATCTCATGTCTGAGATCCTACTTTCACCTAAGCTTTCAGAAAAACTTATATTTTAAGGCTGTTTTTCTTGTTGACGCATTAGAGGAGGATGGAAAAGGTTTGTCAGCACAAGGATCAGCTGGCGGTGTGCCAGTTCTAGTATTGAAGGAAGGTTCAAGCCGTTCCAGAGGAAAAGAAGCGCAGCATACTAACATAATGGCTGCCAAGATAGTTGCTGAAACGGTGAGGAGTTCCTTAGGACCCAAAGGCATGGATAAAATGCTTGTCGATAGCTTCGGCGACGTCACAATAACGAGTGATGGCCGGACGATATTAGATGAGATGGACATCCAGCATCCGGCTGCCAAAATGATGGTTGAAGTTGCAAAGACGCAGGACAATGAAGCTGGCGACGGAACGACAACAGCAGTCATAGTCTCAGGCGAACTGCTCAGCAAGGCTGAAGAGTTAGTTGAGAAAGGTGTTCATCCGACGATAATAATTGACGGGTACAAGAAAGCCTCAGAAAAGGCACTTGAGGCTTTAGAAGAAATGGCGATCCCCGTAGACATAGAGAAGCAGGACTACGCCAAAAGAGTGGCAATGACTTCAATGGCAAGCAAGCTTGTGGCCGAGTACAAAGAATACTTGGCAGACATAGCGGTAAAAGCAATTCTCGCGGTAGCTGAAAAGGAGGATGGCAAGTATAAGGCGGATGTCGATGACGTCAAAGTGGAGAAAAAAACTGGAGAATCAATGGAGGACACAAAACTCATTCAGGGCATAGTCCTAGACAAAGACGTTTCACATTCAGGAATGCCCAAGCGTATAGAAAAAGCCAAGATAGCCTTACTTGACTGCCCCTTGGAAATTGAGAAGACGGAGTTTGACGCTAAAATAAACATCGAAAGCCCAGAACAGATGGAAGCATTTCTCAAGCAGGAAGAGGAAATGTTGAGGGAAATGGTTGAAAAAATAGTCAAAGCTGGCGCAAACGTTGTTCTCTGCGAAAAAGGCGTTGACGACATGGCACAGCATTTCCTAGCTCGAAAGGGGATACTTACGGTTCGAAGAATCAAGAAGTCTGACATGGAGAAGCTTGCCAAAGCCACAGGCGGAAAAATAGTCACCAAGCTGGATTCCATTGCGCCCGCAGACTTGGGCTATGCAAATCTCGTCGAAGAACGCAAAATCGGCGAAGACAAGATGACATTCATAGAAGGATGCAAACATCCACGCGCAGTTACCATTCTGATCAGAGGCGGAACACAGCGAATAATAGACGAAGCAGAAAGGTCAATACACGACGCTCTGTGCGTAGTCAGGGACGTGGTTGAAGAACCGAAGATCCTCGCAGGAGGCGGCGCGCCCGAACTTGAAGTTTCACGCATGCTCAAGAAATACGCAGAGACCCTTCCAGGAAGAGAGCAGCTTGCAGTCAAAAGTTATGCAGAGGCTCTTGAAGCCATTCCGAATACGCTGACCGAGAATGCAGGTCTCGACCCAATCGACATACTGTCTGAACTCAGAGCCAGACACGAAAAGGGCGAGAAATGGGCAGGAATAGAGGTTAACAGTGGAAAAGTTCAGGACATGGCTAAGGCAGGAGTCTTCGAACCATTATCCGTCAAGAAGCAAATAATCAAATCCGCAACAGAAGCTTCCTGCATGATATTGAAGATCGACGACGTGATTGCATCTGGAAAGATGAGAACTCCTCCAACACCGCCAGGAGGGATGCCCCCAGGCGGTGGATACCCAGGCATGGGGGAGTACTAGAAAACGTCTGAAAAAGACAAGATCACGGTAGGTCCACCGAAGATCACACGGTTCGAGAAAGCCAGAATAGTGGGAGCAAGGGCACTTCAGATTTCCATGGGCGCTCCCATACTCGTCGAAGTCCCTGAAGGATTCCCAAGTCCCATCGATATAGCACTAAAGGAACTAGGGATGAACATATTACCAATAACAATCAGAAGGACACTGCCTGACGGAGCTTACCAGGACATCCCCTTAAGATGGCTAATGGGACCCGCCTAAACATCCTAAGCAACATCCCGAATCTTCTTTTTCTCTATCTTTGCGTTAAGACCTCAGAAATCTAGCGACCTTCGCTTCTGTTCTCTTGAGTGGTCTCCAAAATTTTTCTTGTGTCTTCAAGTTTTCTCCTGATTCCTTTCCAGTGGGCACCTTGCCAGTAGATCTGTCCGCATTTTTGGCATTTCCAAAACTCCTCATAGTGAGCAAACGTGCTTTTCCCAACTTTGTCTGCCACTTTGTCTTTAGGAACTGTTTTTACTCTTGAGTTACATTTTGGGCATCTTGAGGTTGTCATGTCAACTTTCAAGTCAATGTTGTATCTTTCGGCAAGCTCTGCCAGTTTTTCTTCCCCTGTCTCCCCCTCCAAATAGAAAGCGTCAATTCCCTTCGCAATGGCTTGTTTGTAGAGCTCCAAATCCCTGGTAAGCAGCACCCTTCTTTCCTTTTTAGATGCGACAATCAGTTTGGCATCGTCCAGCTTGTTGGAATATCTAACGTCATATCCCAATATTCGAAGCCAACGCGTCAGTTTTCCTAACATGCCGTCAGCAATGAACTTCAAGCAACTATTCGCCCCGAACTATTTCTCCGCTTCCGGCTCCGCCGACGATTTCTCCTTCGTCCATGATCAGTTGACCATTGACGAATGTTTTGAGAGTTTTCCCTTCGACCTGCCATCCGTCAAATGGAGAATACTTTCCTTTTGACTGGAACTTTGACGGGTCAATCTTGTATTTTCTTTTCAGATCAACAACTGTAAGGTCTGCTTTGTTTCCCTCTTTCAAGCCGCCTCTGCCTTTCAGCTTGAAGATTTCAGCCGGTTTTTCAGACATCAGTCTAACTATGTCTGCTAGTGACAATCGTCCGCGTTTCATTTCGGTGAGTAACAGAGGGAGCGTGGTCTCTAGGCCTGGTACGCCGACTTTGACATCCCAAATGGTCTTAGCTTTTTTCTCTTCCAAAGTGTGGGGTGCATGGTCTGAAGCTAGAATGTCTATGCACCTGTTCTCTATACCGTTCCACAGTGCAGTGATCTCAGGTTTTGCTCTAACTGGTGGCATCGTGATTGCCAACGTTCCTATTTTTCTTAGATCGTCTGCTGAAAAGCAAAGATTATGAGGCGTCGTTTCACAGGTTATTGAGGCTACCGACTTTTTCTCGGCGCATATCGCTTTGAGTCCTTTTTCTGTGCTTACATGGCAAAAGTGCACGTGAGTGTCAGTTGTTTTGGCGATGGCCAATATACGTTTGACCGCCTGAACTTCCACGTTTTCTGAGTGTGCTTCCAGATAAGCTTCAATGTCATTGCGGCCGACTCGTTTGAGCTCATGTATCGCACTGTCCAAGTATTTCTTGTCTTCAGGATGGACGGCTACCAGGGTCCTTAATTTCTTGATAGTCTCAAAAGCTTTCAACATGGCTGCATCATCGTCGATGTTTAGTCCACCAACTTGCTCAGTCATGTAAAGCTTGAAGGCAATTGCGCCTTCTTCAACTATTTTTTCCATTTCGCTCAAGCGGTTTGGAAATTCCGAATAGAAACCCACATTGACTAGAATTTTGCTTTCAGCAATTGCCATCCGGCGTCTCAAGGTTTCGGCACTCATGGTCACAGGGTTGTTATTCGGCATGTCGAGGACTGTTGTAAATCCACCAGCGACGGCAGCAGCTGTGCCACTGTAGAAGTCTTCCTTGTATGCCTTGCCCTCATCTCTGAGGTGTACGTGAGCATCTATCAAGCCGGGAAGAACGAGTAGATTGTTCAAGTCTTCTTTCGTGTCTGCTTTGGGCATGGTGGTTTCTTTGCCTATTTTGAGAATTTTGCCTTCATGTATGGCGAGGCTGCAGTCAACTATCTCATTCTTCAGGTAGGCTTTTGCACAAGTCAAGACTAGGTCAACGGTCAAATGCTTCGCTCTCTCGGCATTTCAATAACAGAGCTTGGGTGTTAAAAGCTTGCCATGGGATATCATGGCTATCGGGTCGCGCGCACTATCACTGGGTGTGCCAGATTGAATATGATGGAGTCCAAATTGTCTAGCAAGGTTTTTTCTTCGTAGATGTTGGATCATGTGGGCTCATGGAATTTGACGTCTTGCCTTTTCTGATTTCATCAATCCTACTTATTTCCAGTTGAAAAGAGCGTCCTCAACAGATCCTGCCCTTGCTGGATGAAGAATGCGGCGTGCTTCAGTATGGAATGTTTTTATATCAGTCGGCAGGAGGTTGGCTCAAGAATTCAAGGGGTTCATGTGGATGGTTGGAAAGAAGACCGGCAAGACTGGTTTGGCACCTTTGTCTGAGATTGTTTCTTTAGATAAGAAGAGAGCTTTGATTACTGGTTCAGGTGCGGGTATCGGCAAGGCAATAGCCTACAGGTTTGCTGAAGCAGGTGCCACTCTAGAGCATGTTGACGTAAACGAAGAAAGCCTAGCCACAGTAGAAGAAGGGCTCAGACAGTTCAACACAGAGATAAACGTTCACAAGGTCAATCTGTCCAAGAAGAAAGAAATAGACGCTCTCTGGAAGAGACTGGACGGAAAAGAGCCAGACATATTGGTGAACGATGCTGGAATATATCCTACCAAGTCGTTCTTAGACGTAGATGAGGTTTTCCTGAAGAGGGTGATGGACGTCAACCTGAACTCTGTTTTCTGGATGTGCCAACACATGATAAGAAGCAGGCTCAGAAAAGGCGGAGTAATCATAAACATGGGTTCAA
>CAYYXF010000034.1:0-13104 GCA_964475545.1 uncultured Candidatus Bathyarchaeia archaeon | reverse complement strand
GCCACATGCAACTATTGCGGGCACACGTTTGAGGTCACCGAGGAACCAAAATGGTAAAGGAAGAGCCTCTGCTGATCGCGCTGATCACAGTACTCTTGGTGATAACGCTTTCAGGGTCTTCTATAGCATGGAGCGGCACATACCACCTGGACAAAGAATGGGTCCAGATATGGATAAACCAAGATGGGTCAATTGACCTGTTTTACAACATAACCTTATCGCTCGATTCCGGAGACGACATAAACTTCGTAACCGTCGGCCAGCCCAACGGGTACTACACGATAGGAGTAGCTTCAGATCAGTATGGCAACAATCTGTCGGCGACAGATGCAAGAGAAGGAACCGACTACAAAGTCAAAGTTGCCCTTTACGCGCCCTTGAAATCTGGGCAAACCGTTTGGTTCAAACTTGTCACGAACGTCGCGCACATGATATATAACGACACACCAACCGACGTAGGCATGCTGTTCATTCCGACTTGGTATCCGGTGAACGTGCAGGACCTTCGCATCTCAATTCTGCTGCCCGCCGGCGTGAACGAAAGCATGATAGGCGCGGCACGTAACTGGACAAGCACGAACATGGAAGAGGATCGACTAGCCGTCTATTGGGAGGCACAAAACCTCTCACCAAACGAGCAATATCCCGTTGGCATTTCATTCCCCAAGGAATACGTGGAGCATTACGATAATCAGCCACCAAATGGGAAACCAGGAACAGACACTATTCCCTTCTATTTCTCTCAGTACGTAGTTCCCATCGCTTTCATGGGTGGCTTCATCCTTTTAATAGTCACGGTCGCCGTAGTAATCAGCAAGAAGCAGTATCATTTGCCACAGATTAGCATGGAAACGCTTGGAATAAAGCACGGATTGACCGCAGTAGAAGCTTCCCACCTTCTTGACATGAAGCCGACAAGCATAGTCACGGAAATCCTTTACAGCCTCTTGAAGAAGAGAGCAGTATGGGTAGAAGCCACAAAACCATCGATAAAACTGAAGATAATGCCGCAGTTCCAAGACAAAACCGGAACACCCGAAACACCTCTTCGATACTATGAAATCGACTTTCTAGACGCCATAAATGAAGAAGGAATGCTCGACGAAGAAAAACTAGCACACACCGTGATGACCCTTAGAGACAACGTCGAAGAGAAAATGCGCGGATACTGCAGACGCGACACTATAGACTATTACAAAGGCATAGTGACAAAGGCATGGGAACAAGTCGAACAAGCAGGCACACCCGAACTTGCTTCAAACGCTTATGACGAACAACTGCTGTGGCTGCTGCTCGATCCAAATGCTCAGTCACTCACACAAACGGTCTTCCAGAACCGGGTGTTCCAGCCAAGCCCCATGTGGCTGTGGTACTGGTACGGCTATCAACACTACGATCCCAATCCAACATACAAGCCAAACGTCGAAGTGCCAGCCCGATCAGCCAAAGCGCCGACAATTCCAGGCTCAGAATTCGCAAACAACATGGCGGCGGCGGTGACAGGCACAGCAAACACCGTAGTAGGCAACCTTGAGAAATTCGCCAACTCTATCATTCCATTGCCAGCAGGCAAAGCTTCAGATCAGCCCGCGCATCACAATGCCACCTGCGTATGCGCATGCCATGCGTGCGCCTGTGCTTGTGCATGTGTGTCATGCGCGTGTGCTTGTGCAGGTGGAGGGGTAGGTTAGATGAGTTTATTGCGCCGAATCTTACGCGTGCCAGAGATACCACGTGGGCGCTTCACCTACAGAGGAAGGGGTGAATTTGCCGGGTTAGCGCTTCAACTTCGCGCAGAGCCTCACGGCTTAGGGCTCTTGGTCATCAATGCAAATACAGTTCTATATCTGAACGAGACGGCAACCGCACACGCCTACTTCTTCATGCAGGGATTGTCTACTGATGCTGCTGTAAAGAAGATCAAGCGAATGTTCCGAGTGAACGCGGAAACCGCGAGAAACGAGCACGAGAAACTAACCTACACAATCAGCACGTTGGCCCAGACTGAGAAAGTCTGCCCCATTTCCTTTCTCGACGTTAAAAGCGTCGAACCCTTCACCCAGCAATATTCTGCGCCTCTACGCATGGACTTGGCAATAACCTTCAAGTGCCAGAACAACTGCGTCCACTGCTACGCCGGAGGTCCCCACGAAACCGACGAACTAAACACAGAACAATGGAAAACAGTCATGGATAAGCTACACGACATCGGCGTATTCATAATAACCTTCACAGGAGGCGAACCTACTCTCCGTGACGACCTGCCAGAGCTGTTACAATACGCGCAAAACAAGGGAATAGTGACTGGTCTGGTCACAAACGGCAGAAAACTGAAAAGCAGAGAATACGCCGAGACTCTTGAGAAAGTTGGGCTCGACTTTGCGCAAGTGACTCTTGAATCGCACAGGCCTGAAATCCACGACAAAATGACCAAAGCTAAAGGCAGCTGGAAAGAGACAGTTCAAGGCATAAAAAACACAGTTTCAACAAGCGTCTATGTCACGACAAACTCCACCTTAAGCACCTATAACGCGTCGGATTTCTTGGAAACCCTTGATTTCATAAAAGGACTCGGAGTGGCGGCGTTCGGATGTAACAGCCTTATCTATTCTGGAAAAGCAACGGCCATCAGCGACAAGTTTGTCCTACCGATGGAAACATTGAAGGAGCTGTTGCCCAAGGTCAGAGACAAGGCCAACAGGCTTGGGATGAAGTTTCTCTGGTACACTCCAACGCAATATTGCCAGTTCGACCCAGTCAGCTTAGGCCTGGGGATAAAATCCTGCACGGCAGCCATGGTCAACATGTGCGTGGGACCAAACGGTGACGTCTATCCATGCCAAAGCTACTTTGAAGGTCTAGGCAACATCCTGAAAGACAGTTGGAATAGCATCTGGAACAACCCGCTGGCAGTTAGCATACGAAAGAGAGAATACGCTGAGCCGAAATGCAAAGACTGTCCGCAGCTGCAGATATGTGGCGGCGGATGCCCACTGGAGCTGAAAGAAAAAGGATACATCTGCGCCGAATCACAATAGCCACTTCTGGATTACCTCCTTTTCTAACATTCCAATTTTCTGCTATTCGCTGTTTTTCGAGACAACAACAAGTTTAATATAACAAGATGAACAGATTCCTCGACATAATAAAATCAAGGTGAAAATATATGGCATCGAAGAAATTACTGGAAATGCTTAACGGCGCAATTGCCAGAGAGATGCAGGTTTCAGTGCAGTACATGTGGCAACACGTTCAGTGGATAGGCGTCAAGGGCTATGCGACGAAAGACGCGTTTGAAAGCATAGCCAGGCAAGAAATGAAGCATGCTGAAACGATTGCCGAGAGACTCTTCTACCTAGGCGGAATACCTACAACAAAACCAGACCCCATCAACGTCGGAAAGGCCTTGAAGGAAATGATAGCGCAAGACGTGAAGGATGAGAAAAAGGCCATTGACATGTACAAGGAGATAATTGAGCTAGCTCGCAAAGAGAGTGACGAGACAACCGCTTTGATTTTCATGGAAATATTGAAAGACGAAGAAGATCACCACGACACCTTCACAACCCTGCTTGAACAGGTATAGAACATACGTCGAACCAATAAGGCGAAAACGTAACAATCAGAATCCGAAAGCATTCTCTTCAATCAATCTTTTTTCTGTTTTCCCAAAAGCATCTTTCACCCTAAAGAGCAACCAACGAATGCTCCCAAAGGGTTGAATATTATGCTCGATTGAAACGTCCAGGCACAAGTTACACAGAGTTTGGCTCTTCGGCATGCTCCACGGTCAACTTGCCGTATTTTCCTACGTTCAGCTGCAATTCTCCTCTGAAGCTTGTTACGTAACCATTCTCCACCTTGATCATGTCGCCAACGTTTACCTGATCTATTTGTTCATTCCACAGGGTCAGCTTTATCGTGCCACTCTCGTCACCTATGATCGCGGTTGCCACCTTGTAGGTCTGGTCTTTGAATCTTGACTGAACCTCTCGAGCGTCAGCTTTCTCCATGACTTTCGCTTCTATGGCGACGCGTTTCATCTCGTTTCGCAGATCCTTCACTTTCAACTTTGTCCTTCCGCCTGACCTACTCTTTCCGCAACTGCGAATTTACCGCTTACTGAGATAATTCTTACTTTCACGCGTTCCCCTATTTTGCTTTTCGGCACAAAAATCAGGAAACTCTGTATTTTCGCTATTCCGTCTCCTCTGCTTCCGATGTCGTCAATAACAACCTCTAGCTCCTGGTTTTCTTTCACTGGGAATGATTGAACGAACGGTCTGCTTGGGCGGAACCTGCTTCTGCTCCCAAACCTGCGGGGTTTTCTTGGTGCGTTTTTTGTTTTTTCCGGTAGCCTTCGTGGCATGTTCAGATTTCGTCCTTATCGCGGGGCCAGCCTTTGGCCACAAAAACCCATTGCATCTACAGTTGACACTTGAGCCTTGGTTAAGGCGGGTTTACTTGCAGAAAAGTCCTTCGCCCATATAAATTTTGCTGACTATTCATAACGTAGCGCTTCGACAGGGTTCAGCTTGGATGCTTTTCTCGCGCGCACTGGCTGAAGGCGCCGAAAATTGTCAGGAATTCGCCTTTTTCAACATCGAAGCTCACGCCACACGAGGCTAGTGGGGAGAGCTTTGCCCATATGATAGCTCTTTTTGACATCTTTGACTTGGAGAATTGTAGCCATGCCTCATCGCTGCTGCGAAAGAGGTTCTTACATCGCAGTCTTTTTTACGTATTTCAATGCCCCGTTCAGATTCCGACTATAAAGCTCATCAGTGTTATGGTGGCGAAGAAGGCTACTGCGCTTATCAGAAAGCTTTTGACCCATGAAAACTCAGTCAGCAGACGGGTGGCAATACCGCACAGTGCAATAGTCCAGACGAATACTATGATTCGAAGGTAACCCGTGACGACAGAAGCAAGCATCGTCTGATCATATATCGTGTTAACCGCAATGTCCATTTCACCTTGGACCCCCCCGATGAATTCAAGCGGATAGTAGAGGTTTGGCACTGTCGCAATGGCAATTGCATTTATTACAGTCTGGACAAACAAGATGAAGAGAACAAACCCGATTACGATCAGAACAGACCTCCATACTGTTTTGCCTCCAAACCCTTTGATCATTATGTAGATTATTCCGCCTAGGAAGAGCCATTCAATAGCGAATTGCATGAGGCTGATAACAGAGTAATTCATCACGTAACCAGTAGCCGCGGTCTCAAGCGGGGTCTTAAAAACGCCTCGGAAAAACAAAGCGTCAACAAGCACAGTGATATTGGAGTTTTCAGGCCAGGCAAAATCCAATTCAAGACCAGTTATAGTGCCCCAACCCGGGCCATTGTTACCCGCCCACTGATCATTCGCTAGGGGAAGCGTAAGGTTACTCCAAACCGTGCTTTGGCTGTTCGAAAAAGTGTCTGTCAAATTGTAAGAGAAGTAGCTTGCTGGTGCTTGCGAGAACAAGTAGATTGACGCACTTTCAGGCTTAACCAGCGGACTAGTCAGCTTTATTCTCAGAGACACATTCTTGAAACCATCTGGTCCGGCGCAGTTCACAGGCCCTGTGTTGAATAGTTCCATGGAGACTCGGCGACTGTTAAGCATTGAAAACGAGATACTTCTATTTCCATAATACGTGCCATTCATATAATCATTGAAGTTCTCCGTAATGCTTGCTCCTGAGGTAGAACTCCACAAAGTCGCGTTTTCTGTCCACTCGTCCAGTTGCCCAGTCTGTGGCAACGTCCTTTCAACATAGGTCTTGGACATCAAAACGTAAGCAAGCCCAATGTTTGCTGCAACGAAGAGAATCAATATTAGAATTGGTCCAATATACTTTGGGTTTTCAATTACTTCCTTGAATACTTTGTGAGGTGCATACAGAACCTTCAATATTTGCGACACTAAAGATGATTGTTGTTGTTTTGTCATTTTGTCATTTCTCCTCATTCTTGAATGAACTCTTACATTCCAATTTTTAGCCGCCTGTAGGTTGTATAATCAACGTATTCTAAGAAGGGATTTCCTGCTTGATATTTAACTGTTAGTTTCTGACGCGACCTTTTGTCCAAGAGCTGGCTCGTTGTAACTAGTGAATAAGCGTCGCTTCCAGCTCCTGAACCATAGCTAACGACTAGAATGCGTGCATCCGGCTCTGCCACGTCTAAGACGGCTGCAAGCCCTAGAGGCGAAGCCCCAGAGTACGTGTTGCCAAACTTGACCACTTGGAGCGAAGGCAAGTACTGCTCCTCTTTGAATCCAAGCTCCTTTGCAACTCTCACTGGAAACTGAGCATTAGGCTGATGTGCAACAAAGTAATCAACATCTCCCGCTTGCAATCTGAGGCGTTCCATCAGCTTCTTAGCCGCTTTCCTAACATGTTTAAAATATGCAGGGTCACCGGTGAATCTTCCGCCATGCATCGGGTGTGGTTCGCCGTCCCTTCGCCAGAAGTCAGGCGTGTCGGAGGTGCATGAGTACCAGCCTTCGATTTCCGCAATCACGTCATGTTTTCCGAAGATGTAAGCAGCTGCGCCATATCCAACAAACAGGTCCAGTTCCCCGCCTGGGCAGTCGCGCGGAGCGGCTTGAGAGTTGTCCGTGCCCACGACCATGGCGTTTTGAATGTTCGATTTTGAATAGTTGACAAGTGAGGCTGCGTCTTTGAACACGCTCGTAGCGGCCTTGCAGGCAAACTCTGTGTCGATCGCGTCGACTCCTTGTATGTCGTCTTCGTCTTCCTCGCCGAGTCTCAGAACTTGAGCTACTTTTGAAGCTATGGGTTTGACGGCATACGGGTTGGATTCTGACCCTACATAGATCTTGCCAACCATTGAACTGTCAACTCCCGAGTGGATCAACGCTAGCTTTCCAGCTTCTACTGCTGCCGTTATTGCGTCTTCATCAATGAATGGAATTGCACGCTCCATGTTTCCTTCTCTTATTCTGAATCTTGAAGAGTAGAAACCGTAGCCCACTATTCCAGGGAAATCATATTCTTTCTTAGGCTTCAGGATGCTGCAGTCCTGATGCGGATAATACTCGTCAGAGAAGGTAAAAGTCAGAGATATTGTGGGAATGATGTCGCTTTTGTCTACCGAATAGCGCCTTCTGAACCTTGGCACAACAGGTCTTCCTTCCAAAGCTGAAAAATCAATTTCCTCATCGCCCTTTATCATCTGATCAGTTAATCTTCCAGGAACACGAATCTTCTCATTGTGAAAAGAAACTATGCCGTAAACATATTTGCCCAGTTTTGTAAACTTGTTTGTGGGTTCATTAACAAGCGTGCAGACTTCAAGCCTGCCTTTCTCATAGAAGAGATCAGTTTCAACCATCTTCTCGAAGCTTTTTCTGCCGCAGTTTCCGCAGTAGTCTCTAATTTCAAAATATTCCTTGCCGCAGATTTGGCAACGCGTCCCTCTTAATCTGTCCCCTAGGTATGAGACCCTTCTCTCTATCGGTTCACTGCTCAATTCGAGTCACTTCCCAAAATGTAAACATAACCTTTGGTCCCGAAACCTTCAAGCTCAAGCACACAGCCATACCTCAACCCTCCGTCACTCTTGACTTGTCTTTCTCCAGCTTCTCCTCTCAGCTGCCTAAAAACCTCAAAAATCTGTGCTCCACCCGTGGCACCCAGCGGGTTACCATCTGCTTTCAGGCCACCGTTCATGTTCACGAAAAGCTTGTTTCCACCAATATCATAATGGCCTCGGTAATCTTGACAGCTTTCGTATATGCTTCTCCAAGCTTTTCCAGGTGGACAGAACCCCAGATCTTCAAGCGAGACCATTTCCATAGCGGTGGATTGATCATAAAGCTCAACGAGCCGTAGATCCCACAAGTCCACTCCTGCCATTTTCAGGGCATTCTTCATGGCTATCTTGGTCACGATGAAATGTGTCAGATCTTCTCTCGCTGGGAAGGTCAAATAGTCTGTTGCAGACGAAAAACCTAGGGCGTACACCGGCCTGTCTGTGAGTCTTCTGGCAGCTTTGTCGCTTGTAAGAATAAGCGTCGCAGCACCATCGGAAATTGGGGCATAATCATAAAGCCCTAAAGATTTGTGGGCTTCTTTTCTCGCATTTAGGACGTTTTCGACTGTTATCTTCCTCTGATATTGTGCGCACTCGTTCTTTGTTGCATGTAAGTGATTCTTGACAGAGACTTGCGCCAAAGCAATATTCAATTTTTCAAGGTCTTCTCCTTTTATGCCATATTTCTTGACGTAAGCTCGAAGCATGAGTTCATGATTTGCCTCCGGCGTGCATCCAGCATAGTAGCTCCAAGGATCTTCGAGGAGCATTAGGTCGTCACGGATTTTGTCCCATCTGTCAGTCATCTTTTCTATGCCGCCAACCAAAACCATGCTGTACCTGCCAGCGATAATGGCGTTACAGGCGTTTGACAGGGCCGAGCCGAACGACCGGGTTACTTCCATTGGAACGTGAAGTTCTGTAAGTTCAGACAAGAAGCCTTCCTCGAGGCCAAGTTTGTTTGTGATGGGAAGAAAATAGTCTGAAAGGTAGCAGGCTTCCACATCCTTGCGTTCTATGTTAGCTTCGATTGAAGCCTTAAGCCATGCTTCTTCAATCAGTTTTTCAGGTTCTTTCTCATAATGTTCTCCGAACCTTGTTCTTCCAGCTGCAACTATAGCTGGTCGAGTCTGCATTGCTTCATAACACCTTTTTGATCAGTTAGCAATATCGCCTTCACCTTGTCTTTTAAGTGTTTGCCATTTCGGCGTTCGGGAAAACATTGATGATTTATTGCTGGAGAAAGGCCCAACCCTGTTATTGTCCAGAGCAGAAGCCTGACCTGAAGGCAGATGACTTAAGAAGCGTGTTTAAAGGCCTCTTGACTCAACTTATCATCCTTTCTTCGGTGATCTTTATGTGGCGCTTCTCAAGTTCGCTGATAAACATGTCAAAAAGCTCGCCGTGCATGCCTATCCTTTCGGTCGGAACAACACCTATGTCTTTCACTGCTTTTTCAAGCATAAGCCTTGCGGTAATTGATGCTGGATAAGCCGTGGTTCTAGCCATAGCTGTTATCTTCTTTTCCTCATCATAGAAGTCCAATAGATCATAACGGTATGTTGTTTGCTTTCCCTTCTCAATGCCAGAGACTTCAACTCTCAACGCCACGACATCTTTTATATCTGGTCTCTGAAGTTTTCGCTGTAATAGCGCGGCAGTGAGTTTCCTTGGCGATACATGCTTGCCTGCGACATCAATTTGCGTTTCATCAAAGAATCCAAGGTCCCTGAGGACCTTGATCTTCTCAGCATGGCCTGGATATCGCAGTGTCTTCTCCCACATTTCATCTGCGTTATCTATGGTGTGTAAAAGGGTTCTAAGTCCATCAGTATAGAAGGCTTCAAGCTTTCCGATGCCTGGGAATTCGACTTGTTCCAGCCCGCTTAAAGCTTCAACTTCAATATTTCTTCCTTTCCTGACTATTCCGGCTTTCCGCATGTACTCGTCAATGAGGCTTTCAGGCGACCAGGTGACGGTGTAGCCTAAAGGTGGCAGGGGCCTTTCTGGAAGCCCACCTACCATTATATGAACAGTTCTGATCTCGCTGAGCAGCGTTACCGCGTGCCCCACCAATAGGTTGCTTATGCCCGGAGCCAAGCCGCAGTCCGGGACGATTGCAACGCTGGCCTTTGCAGCCTTCTCATTCAGAATCATCGGGTTCTCAGCCATGTAGGACACATCGACCAGGTTTTTCCCCGCTTCGGCACAAGTCTGAGCAAGGCGATAGCCTAAGTTTCCCGGCAAGAAGCCCATGACCAAAGTGAAATCCTTCAGTGTGTCCCGCAGCTCTTGATGATTTTCGGCGTTTAATCTGATGCATGAAACGTTGTCTGTTCCAATATCCTCTGCAGCTGCTTTGGCTCTTGTCTCATTGTTGTCTGCAACGACAACCTCAACAGAATTCATGTTTGTGGCAAGATCTTTGGCCGCCACAGATCCTATGTTCCCACAACCAACGACTAGAACTCTCATGAAGACTAGTCAACAGGTAGTCTCCATTAAACTTTCCTGATGATTACTGCAAATCGGGGTAGCGTGTTCATATAGTTTTCCAGATTTCAGATCAAGAAATGCAGCGAGGCTACGTAGTTGATTTATTGAAGATGGATTTGAAAATCTTATATACTCGCCATAGCTTTTATACGTCTGAGCATCATGGCTGACATTTGTCCAACATGCGGGCTTCCAAAAGACTTGTGTGCTTGCGGCGAGATCGAGAAGGAACAACAACGGATTCGAATACGACTTGAAACCAGAAAATTTGGCAGACCAACAACAATAGTTGACGGTATCGACGACAAAAACACGGACCTCGCGGGAATGGCTCAGAAATTGAAGAATTTCTGCGCGTGCGGGGGAACCGCGAAGAATGGCCTAATAATGTTACAGGGAGACCATAGGGACAGGGTTCGCCAATATTTGGTAGGACTCGGCTATCCAGAAGAGAACATACAACTCCAATGACCGTGGCACGCGAAGGTGCAAGCTCAAAATGACCTTACTAGGGGACATACGTGAGATATTAAAATCACTCAGACGTGCAAAGCCATCAAAGAGTTATTGCCCAAAATGTGCCAGTCCGAATATTCACTTGTCTTCCCGTGTTGATTATTGGCTGGCTCCTAGGAAGTATGTATGCGAAGACTGCGGGTACAACGGCCCTATAATTATGGAACTTGAAAAAGAAGAAAATCAGCAACGGCAGCCTTAATCCGGAAGCTCCAGATTTAGCTGTCTTTTCAAGGTTTTGTAACGATTTCTGACGGTTACTTCCGTCACTCCAGCAGCTTCAGCTATGTCCTTCTGCGTTTTCTTCTCGTTGTTCTGCAAGCAGGCAATGTACAGTGCGGCAGCAGCTAAACCCATAGGATCTTTGCCGGCAGAGGCTCTTCTTTTTTTGGCTTCTCGAAGAATCGCAATGGCCTTTCCCTGAGTTTTGCCTGATATTCCAGTATTCTCAGCGATTTTTGAAACGTACGTTAGCGGATCAGCGATTGGCATGTGCACCCCGAGTTCACGAAGCAGCAGTCTGTAGCAGCGAGCGACATCTTTCTTGTCGACAAGGCTTGCCTCCGCAATTTCGCGAAGGGTTCTTGGCGTTCCACTTCCACGGCAGGCCGCATAAAGCGCGGCTGCGGCTATGGCTGCGATTGATCTGCCGCGAACTAGGCCCTTGTCCAGTGCTTTGCGGTAAATCACAGCAGCTTTTTCCTTGATTGGTGGTGGAATGTAGACTTTGTCCGAGAGCCTGTCCAGTTCAGCCATTGCCTGAGCCAGGTTTCGGTCGATTGAAGAGTGAACCCTAGAACGTATCTGCCATTTTCTCAATCGCCACATTTGCAGACGTGTAGAGAGTGGAAGCTTCCTTCCAAATGCGTCACGATCAACTTGGCTTATGGCTGTTGACAGTCCTTTGTCATGAACGGAATATGAAGTCGGCACACCCACCCGGCTTCTGGATGCTTTCTCTTCTTGGGTGAACGCTCGCCATTCTGGTCCCTTATCCATCATCTGCTCATACAGGACGAGTCCGCAGTCACCGCAGACGGTCTCGCCTGTGTCATAATCATGAACTAGGTTTGCACTCCCACACTCTGGGCACTTGTCAACTAGACGTTGATGAGCTCTACTTTCTTTTTTGCTCAATTCTACTCACCCAACTCGCAATGCGTAGAACCGTCACTTTCATGTTCCTAAATCAGGGATTCGGAATCAGAAAATTGTCCATCCGGTCCCCGCGTAACTAGCCAAGTGGAATGTCTTAATATATAAAGTTTACGATTCCCCAACGAGTAGCCTAATAAGAAATTTTGAATACTGAGGCAGCCTACTGATTTATCAAAGGAAAATGGTTTGCATGATAATGCTTCCTGAGAAGATGCGGAGAATGTTGGAGAAACTGGTCAACGAACTTAAGTGCAGGGTAAATGTCTACGGCGTAGGTTTGTTCGGCAGTTGGAGTAGAGGAGATGCCACAGAGTCAAGCGATGTTGACTTGTTCATTCTTAGCAGGAACGATTTCAACTATGAGTATGTCGAAAGACTGGTTTCTAGTGGCTTTCTCGTAGACATGAATTTTGTCCCAAGGAAATGGTTGCATGACATGATCCCACCTGAAATAGATCAGAAGCTATACGAAATGCAAATTCTATATGACCGCGACTGGCTCTTGACTAATACGAAGCTCTTGATGGCAAAGTCCTATGCTTCTCCTGAAAGAATCGGCATTAGGACAGAGGCTCACCTGTTGGATTCTGACATATACCTTAGCCGAGCAACATCAGCCTTCTCTAGAGAGGATTACCAAAGCGCGCAAATCTTCGCGATAACGGCTTTAGATGATATTCTCGAAATTCTCTCTGAGATCGCCATGGAACCATTCTCAAACAGCCATTTCATAGAGCGAATGGAGCATGCAACGGCAAAACTGGAGATGCCTGACCTATTTGACAAATACTTAGACACGTCAAAACTGAATGATATTAACGACTCAAGAATCAGAGACAAACTTGAGCTCTTCAAGACAATATGGAAAGAAATCAGCATCACAACTAAAAGCAACGTTCAGAAGCTTAGACCCATCCATTTCAAAGTCAAGGCCAAACTAGACTATTATTTGAATCCAGCTTTTTTACAGGGAGTAATAATGCGCACGAGCTTCCTCATTGACTCCGAGAAGATAATCGAGGCCTCGCATTACCTGACGAAAATATTCTTGGATATTGCCGAAAACTATGCTTGGCTGAGATTTTCAAGTAGCGGCGTCAGAATCAACTGGGCAACCCTAATGCGCCTTTTGAGAAGGTTGGAGGAGAAGAACCCGAAAAACTACGACCGAATGGTGAATTTCCTAAATTTGAACAACGTTGGAAAAGCCGAAGCGAGCGACACAATAAACAAGACTCGGGAAACCGTGCTCAAAATACGCAAAGATAGGAAGGTTTTAATCAAGAATTATTCAATAAAAAGCTAGCTCAAATCGTCCCTTACATTAGAAGCCCGGTGGTGTAGTGGACAAGCATAGCGGGCTTTGGACCCGCCGACGAGAGTT
>CAYYXF010000033.1:9659-13213 GCA_964475545.1 uncultured Candidatus Bathyarchaeia archaeon | reverse complement strand
CCACAACATCAGCCAAACCCCTAAAAACAACAACCGGCCTCCTCTCCCTCCCCTGCCCCATCAGCAACTCTGCAGCCGCTGCAACCTCATCGACCACGGCCACGTTCTTCACCTTGAGAACCTGCCCAAACAAATCCTTCTTCCCCCTATAATCCCGAAACGGCCTAACACCAGCGAAGCCTATAGCAAAGTTCACCTGAGCCCGCCTAAAAGGACGACTATAAGTGTCACTCACAATCACAGCAACACTCTTCCCCGTCAACTCCTTAATCCTCAAACGACACTTCTCAGCCGATCCATCCGGGTCCTCAGGCAAAAGAGCAAAACTGTCTCTACCATCCACGTTCGACTTGTCAATCCCAGCATTAATACAGACCAAACCACGCTTATCCTCAACCAATAGTATTTCACGAGAAACCTTCACCACTCTTCTTGTTTCTCTCAGAACTAGCTCAACGAACTTGGCGCCTTTGCCAACAGCTTCTGCAAGTCTCTCCGCTCTTCTCGAAGACACGACCTCTCCAAGCTTCATCACTCTACTTTCAGCCTTAGAAAAAATCTTCTGCGCAACGACCACTACGTCGCCATCCTCAAACCTAAGATCGTTCTCCAAGGCAACGTCGACAATCATCTTTGCCACATCATCACCCGCCTTAGCCAAGGGGAAATGCTCCAAGGCAACAGCCGTAAAGCTCTTCAACCATTTTCCTCCGCAAACATCAACCTCAGCATAATATTCCTGCCCCGTTAAATCCCTTACTTGCAGGAAAATCAGAACAGGCTTGCACTATTGATCTGGAAGCCTTATTCCGAATTCATAATGCTTAAGCAGAAACATGGCAGACGTTTATTCACGACCACACAGCGTTAGGACGCATAATCATGAATAAACCATTCAAACCACTAGTTATCTTGCTAGCCCTAGTCATGATCGGTTCGTTCTTCTCTTTCAAGATACCGATACGAGAGGCAAGAGCAACGTACGTAGAAGGCCCAATCGATAAAGACACTGTTTGGACGCTGGTCGACAGCCCATTCGTCGTCTCAAACGACATCACAATCTACCCCCATGTAACCTTAACAATCGAACCTGCCGTTGAGGTCAGATTCGGAGGCAACTTTTCGATAATCGTACTAGGCAGCCTCGTTGCAAAAGGCACGGAATCCGCAGACATCAAATTCACTTCAAACAGTCTTGATCCTCAGCCAGGAGATTGGGCGACTATAGAGCTTGGCACCACAGAATCATCTGTCTTGCTCAGCAATTGCACAGTAGAATATGGAACGAACGGGCTGACACTAGAAAATGGTAGCTTCATCATAGAAAAGAGTCTGGTTGCATTCAACTCAGAAAATGGCATCACAATAGCTGATGGAAATGCCGAAGTCAGCAACACCAATATCGACAATAATACTAAAAGCGGCATCCACATCGAAGGAACCAACCACGTCTCGGTCCACAATAACAACATAACCTCAAACGCTGACGGCATCACGCTGGCCGGAAACTCCACTTCGGAAATAGACATACACCAAAACTACTTTTCCAATAACACGCACGGCATGTCACTCGAAGCCGAAGTCTACGACCACACTTCGATTCTCAACAACATTTTTTGGGGCAACAACTACGGGTTCTTCGTGTCAACCAACACGAGCACAATCATATATCACAACTATATCTTGAACAACACCGTCGGAATATTCTACGGAACCGGAATCAGCCACGAAGCACATTTCAACGACATCCGCGACAACGAAATGGGCATGGATGCCTCCCCTGCCGCCAACATCGATGCCACATACAACTACTGGGGGGACATAAGCGGACCTAACCACAAAATGTTGAACCCTTACGGAAAGGGGAACCCAGTCGGCGGCAACGGAGCAAATTTGAACTTCATCTTCTTTCTGAGAGCATCAATAGATCATGCCAACGAATTACCCACTGCAAGTCTCTGGGCTGACAAGCTTGTAGTCTCGCTAAATCAGAACGTGACATTCGTGGGCACGAACTCGCAAGATGAAGGCAGCGTCGACCAATACTACTACGATTTTGGAGACGAGTCCAGCAGTGATTGGACAACACTCTCACTTTTCACTCACAACTACACATCCATTGGACCTCATGATGCAAGGCTGACGGTTAGAGATGACTTCAACGAAATCAGCCAAAACAATATGAAAGTGACGATAAACGTCGAGAACTTGACGTCTCTAGCAGTGGCACTTACGCTCAGCAACGCAACTGTAAACTGTAACGAGAACGTTTCGGCAACAATATACGTCTCAGACGAAAGGGGCCCCGTAGGTAGCGCTAACATTGTGCTGTATGCAGTCAGAGGCGGAAGCTTCTCACCCGCATATGGTCAAACTGACTCGGCAGGATATTTCACGACAACATTCACAGCTCCAAATGTCACTGACATGACCGACGTAAGGATAATTGCAAGAGCCAGCAAAGATACCTATGCAGACGGGTCCGACTACAAATATGTAAAGGTGTTCCCGCCACTTGAAGCTCAAGTCATAGACAAACCTGAAAGCATCCTGTCAGAGGAAAATGCCACTCTCACTATAAGCGTGGCCGACGCTCATGAACAGCCAATCACAGAAGCTCTGGTAACACTAGAGACTGACATGGGCAGCTTGTCGCCAAACTCGATCATGACCGACTTATTCGGCAACGTAAGCTTTGTCTTTGTTGCGCCGCAAGCACTCAGTCAACTTGACGCCACAATCCGCTTCAGGGTCCAGAAGCAGGGCTTTGCTGACTTTTATGGCCAGACAACCATTCCTATCATACCAAAAGAGCTAAATCTACAAGTGAGTGTCGAACCTGAGCTGACCATATCCGAAAACGCGACAGCCGTGATCGCAAGCGTCACATTCAACTTAAACCCAATACCTGACGCCACAGTGACCATTTCGTCAGACTCAGATGGAAGCTTCTCCAACGCAACAGTGACAACTGATCCAAACGGCGTGGCCCGATTCAATTACACCGCCCCCAGAGTAACAACTCCACAGAATCTGACCGTTGCCTTTACCGTAACCGCAAACAAGGCAGGCTACGTGAGCGATCAAACACAAGCAACCCTCGTTGTGATGCCAAAAACACTCATTGTCGAGGTAAATGCTCAACCGAACGCCACAGTTTCTGAGGCAGATGTGAGCGTCAGCGTCCACGTTGTCTATTCGTATGACATGAGCCCCCTCTCTGAGGCAAATGTTACATTAACGTCAGACAGTGGAGGCATCTTCCTCAACGCCACAGTGCAGACTGACGCTAAAGGTAACGCGGCATTTGTCTTTCAAGCACCTCCAACTAACACGCCCATAAACGTGAGCATCTCAGCCTTCGCAGAGAAAACAGGGTACGTTAGCGAGCACAATCAAACAATAATCGGGGTTGAGCAGGGAGCCCTTGCCATTAGAACAGAATCAAACACACAACCCCTCTCATCCGGAGAAACTGCGATAATAACAGCATTTGTCACATCCAGAGGGAACCCAGTTGCGAACGCCTCTGTCAGTGCATCATCCAACTTTGG
>CAYYXF010000033.1:0-9559 GCA_964475545.1 uncultured Candidatus Bathyarchaeia archaeon | reverse complement strand
CATCCAGAGGGAACCCAGTTGCGAACGCCTCTGTCAGTGCATCATCCAACTTTGGGACCTTTGACCTGCAAAACAGTATGACTGACGCGACAGGCATGTGTCGATTCATCTTCACTGCACCCAACACAACCCAGCCACTAGTAGCAACGATCTCATCTGCCGCCAGCAAAAATGGCTACGCAAACGCCGAAGATCAGCTCAAACTAGACGTTGTTCCAAGCACTCCCCAGCAGACAGGGGGCGAATTTCCGCTCATCACTTTGCTTATGATTTTGATACCGGTGCTCATAGTGATCATAGTAGTCGTCCTGATCAAGATGAAGGTGATCTTGGTCTCCTTCGGTGAAGAGGAATGGGAGTGACTCGTGTAGCAAGACGTAATATTTAATAAACTCCCGAAACCAATAATAGTAACAGGAGAAACTCGATGAGAAACCTGCCCCTCAAAGGAGCACTAGCAAAGCTAAAGAAGATACAAGTGAAGCTGAACGTCAAGAAAGCGAAAAAAACAGCCATACCGCCTGCCCCGCCAAAGCCGCTGCCCCGAGGCTACAAAATCGCCGAAAAATACCCGCTGTATGAACCTTTTGCGCATGCAGCAATAGCTCAAAACCCCAAGACAGGCGAATACAAATACATACTTGACGAACTTCAACTCGACGTCCTAGAAAGAGGCGTGTACAACCGCGTACTGGAAATACTTCTTGCCGAAATAGAATCACCAAAAGAGGAAATAGGTGATCCGAGAAAGTTTTTCGCAGAGCAGGCCAAGAAAATCATCGACAAATACCGCATAAGCCTAGGATGGTTGCCAGACGTCTCATGGTACAAGATACTCTATCATGCAGAGAGAGACCTCGTAGGCTTCGCGCGGATTGATCCCTTCATGAGAGACCCAAACATCGAAGACATTTCATGCGACGGAGTCAACAAGCCAGTCTACATCTGGCACAGAAACTACGAGAGCATCGAAACAAACGTTCGCTTCGAAAGCGACGAGGAACTCGACAACATAGTCGTCAAGCTGGTTCACATGTCAGGAAAACATGTGAGTTCCGCCTTCCCAATAGTAGACGCTTCATTGCCGGGCAAACACAGGTTGGCAGTCTGCTACAGAAGAGAAGTAACACCGTTCGGCACGGCATTCACCATTAGAAAATTCAGGGAAGATCCCTTCTCGATAATTGACCTGATAAAGATCGGCACGTTCTCAGAAGAAATGGCAGCATATTTCTGGGTATGCCTCGAAAACAGCGCTTCAATAATGGTTCTTGGAGGTACGGCTGCAGGCAAGACTACGGCCCTAAACGCCTTGGCGTGCCTAATCAAGCCTGGCAGCAAACTGGTCACAATAGAAGAGACAGCAGAACTCAACCTTCCTCAAGAAAACTGGGTTTCGCTGATCGCCAGACAGAGCTACGGCCTCGGCGGAAGCAGCATAGGCGAAGTTACGCTTTTTGACCTTGTGAAAACCTCGATGAGACATCGACCCGACATACTGATAGTGGGCGAGGTAAGAGGCCAAGAAGCTTATGCTCTGTTCCAAGCATTGGCCACAGGCCACGGAGGCATGTGTACGATGCACGCTGAGAATCTGGACTCGGCGGTGAAACGTCTAACACAAAAGCCAATGGACATTTCACCCGCCTACATGCCACTGATGAACGTGATCCTATCAATTCGAAGAGTCCACTTGGTAAAAGATGGCGAAAGAAGAGCCTACCGTCGAGTCATCAACGTGAACGAAATCGCAGATTATGAAGACTACAGATGTACGTTCAAGTGGAATCCTCTAAAAGATGATTACCAGCCCTTGTTGGAAAAAAGCGTAATGCTGGCCTCGATCACCGAGCGGGCAGGCGTAAACAAGAAGGATCTCCTAACAGAAATTGAAAAAAGGAAAAACATGCTACAATGGATGAAAGAACGAAACATCAGAAGCTACAAGGACGTTGCCGCAATTATCGCAGAATACTACGCAAGACCAAAACAAGTCTATGAGCAAGTTCTCGCCGGAGAGGAGGCAAAAATAGTTGCCGCTGTTAGAAACGTTTGAGGCCTGGTCTTTTCGCCTTTTCGGAGGATTTGCCCCCACCTTTCTAAAACACGTGGTCGAGTTCAAAGATTACTTGGAAAGAGCAAAGATCAAGATATACCCAGAGACATACGTTTCATTAATGTTTCTTGTCACAGCATTAACGCTTCCGGTGCCAATAATAGCCATAGCAATAGTCTACTTCACCGGTTTCTACCCGCTGGCCTTCCTTATACCCTTACCCATATTCGTAATGATTGGGTTCATGCTGGTGCCCATCTCTCAAGCTGGCGAAAGAGCCAGCAACCTAGAAAGAGAGATGCCATTTGCAGCAGCCTACGTCAGCGTCATGGCCTCAGGAGGAATAGCACCCTACACGAGCTTCAAACGGCTGGGAGAAGTGCAACTGATGCCTGTTATGAGGAACGAGGCAAGAGAGATAATCAAGGACGTTGAGATTTTTGGCTTCGACCCATTGACCGCCATTCAGAACGCGGCAAGAAGAAATCCCCTTGAGATTTACAAGGACTTCCTATCAGGGTATGCGTCTACGGTCGTAATCGGAGGGGACATCGGCCACTTCCTTGAAAGGAAGGCAGAAGAAATTTTTAGAATGAGATCGTTACGCGTCAAAGCCGCCGCAGAAAGACTTGGAATGCTTCTAGAATCATTCATCATAGTAAATGTGATGATGTCCCTCTGCTTCTACATCATGTTCAGCGTAGAAAACATCAGCGCAGCCGGAGGCGGCAGCTCCATCTCAGGCATACTTCTCTACACGTACGTTTTCAGCCCAATGCTTTCGATGGTTTTCATCTATCTAGCCCACAGCATGCAACCCAAAACACCCATCACCGAAATGCGCCCCTACAAAATATTCGGACTCTGCAGTGCCATCGCACTAGCACTATTTGCGTTCTTCTACTTCACAGGCTTCATGAACACAATTATAGATCTTCCAATACTTGTTTCCATAGCCTTGTTCATTACTGTAGCACCAGCGGCAGTAATCCACGGCAAACTGTCAACCAAAAAAGGAAGCATCGAACGAGGAACAAACAGCTTTCTTAGAGACTTAACGGAGGTTAGAAAAACAGGCTTATCCCCTGAGAAGTGCATCGAAAGCTTGGCCAGGCGTGAATACGGCGAATTTAGCAAGGAGCTGAAAAAGATAAACTCAGAGATCACCTGGGGGTTGCCTCTTAAAAAAGTTGTTATGGACTTTGTCAAAAGAACGCGCAGCTGGATGACGCAGATTATCATGTTTCTCCTCGTTGAGACGGTTGATGTCGGCGGCGGTACAATAGCGATGATTGAGTCTCTGGCCAGATTCAGCAATTTGACGCAAGAAGTTGAGAGAGAAAAGAAAATGACGGTTCGACCATACATAATGATGCCATATTTCGCAGCTCTTCTCCTCGTGGCCACAACAACGATGATGCTTGGATTTACCACCGGAACTTTGGGCATTACTCAAACAGGCCCTCCTCGAGACTTCACCACGGTGAGAGCCTTGTTCATAACATCATGTATTTTCCACAGTTACTTGATAGGCATCGTGGCCGGAAAGATAAGCGAGGAGTCCATTTCCTCCGGGTTTAAGCACGCAGCAATTCTAGTGGTAATTTCGGTGGTCGCTGCCAAGCTAGTGCCCATGTTCTTTAGCATGGGGTGAGAGATAAAGAATGAAGCATGGCAGAGTTGCATCGACAAAGCCGAAAAAAGGAGAAAGAGCAGTCAGCCCAGCGCTTTCAACAGTCCTGTTGACGGGCACCATTGTAATCATGCTTCTGGTAGTCGTGGTCTTTGCAAACAACTACTTGAATGCGCGAATAGCGGAAAACGAGTTTGGCGCTATGGAGCAATTCATGCAGACTATTGGGCTTCAAATAGACTATGTGGCGTGGATAAACGGGCAGACACAGACAACCCGTTTCGCAAGCAGGTTTGGATACGTAAGCTTGTATCCTGTATTTCTGAACTACAGCGTCTATCTGGATGGCAGTCCTTCACCCAGCTTCAGCTACCTCACTCGGATCTTGCTTTTTAACATGCCTATCAACAGCTACAATATTGCAAACGGTCACTACCAGCAGATAATCCCCACTTCAGGCAGTTCCTTTTTGCAATCGGGCACTTCAGCGCTCGTAGCACGCGTTTTTGTGATTGAGAAATTGCCGATGATCGATGGACTTTACGTGAGGATAGTCGTCGCACCATGCGTAAGAGTAATGAACTCAACATTATCAACGGGCGCAGCCACACAGACCCGTTACACAAAGTTCTACCTACCAATACTTGCAGCGGGAAGCCAGCTAGGCAACTCCCAATCTGTAACGTTAACTGGAACAAATGTAATTCGAGATACCAAAGGGGCAAACTCCGTTGTTTTACGTGTAAGCTTTCCAAACCAGACCTTGGGTTTCGGTTCAGATTTCTTCAAGTTCAGCAGTCTAACAGAAGCCACAGGTGTATTTCCTGGTTCAATCGTCGAGTTTTTCACAGGTGAGGTGACCGTGTCGCTAGGACTCTACGGCTAGCCGCGACGGAGGTTCAGAAGTGCCACACGTAACAATTGAGTACACAATCTTGCTGCCCATGTTGATCCTGCAGATATTCCTCTTCCCTTTGACTGCAAACTGGATGATGAGCATCTGGGCGGACTCCAGAAGAACAGTCGCTCTGCTGGAAGCTGCAAGTCACCTGGGAAGCACAATACAGCAAGCATACTTTCTCCTGAACCACAACACAGTCAGCGGCGTCATTACCCAAAAGTCAGACCTTCCATTGCTCATCGAGACGATGCCCTTTACCGCGAATGCAACGCTGAAACCAGTGTTGGACGCATCTCTGGACCCAACAGGAAGCTCGAGCAAACTTTTGGAACTTTCGCTCAGACTTGTGACTACGCAGATCAAAGTAACCTCACAAGTGCTTCTTGGCCAGAACGTGCTGTGGCAATCGTCAACCTTCCTAAGCTCCTCTAGCAACGCTGGAATAACAGCAGTGAAGCTGGCGAATGGAACCATAAGCATATCGTTCATGAGTTAAGGGTGACGTTGAATGGCAGGCGCAACAATAGATCACATTGTCTCTTTGACGGTGTTCTTAGCAGCTCTTCTAGTCTTCATAGGTTTCTACAACCAGACCATTCAAACAGCAATCCTATACCAACAACACAAGTACTTAGCAACAAAATGCAGCGACCTGCTTGATAACATGCTGCTAAATCCGGGCAGCCCATCAAACGATACTCTTTACTGGGGAACGAGCAACTGCACCATAACAGGCTTCGGTTTACAGGACCCAGAATCTACGGCATATAGGCTGGACCCATTTTCTCTCATGAGGCTGCTTCACTCTGACCAAGTCTTCTACGCTGGAACAGGAAAGTGGTACAGCAACGTGTCATGGGGACAAGACGGCGGCTACTTGCTTATGCCGCAAAACGATTGCGTCAACTATTCAACTGTGACAAAACTGTTAGGCATAAATGGAACATTCGGAATGTACCTAGAGATCAGTCCCACACTCGCCGTGACCGTCGACGAAGCTAATGCAAATCCGTTGACTTTAAGCATTCAAGTCAGTGGAAAGAGTTCTCCCCTCGGTAATGCAAGTCTCAGTTACCTAATGTTTTGGACCAACTCAACAAGCCCGGAGAACGTGCCAAGCATAAACTTCAACAATGGCACTCTTCAAACGGATTCCTCAGGCACAGCGACAAAAGTGTTCTCCGACCTCAGCATTGACAACAATGCAACGGCCTACACCTTCATTGTCAAGGCTTCTATTAGCGGGATCTCAGGAATAGGCTACAAATCACGAAACCTCTACATACAAAACACCGGCAACGTTGTCCCCATCGTCGATAGCTTCGGGGACGGAAGAGTCTTGCTTGCCCACAACTTCGAAAAAGATCCTAATGATAGCAATGGTGTCTTGCACTTCAACTCGACATTCTACAGTTTGCCTGACAACTTCCTGCCAACATCCCGCATTTCAAACGTAACAGGAATCGTGAACGCTGGCGGAGGACAGCCCAACCAGACACTGCAGATCCCTCCCGAAGCCCGATCTACGCCGGGCTTTCTCCTCGTAGCTTACTGCAAAGGCAGCGGTTTCGGCCTTGCAGTCATGCCCTGGGGAATCGGCTCAATCGGATTCTCAGCTACCACAGGTGTGAATCCATCGAGCTCCGCACAAGAGTGGGTCGCAGCGGACATCCGTCAAGTTATCGTGTGCGACACCACCTATCAGGCCAAACTACTATTGTGGAGTCTGCAAGGATATCAGGTGGCAAAATGACATGATGCGAACTATCGAAATCCTGCTCGTCATTGTCATTATGCTCGGCGCCTTCCTCACGGCTTCATATTTCGCAATCTTGCCTCCACCTCGAACAGTCTCACCGTTGAATCTCAGAAAACTAGCTTTGACTACACTTCAAACCTTAGACGCAGACCACAGCTTAAGCGACACAGTCTTCAAGAATCAGACTGACCCTGCGTGGACACAGTTGCAGATAGCACTCTCAGCCTGCCTGCCTGCGAACATCGTTTACAATCTTACAGTCTACGATACGCAGACCGGCAGTAATGCACTTTACAGACTAAACCACACGATGTCCAACGCTGAAAACATAGGTGTGACTTCCCTAGTATCCTCTTACCTCGTCACATCCTCCAACGCGACTTTCAAAGTTACCCCGCAGAAAATCAACAACACGCTATACATTCTGAATTGCAACGATGCCAACGGGTGGTGGATCACAGGATACACCGCTCAAGACCTGGCAGGTGACCTTTACAGCCTACTCAATCCGTACTTTGACCCAAGTTCAATAATAATGGTAAACACCACAGCGCAACTCGGGCAACTACTTGACGGCTCGCGATTAGCAAATGAAAGAATGCAGAACGCAATTGTGATAAACACCTTCGGAGAATGCGTACCAATACCAACAGAGTACTGTCAAAATCAGTCAAGGGGAAACGAAGGCTATGACGCCACAATCAATCCCAATTATCCTTATACAAAATACTGCTACACCCTAGGCAACAGGACCCGCCAGTACAACTGGACATGGGCCAGCATCGTAGGCTACCCACTATACTACGTTAGCAACAAGCAATTCTTTGCAAACGGCCAAAACACTTACGGCATTTACGGAATGATGAAGACATATCAAGGTGGAATTACTGCCTTTCTGCAAGGCCTAGACGGCCAAGAGTTCCAAAAAAATGAAACCAGCCTTATACAGTCAATGAGCCTCTTGTACGTGTCCCTCTCACAGAACGCCTCGAACTCCTGTAATACTTACGGCATCTATCCTTCTCCCAATCAAACGGCCACCCGAGCCTTATCTTCGTCAATAACTGGCACTTACCACCTCAACGTTAACACTTACATCTTTGATCCCAACGGCGGATGGCTTGCTGGAGCAGTCTATAGAAACGTGTTCTCAGGCGGTCTATTGACTCTTGGAATGGCACGAACACCAGACATCAGACTTACTGCGCTTGGGATCCTGTGCGACTATCACCCGCAATTGCTCCAGTCTCAGTTCACGGTCGCCGGAACATCGAAACTCGTAGTACTACAACTCGGAAATGTAGGAGGAGTATAGCAGTTGAGCAAAAGAGGGCAATATTCAATCATCGCGGCTATGCTAGTCTCAGCAATTCTCATAACAACGTTCATAGTCACCTATTCAATGATACGAGAAAATCCCATTGCAGATCAACCGCAAACGTTCAGCGCTGTGGATGAGACAAATTTCGCTATAAAACAGATTCTGGGATTCATCGTTGGCTATTATGGTTCAGTGCTCGAAGTCACAGGAAACACGACGGATGCTTATGCCCGCACATTGAGCTATGCTTACGAAGGAATCGGACAAGTTGCAGGTATGCATCCAGAATGGGGCACTTCAATAAGCCTAATCCCACCATTGCAAGTAGGCACCTACTGGTATAGCAATGAAAGTTATAGCTCTGGACAGATGACCGTAACCTACAACCTAACCAGACTTGGGATCTCAGGCATTACTTATAAACCCACATGTAAATTGGGTGTTCAAGTGATTAGAAACGCGACAGGTAATGAAGCACGCTTAAATGTGACTGAAGATGACAATGGACCTTCACTGAGCTTACGTTCACAAAACTTCATGTTTTTCAACTTCACGACGGAATTAACATGGGCTCGGGTAAACCCTGGCACTGAGCCAGCATTCGAAAACAGCACATACTCAGTTGACATTCCTCAAGGAATAGACCCAAAATCCTATGTGATCGAGGTCCAAGACTATAGGGGAATAAAAGTCGTCGCCTCATCAATCAATCAATACACGCTTACACCAGCATGGGACCCAATATATGCTTCAACACGAAACACCACAATAGTCGTTGAGTTGCTGCAAAATGGCACAGCGCAGTGGCTTGGGCAACCTTTGCAGCTAGCTCTAGGCAACCGTACGCTCGCAATCCCTCCAATTCCAGTCAAAGCTTTTCGAGTAAATCAAACATTAAACGGAGTAAACCAACAGGTACCCTTCCAACTCGAGGACTGGGGCTCAGGATATCAAGTCCCCCTGGCCTTGACCAGCAATGCAAGTCTCTTCAACTCCAGAAACATGATTGTTTTCCTAGTGTCTCCGAACGTGTCCAAGGTTACAATATGGTGGGATGGAAGCGACAAGGCAAATCAAACAAGCTTCTCCATTTACAATCCGAGTACGTCACCCTTCAGAAAGGATAATGTGCCTAGCGGCTTTCTAAGCAACGGCTTGCTAAATCTCACAATAGCAAGATTAAGCAGTGTTCTTACGGTAACATCAACAATCGGAAAAATGAACAGCACAACCCAATTTATGCGAGTAAATAGCCAGTCAGATTATTATGGGTCAGACGTGACTTACGTAATAGCTAATGGCATAGTCCGTGATATAGTGCACACGGAACCAGAATGGCGAAATGGGGGGGCACCTGGCTGTCCAGACTTCTACGCTCACATAATAATAACATTGCCAGCAGACGCAACATATTTCACGTACACTTCAAGCATGATATTCTTAAGCTCCTCGCAGCCCACAAGAAAACTGACAGATCTATGCATCGTTAATGTTAATGCAACGGGGCTGACAAGAGTGAACCGCTATCCGCTGACAGAGAACGGAACTCAAGTTTCAAGCAACACCGGGCTATTCTACAATTACACTGGACCAAGCTGGGCGCATCACTGGAGCCAAATAGCCAACACGTCTGGTCTAAACCCGACAACAGGAACTGGAATAATGTTCAGCAACTACACGAACTTCCAAATGTACTGCTTCGACAATCAAACAGCCAAAACAGGAGGCCTCAACGTAGGCTCAAGTGACAAAGTCATCGAGTTAGATCCGGTCAGACAGTATCAAACTCAAGACTTCCATGCGCAACTACTCTACTTAACTTGGACCTGCGCGATAGTCACCTTCGACCAGACGACGCCAATCTACGCAGAAGTCAGCGGCATCAAATC
>CAYYXF010000032.1:0-13243 GCA_964475545.1 uncultured Candidatus Bathyarchaeia archaeon | reverse complement strand
AGTCGGTTGTGCTATATATTAAGAGCTGTCTCACCGCATCTGTAGTGTATGTCATAGGGTTATACTGCGCCACTGTTTGAAGCCAGGAAGGCATGATGCTAGTTGGGAAGAAGGCGTTGCTGGCAAACATCAATGGCAGGGTTATTAGGTTCATGACAGCCATTGGGGTCTCTATTCTTGTTGATCTTATGGTGATGGCGATGAACATTGAGGACAAGCCCACGCAAATTAGGAACATGATCCCGAATACGCCGAGTACGTAGAGTGGGTTGAAGCTAGCCCCAAACTGGAGACCGAATGCAATGGCGATGAGTATTATTATGCCTGCTTGGAACATCGATCGCAAAGTTGCAGAAAGAACCTTGGAGAATATTATTACCCCTCTGGACACAGGCGTGCTGAGAGCCTTGTTCAGGAAGCCTAGGCGTCTATCCCAGACCACTGACATGCCGCTGAACGCTGTTGTAAAGAGGGCTGTGAAGGCGATCATACCCACAGCCATAAAAGAGAAATAGTCAGTCGTATGGAAAGTGCTTGTCAAAACGGAATTTCCCAGGCCTTGAAACAAGGTGGGAAGGGTTGCTAAGAACCCAGGAATGCTCCCTGGAGGCATGCCAAACGCCTGCAAACTATTCGTGAGTTGCGTGCCGACACCAGATGCCATTAGTGATGACGTGAAAGATGATCCTGTGAAGAGGGAACTTATGTTCATTGCTTTTCCTAGCAGACCCATCCAGATAATTGGCTGAATTATGGAGAGTATGAATATTACAGGAGCTTTGTACCATTTCTTAAGCTCTCTGTTTGTCAAGGCCCAGAGGCCGTGTAGTTTGTTTTTGGAATTGCCGTTGTTTTCGCTCATTGCCGGGCCCTCCTCATAGTCATTCTTTGCGCAGCAAAGGCTTCTCTAGACTCCTCTGCATCACGCATAGACTTACCTGTGTATTCTAGGTAGACCTCGTTCAATGTGGGTTCTGTGAGCGAAAGTTTTGCCACCGTGTACCCCTTCTTCCTCAGGGTTTCAATTATGAAGGGAGCCGTTACTTCTCCATATTCGGCTTTGATTCTGTATGAGCCATTTTCCTTCTTAACTTCTTTAACATTCTCAACTTTGCTGATAAGCTCGCTCACGTCAACATCCTCCTTAATGCCTATAGTTATGATGTCGCCGCCTAAGCTGTGCTTTAGATCTTCGGGCTTGCCGACCACGACTATTTTTCCATGATCGATTATTGCAACACGGTCGCAAAGCGAATCGGCCTCTTCAAGATAGTGCGTAGTCATGAAAAGCGTCATGCCATATTCTTGCTTCAGCTTTCTAATGTAGTTCCAAGTTGCGGTCCTCGTTTGAACATCTAAGCCCAGAGTAGGCTCATCCAAGAATAGTATTTTTGGTCTATTGATCAACCCACATGCAAGTTCAAGTCTGCGGCGCATTCCACCAGAAAAGGTTTGAACCCTCTTATCCTTGAAGTCGGTTAACTCGACAAGCTTTAGCAGATCCATAGCACGCTCTCTTGCAACACGGCGCGGAATTCCGTACATATCAGAGCATAAGAGGATATTCTCTAAACCCGTCAAGTCCTCATCAGCGGTGTATTCTTGTGGCACGACGCCGATTACGTTTCTAACGTTATAGTTTTGCTTTGCAATGTCGAAGCCCAAGACAGAGGCTTTGCCCTCTGTAGGCTTCAAGATAGTAATCAACATGTTGATTGTCGTGGTTTTTCCAGCGCCATTAGGTCCTAAGAAACCGTATATTTCGCCTCTCTTAACCTCGAAGTTAACGTGATCAACCGCAACCAGGTTGTGGTTAAAAATCTTGGTCAGCCCTTCAGCCTTAATGATCTCTTCACTCATCTTTCTCACCCTTCAGTTTCTGATTTATCTCCTCAAGCTTTTCAGCAGTGCTATTTAAGAGTTTCAGCGCTTCATCAAAAGCTTCATCGGACCCGTGCTCACCTAAGCTGCGCCCCAACTGGAAGAAGGCAGCCACAAGCTTGCGCATCGTCCTTTTTGCCTCAACCAGTTTTTCGTCGGGCAAACCTGACAGGAATACGCCCAGAAAAGGAGGACCGAAGAACCGCCCCCTTCTGAATCTCATATGGTTCGTAGAATACTCTTTCATCTTTTCCCTCTGTTCAGCCATTATTTTCTTCTGCTCCTCAAGCAGAGCCCTGCCGCTTTCAGTAAGCTCGTAACGTTTCATCCCACTCTGCCCAGCTGGCAGCTCTTTAATATGGCCGTTATCTTGTAGCCAAGCCAATAGCGGATAAATCGAACCTGGGCTCGGCTTCCACCGGCCATTCGTTCTTTTTTCTATTTCGTTTATTATTTCAGAACCTGACATGGGCTTTTCACCAAGGGATTCAAGAACCTGGTAACGTATGAAGCCCTTTGGCACCATTGCAGTGTGCCTCATCCAATGTTCTCTGTGCATGTCATATCACCATTGATATCGCTATCGATATCAACAGCGATATTTAAACCTATCGAAACAAAAAACGAAATTCCATCTAGCTAATCAAAGTTCCCACGTTTTTGCCCCTGATAGCCATCATAACATTTTCAGGTTTGAACCCATTCACCACTGCAACCCGGATCCGACCACGCATAAGAATTTTGACAGCTTCAGGATCGATGATCTGATGAATGCCAGCCCTGTGTTTTTCTTCAGAAAACACGCGTGACAAGTCTTTGAAGCTCATATTATCAAGCTTAACAGCATCAGCATGCTTCCTAGGGTCTTTATCGTAGATGCCATCTTGATCTGTAGCTTTCACTAGCAAATCAGCCCTTACTTTTTCAGCGACCTGTGCAGCAACCGCGTCAGTCGTCATGCCAGGTTTCAGACCTCCCATAACAACGACTTTCCCTCTTCGTAGGCATTTTTCAGCGTCTTCAATCGTTATAGGAACAGCTTTGCAACCGAACCTACCAAGTTTTTCAGCAAAAAGCTGAGCGAAAAGCCTCGAAACTGAAATTGCAACCTCATCCTGCGACTTCTCAGCCAAGCCCAGATCCCTTGCAAAACCAATGAAATCCCTTGCCAGTTTGCCCCCGCCCACGACAACCACCACTTCATTTCCCAGCACCTTCAGGTCATGCAGCAATCGAACATACCCTGCGAACAAGTTTGGATCAATCGGCGAGGCAACAACAGAACCACCTATCCTCAGCACGATCCGCACAGACTCTCACAACCTCGCAATGGTATATTTCGATTAACAGGAAATAACACTTGCGAAGGTTTCGGTTGTGGCACGCATTGGAAAAGCAGCATTAGGGATAGTTACAGCGATGCTGAACCTGTGAACACTGCATGTTCCTGCGAAGAAGAAAACAACATGGCGCAAAGCGACACTGTGACTTTCTCCCGCCGCTCCTGCACTTCCAGATCAACTGAAACAAGTGAACACTCAACATCGCCACCCAAACGCGGCCACTCCCGAATAGTAGCAACTATTGCCACACGGAAGGTAGTGACTAAGAAGCAGGCTCACCCAATCATTGCCCAGCCAACAATCCAAACATGGCAAAAAACCGAAACCAAAATCACGAACACTCATACCACCCCACGCTCATCGAAGCCTACGGGCACGTAAAGCCTGAGACAGATCCGAAGGCCGTAGTTGAGAAACGCCAAACCGAAGGAAGCCCATCCTTGTCATGGATTCGAGCTGCTACTGTGAAAGATCAAACCTCAGACGAACCTACGAACCTACTCAAGCCCTGCTGAGCATTCCCAAGCTTCGTTTGCAC
The DNA here is from genome assembly GCA_964475545.1 of uncultured Candidatus Bathyarchaeia archaeon. Classification (GTDB taxonomy): domain Archaea; phylum Thermoproteota; class Bathyarchaeia; order Bathyarchaeales; family Bathycorpusculaceae; genus DASPTR01. The sequence goes on along the minus strand of CAYYXF010000032.1, from coordinate 9,481 downwards.
ATGGATTTCCTCGCCAAAGGATATCCTCATCCCATCAACGGCAGCAGTCGTTGGAACACCTGTTCTTTCTTCGACTAGTTTTGCCTCTTTCTCCGGCCCTTTGAACAGCATCTGCATTCCAAGATGAGTCAGGATTACCCGTTCCGGGCGGCTTTCCTCAACTATTCTCATTGCATCATCTGTCGTCATGTGTCCCTTCCAAGGTTTTCCCGATGGCCGCATAACGCATAATATAAGGAGCCTTACTCCATCGTAGAGCCTGCCTATGCCCTCAAAGTATTCAGTGTCGCTCGTATACGCGAAACCTCCAAATTCTGCAGTTTCGAACTTGAAGCCCACAGCATCGGGATCTGTGTGTCTTGCTTCAGTGACGGAAATGCTGATGTTGCTCAACTCAAACTTCGTGTTCGGCACTGCCTCGATCGTATGTTCGACCATTCGCTGATGATACTTCGAAATCGAAGGACCACACACGCTGCTCCCGCGAAGAACACTCTTGTCAGCCACCAATGTCCCACGCTTCTGAGTCATGCCCCGCGTCATGGCTTCAATCAAGACTTCAGCATCAGTGTAATGGTCAGGATGACAATGAGAAACAAAAACCGCATCAAGCTTCTCCGGACTCAAACCTTCACTTATCGAATAAACCAACGCCCCCGGTCCGGGATCAAGATGCAGGTTCAAACCTTCACTCACTATTCGAATTCCAGCAGTGCGTCTCTTTTGGGTTATAGTGGCAAATCGTCCTCCACCAGTCCCAAGCATCACTATTTCAATTTCAGATGTCAATAATCCTCTACTCTGTCTCGTTCTCATCGAACTAGAACGTCTCAGAAAACCCTTTTTAACGTTGCCTTAGAACGCATCAGATATGAACTGGAACGAAAACCCCAGAGCCATCTGCGAAAACATGGTACACGTACCCTGCTGATAACTGGATCCCTTCTGCACGCCTATTCCCCATCAGACATCAAGGCATAACCGTTAAATCTGCTCTTTCCCTTCAACTCTCCAAGTCACCCAGATTGAGCCTGATCAGAACACGAACCCTGATTCAGTTATCGTTCGATTCGGCGGAGAAATAGGCATAAAAAGTGAGTGGACAAGACGCAACTACGAGAAACTGTTATTCAAGAATATCAAAAGCGTCCTAGACCACAATGACATCTCTTACAGTGAAATCGAGCGAAAACGCGGCAGAATCTACATAAAGACAAAGAACGCAACGGAAGTTGCCGCCAAATTAACCCGAGTCTTCGGCATCTCTTCAGTTTCGCCGGCAAAAGAAACCAGTTCTGACATCGACAAAATTGTGCAAACTGCAGTCAAGCTCGCGAAAGCCACGATCAAAGAAGGAAGCAGCTTTGCAGTCAGGTGCCGAAGAGTTGGCACACATTTCTATTCGAGCATGGAAATCTGCAAGGAAGCCGGGGAGAAGATCCTGACAAGCCTAAGAGAAAAGAAGCTCCATGTAGATTTGACCAATCCTCAATTCACAGTAAACATTGAAGTCAGAGACGCGGAAGCCTACGTGTTCACTGAAACCTTGCAGGGTCCAGGCGGATTCCCAACCGCTTCACAATCAAAGGTTGTGTGCCTATTGAGCGGTGGCATCGACTCTCCTGTGGCTTGCTGGCTTGCAATGAAACGTGGATGCACCGCAGTCCCAATACATCTTGACAACGCACCTCTCACGGACAAAACCACTACAGACAAAGCCGTAGACATTGCCAAGCAGCTTTTCGAATGGTCAATTGGCTATCCGAGAAAAGTCTACATTGTGCCACATGGCAAGAACCTTGAAGCCTTCATTAAAGAGGCTCCGAGAAAGCTGACTTGCATATTGTGCAAACGAATGATGTACCGCGTTGCGGAACGAATAGCGGAAACTGAAGGAGCTGACGGTGTAGTCACTGGCGAAGCAATTGGGGAACAGGCAAGCCAAACACTCACCAACCTGAGAGTATTGGACGAAGCTGCCATGAAATATCCTGTACATCGACCACTTCTGGGTTTTGACAAGACGGAAACTGAAGCACTGGGCCGAAAAATTGGGACATATGAAACTTCAATTCGAAAAGCCAAAGGCTGCAGTGCGGCGCCTAGTCAACCCGCAACTAGGGCTAATTTGGAGCTCGTAAGAGAAGCTGAACGGAAGCTTGACATCGAGGCCATGGTTGAGGAGTCGGTCAAAGCAGCCAAAACCATCTACGTCTAAGCTCTAGCAAGCTTATAACCCAATCAAGCGCTATTGCGACTGATATGTCCTCGGCTGATGTTGCGGTTCAGGTTTTTCGAAAACTCGAGAACAAGGACCTCAGAGTGCTTCAAGCAATAGAGACTGCCATGAGCCGACACGAATTTGTTCCAAAAGAACAGATCGCCAAATTTACGAAATTCGACCTTGCCAGAGACACAGATTTTATTCTAAACCATCTGAGCAGGCTAGGCTTAATCTACCAAAGGCGCGGCGCTTACACTGGGTTCACATTGAACTATGCTGGTTACGACTGCTTAGCGATAAATGCGCTTGTAAAAGCGAATGTACTTGAAGCCTTTGGAAAATCCCTGGGAGTAGGCAAGGAAGCAGATGTTTACGGCGCACTAGCCCCGAAGAACAAACAAGTTGCCGTGAAATTTCAAAGACTAGGCAGGATTAGCTTTCGCCAGACGCAACGGAAAAGAGGTTACACAAAAGAGCATGCAGGGTGGCTCTTTCAGTCAAGGCTTGCAGCGGAGAAGGAAATCGACGCTCTAAGGATTCTGTACTCTCGTGGTGTTGCTGTTCCTGAGCCAATAAGTCAAAACCGACATGTCATAGTAATGGGAATGATCGAGGGAACAATGCTTGCAGAATTGAGAACGATACGGAAGCCAGAGAGAACTCTTAAGGAAATATTGCGAAACATCAGAAAAGCCTATTTGAAGGCAGGACTGATTCATGCGGACTTGAGCGAATACAACATTATCATAAAGCCGGACGCGCACATTCTCATAATTGATTGGCCCCAATACATCACGAAAGAACATCCAAATGCTGAACTACTTCTGGCGCGAGACATAAAGAACACGCTGCAGTATTTCAGTAGAAAGCGCATGTTGAAAGTCAGAGTTAAGGAAGCCTTAGACTACGTGACTGGAAAAAGCAAAACTGCACTTGCTCAAGCGGATTCTAACATTATGTAGAGTACGTTGTTTCCCCTGAGCAGCACGTTGCCGTAGTTGGTCATCAATTGCTCCTCCTTGCATTCGGTTGCTCCTTCCAGAAGTATGTTCATATGTCCGTCGCACTTGATCATTTTGCCTTTATACTCGCACCCGTTTTTCAGCATAACCGAGATGCTGGCGTTTAGTTGCTTGATCAGCACGTTCAATGGTTTCTTGCTGGGCTCCATGTGTGCACCCTATTTCATCAATATACCCTATCCACAATGTTCCTACCTATAAAAGTTTTATGAATGGCCATTCCGAAAAACGTGCTCACAATTGCTACGTCAGGTCTACTAGCCCATCACTTTCGCGCTTGCCGTTACTAATTCGTTTCCAGCGCAAGCAATAATACTGCCTGTAGGCAATCTGGACTGGGGAACTGCAAAGTGAAATACGAGATAAAGTACAAACCCTCATATTCGATGCTAGTCGTCAACTTGGAACAAGGCGAAACGATCACTGGAGAAGCTGGAGCAATGACTTACATGGACCCGGCAATCGAACCTCATACAAGAAAAAGAGAAAAAAGCCTGCTAGGCAGCTTAGGGTTGGCCATCGTTGGTAGACAGTCCTTTTGGGTGAACGACTACACCGCAGCCAGCGGTCAGGGGGAAGTGGGACTCGTTGCTGCGCCGGTAGGCGACATAGAAGTGCTTGAGGTCAAGCCTGGACAGGGCTACATAATACAGAAAACCGCATACATAGCATCAACTGAAAACGTGGATTTGGACATCAAATGGGAAGGCTTCACTAAAGGACTGTTCGGCCAGGGACTGTTCATGATAAAGGTCACGGGGAACGGCATCCTCTTCATAAACACCTTCGGAGCAATCGACAAACACACTTTGAGATCCGGCCAAACGATGATAGTAGACAACTTTCACCTGGTAGCGTTCAGCGATACATGCAACTACAAGGTCACGAAATTCGGCGGACTCAAAGAAACCATTCTTGGCGGAGAAGGCTTAGTAACGCAAATCACCGGTCCAGGAGATATCTACATACAAACGAAGAACCTAAAGGAGTTCGTGGACTGGCTATGGGCATTGATGGAGCCAAGAGTCCAGTCAAGAGCCCGCTAAACTCCCTTTTTTTGTTCTCTTGAGCGCGCGCTAGGCCAAAATCAGAATTCAACAAGTGTTGCACCCCAAAGAACTGAAGATGTCAAGAAGAAGCGAATCTCGACTCACACAAGACTTAAGTGGTAACTTACATTTCAAGAAAATGATGCATGATGAAGATAGTAGTGGTTGATCACGTCTACCTGGAAAAAGAACAAATCAATAAACTGCGATCGCTCGGTGAACTCGAAGTATTCAAGGAACCACCTAAGACGCCTGCTGAATTGAAAGAGAGAACAGAGGCTGCTGACATCGTAATCGTTGGCTGGAGTGACTTGACAAGAGACATCATCGACTCTTCTAAGAAGCTCAAGATGGTTTCTATATGGGCTACCACTTGCCACTACGTAGATCTGAAAGCAGCCGCGGAAAGAGGAATCGTTGTAACGCATGTTCCTGGCTATGCTATGGAAGCCGTTGCTGAGCATGCTTTTGCGTTGCTGTTGGCAGCGGTCAGAAAATTGCCATTAGCAGACAAGCATGTCAGAAAAGGTCATTTCGACTGGAGACCCTTTGGAGGCATCGAATTGCAGGGAAAGACCATTGGCATAATTGGCACAGGATCCATTGGTTGTCGAGTTGCCGAAATAGCAAAAGCTTTTGGCATGCGAATCTTGACGTACGACAAATATCCTAACACGAAAAGAGCCAAGGAGATTGGGATGAAATACGTCGATCTTTACACGCTTCTTAAAGAAAGCGATTTCGTGACTCTACACGTTACTTTAACATCAGAGACAGAAGGAATGATAGGAAAAAAGGAAATCGAATCTATGAAAAAAGGTGCTGTCATAATCAACACGTCTCAAGGCAAAGTAATCGACGAGAACGCCCTAGTCCGCGCATTGAAATCAGGGAAAATATCGCAGGCAGGCCTAGACGTGTTCGCAGGAGAGCCTCCCGCTAAGGATAACCCGTTGTTCACACTTGACAACACGATACTTTCTCCTCACGTTGGATTCCACACTCTTGAGGCGGCTAAGAGATGTACAGATATGTGCATCGGCAATGTCGTTAAATTCCTAGAGGGGCATTCACAAAATGTCTGCTAACGTATCATCATATTGGCTTTCTAACGTGGAGGATTGATTGAAACGTATCTGACCAAGGAGGAAGAACGAATTCTTCGTGGCGAATATGGAGAGGGAACGAAAAAAGCACTGGAATTGCTCGTGGCTATTGGAGACGCATATGACGCTGAGAAAATGATCCCAATAGCCCGTGCGCATGCTGCTTCAAGCGGCCAAGAGGGAGACATGTATTTCGTTGAGCTCTTGGCAAATGGAGGCGCTCGATGTAAAGTCCCAACAAGCACGAACCCAGTGTATGACATTGAGTATTTCCATAACATGTTTAATTCCATCCCAAAGGATGAGGCCGAAGTAGCTCGAAGAGTAATGGAAGCCTACAAGCGGCTAGGTGCAATACTAAGCTGGGGTTGCATACCCTACATAGCAGAGAATATTCCACTCTTCGGTGAAACCGTCGCCTTTTCCGAATCAAGCGCGACGCCTTACGTAAATTCGGTTATTGGTGCAAGGACGAATCGCGAAGCAGCTCAAAGCGCACTGGCGGCAGGAGTCATTGGCAAAACTCCCAAGTATGGACTGCACATCAGGCAAAATCGGAAAGGCACATGTTTGATCAAGGTTGAAGCAGTCCTGAAGGACGAGTTTGACTACACTCTCCTAGGGTATTATGTCGGCAAGAGTGTAGGTTACGGAATTCCAGTGCTTGCTGGTATATCAACGCGTCCAAACACCGAGCAACTCATAAACTTCTGCGCGATGTCAAACACGTCAGGCGCAATATCCATGTTCTACATACCAGGGTTCACTGTTGAGGCGGCAACATCTAAAGAAGCCTTTCAAGGCGATGTCCCAGAAGACAAAATCACGGTGACAAATCATGAACTTGAACAGGTCTGTGAAGAACTCCAAACCACAAGTGGTAGGATAGATTTCGTTATGCTTGGATGTCCGCACTACACACTCAAGCAATTGGGGCAAGTTGCGGGACTGCTGAAAGGAAAGAATGTTCACAAGGATGTATCGTTCTGGGTCTGCACATCAGCCACAACTAGAACGCTAGCCGAGAGGAATGGCTATGTGGGCATCATAGAGAAAGCGGGTGGACACGTTGTGGTGGATACGTGCATTGATGAACCCTGTTGGATAGCATACAAGAATAAAGTGGGTATGACAGACTCACCCAAATGCGCTTACTATCGAAGATTCAAAGATGTTATAGTAGCAAGGCTGCAAGACTGCACAGAAGCTGCGATCAGGGGAAAATGGTGATTAGGCGTATGGAAATCCATCTGAAGTGTCACAAGATCATAGGGGGCTACGGCGAAGGCGAAGCTTTGGTTTCTCATGAACCTATCTGCTTCTACCTAACAGACCCCAAGACCGGCATAGTCAGAGAGAGAAGCCATGAATTGTCGGGAGAGAATCTTGCAAACAAAGTCCTCGTATTCCCATCAGGAAAGGCCAGTTCAGTGGTTCAGATAGACGGCCTTTTCAAACTAGCCCAGCACAACTTGGCACCGAAGGCAATGATAGTCAAAGATGTGGAAACAGTGCTCATCGTCAGCGCCTTCATTGTGAAAGTCCCATTGGTCAACAGACTGGAAAAGGATCCCTTCGAAGTCATTCAAACGGGCGACTTCATCAAGGTAGATGCTGAAAAAGGTTTAGTTGCGATAAAAAGGCAATGAGCCCGAAATAATCGCGCCGCAACCAAGAACTTACTGCACGTCTTGTCATGAGTCAACAGGCATAGTGGCAAAACCTTCTTCCCAAACTGCATCCCGTAGATTAACTGCAGAGCCCTTCTTTTTTCGTGAGTTCCGAATGAGTTCACTGTTCTACTGTTTTGTCTCCATCGACAACTATGATTTCGTCGCACAGGGGTATGGCTGAAAGTCTATGGGCTATTATTATAGCCAGTCTGTCTTTAAGATGTTTTTCAGGGCATTTTCTACAACTAGCTCGGTGTGCTGGTCGATCCTTGAAGCTGTCTCATCTAAGATCAGAAGCTTGAGATTCATGAGTAACGTTCGTTGAAGCTTGCCAGTTGTCTTTGCCCTATCGAAATGTTTGACGAACCTTTCGTAGCAAGTAGGCATATCTTTGGGGAAGCTTCATTATGAAATAGTGCACGCCAACAGTTGTCGTTGCCATGGTAACTTCTTCGTGCTGCGCCCGTTCATCTTGACTTATTGAAGAATCAAGTACCATTGGAAAGTGTTTATATTGATTTAGACGTATCCACTATGCTAAGACCGTAATGAGCATAGCAAAGCCTCTCGTAGATTATGCTAAGTCGCTTAAGCCGAAAAAGAGTTTCACTCAGTCTTTTTCGGCTTTCAAGAGATTGATGAAGTATCACAAGAGATACTACTGGTTCATCGTAGCAATAGTCATTCTCGCACTAGTAAGATCCATTCTGTTCTCACTGGAACCATTGTACACCACCCTTATCATAGACAAAGTCCTCGGAGAAAACAACACCAGTCTTCTATGGGGTTATTTACTGGTAATCATACTGGCCGGAATAGGTTATGCCATTTCAAACTTTGTTCTGATTTTGGTGCATGGAGTAATGTCTCAGTACATCGTGCGAGACGTAAGGACCGAATATTACCGTTCGCTACAGGGGAAATCCTTCAGCTTCTACGATTATATGGGCGTTGGTGATCTCACCTCAAGAGCCACAGTAGACCTTCAATTAGTTGACATGTTTCTAAGGACGTGGCTCGGCACGGTTCTCAATGCGGTCTTCTTCACAATCATCATCATCGTGATAATCTACCCCATAAGCCCAATCATGACCTTGATCTCAATGGCCACAATGCCGCTGATTTTCTACTTCACAACACGCCTTTGGGTAGATACGATGCCCCTCTTCAGAAACATGCAGCTAATCTTGGGAAGATTGACCTCATACATACAGCAAAACATCGTTGGAATGAAAACAATCAGGATATTCCGGCGAGAAAAAGACGCCGTTGATGGATTCAAGGAGGTCGAAAACATATACGTCAACACGGCAATCTCCGCGGGCAAAATACAATCAATCTACATGCCGCTCGGTCCAGCGATACTCACGCTTGGAATAGCGTTGGTCTACGTGTACGCAGGGTATTCGCTAAGTATTCCAGGTTCGATCTTAACGGTTGGTGACATCATTCTTTTCGCCAGATACATGATGAGATTGACCTTCCCTCTGAGAGACTTGAGTACGACTTTGGGAACGTGGATTGCTGCTTACGCTGGGCTAGAAAGGGTCCTTGAGATAACAGACACACCAAGAAACGTTGAAGACAGGCCTGACGCTAAAGACATAAAGATAGAAAAAGGGAAGCTTGAACTGGAAAACGTGACTTTCGAGTATGCAAAAGACAGACCTGTTCTAGACAACATCACTTTTGCGGTGCAACCCGGGGAAAAAATAGCGATACTCGGCGCAACGGGGTCTGGAAAGAGTTCCGTAATCTACCTGATTCCCAGGTTTTATGACATCCAAACTGGAAGCATAAAGATAGATGGCACCGACATACGCCAATTCAAACTTGACTCCCTCAGGCGGCAGATAGGCGTCGTGTTGCAGGACGTTTTCCTGTTTTCCGGAACGCTCAAGGAGAACATTGCTTTTGGGAAACCCAATGCTTCGATGGATGAGATTGTGCAAGCTGCCAAGGCGGCTAGGATACATGACTTCATTGAATCCCTTCCATGCGGCTATGACACGCCGGTAGGAGAAAGAGGGGTCACGCTGTCCGGAGGGCAAAAACAGAGAATAACCATAGCCAGAGCGCTCATAACCAATCCGAGAATATTGATAATGGACGATTCTCTTTCCTTTGTAGACGCGAAGACTGAGCAGGAAATTCAAGCTGCAATCGAAGAAGCAACCAAGACAAGGACGACTCTCATAATTGCCCAGAGATTTTCAACGATCAAGACAGCTGAGAAGATACTTGTTCTAGAAAACGGTTCAGTAGCTGAATTCGGCACACATGATGAGCTCATCAGAAAAAACGGCGTCTACAAAAAAGTCTATGAAACACAGTTTGTCCAAGAAGCTTCACCCATTTTGGAGGAAACAGGTGGTACCTAGTGTCAGGTTCATACGGCACCTTTTCT
>CAYYXF010000031.1:0-13433 GCA_964475545.1 uncultured Candidatus Bathyarchaeia archaeon | reverse complement strand
TTTTCGAGAGAAAGAATCAGATCGACGCTACGTGCGCTTCACTTTTTCTCTTGTTTTTTCTGACTGAATTAATGATTTGGAAAGTGGAGAATTGGGTAAAAGAAAGGTCATCAATGAAGAAGCCCTAGAAAATATTGTCCTACCAGCTGCGACCGATACGCTGGGCACTTCCATACGAATGTTAGGTTTTGACAGGATCCTTGTGAGGTGCCAGGACGACAAGGAGCGATTGCGCAGAGTTCGAGGCAAACTGAAGAGACGAGTATGGATCAGAGAAGGAGACGTTGTTTTGGTTTCCCCTTGGGATTTTCAGCCGGACAAACGAGGCGACATCTTCTGGCGATACAGAAAGAATCAAACTGAATGGCTGAGAAGCCATGGTTACCTCACCGCGTAGAAGCAACATGCAAGATTAAACGGCGAACAGGAGTTGATTGAACGCAGATTAATACTCTGGCACGTGCGCGCGCCGAGCGAGGGTGGACATTCCGAGGCCGCCCACGAGGCAGATTCCACTCGTATTATGACACAAGGCTTCTTGAGTATCTTGCAGTGATTGCTGTCAGATATGAAATTGACTTGGACGAATTCTTCGACAAGTTTGTGGAAGCATGGGAAAGTCGAAAATCAACCTGCAATAAACTGATAATTGAATGCCGCAGAAAAAAGAGCGAATCTGCGATTTTTCTCATAACCGCCGATCACAGAGTGGTTGCCCAGTTTCCGATACCTGAGTATCTTCTCAAGGAGACCGACCCGCTCAGGGAATTTGAATATGTTGTGAGACACGCGAAGCATGTCCCACTGAAAGAAGGAACAGGCTCTGAGCCAACATGCCTTCAAATTAAGGATTTGGCAGTAGGAATGAAACGAGTCGGCCTAAGAGCGAGGATTGTAGAGATTTCTGAACCTAAGATGGCGCTCACTAGGTTCAACGATTACGTTATGTTTGCGAATGCGATACTCTCAGACAAGACTAGCACTATCAAGTTAACCTTGTGGAACGGTCGAATAGAAACTGTCTCGGTTAACGATGTTGTTCAGATAGAAAACGCCAGCGTCGTTTTGTTCAGAGGAGAGCTTCAGCTGAAAATGGGGAGAACCAGCACACTGAAAGTCCTTGACAAAGATGGCTTGACGGCTGACAGCACAGAAGAAGGTTTGAAGGCCTAGAACCACTGCATAAGTGAATGTTCACTTTCTCTCACTATCTATCCTTTTCAGGAGTCTGCCAAGAACTTTGCCTTTTCTTCCCAATTCCTTTGCTGAAACTGTATACCCCATAGGGCATAGTTCATCAACTATGGCACATTCATTTATCAGATACACAACAGGATAGAGATAACATCCTAGCGGTCTGTCTCCATAGGCTCGGCATCTCCTATCAACAGGACCGTAGAAATAGCAGTATCCGCCAACGTTCCTGAGCCGAACCACCCCACCATCTATGACTGCGAACTCTTCTCGGCTATAGCCAGTTTTCTCCAGCCTCTCCACATCCCTGTTTGAAAGCTCCATCTCCGTTTTTTCACAACACTTTCCGCACCTCGAACACCGCATGAGAAGCAGAATCCCCTAAAGAAATCAGAATGAAATGACAGACGAGCTATAACCATTTTGGTAGCAGCAGTGATATTCGAATAGTGGCCTAAATTGTCGGGAATACGACACAACTATATCCTTATTCGAGCCCTGCTCCCCCCAGTTTGCAGACTTCTTCTAGCGTCCATGCGACCTTTGAGGCCGAATCTTCGATGCTGACAAGCCGAATCTGAACGAGTGTTCTTGACATTCAACGCATGTGCATAACAATGATTGATTGGTGATGAGAAACGAATCCTCAATTCAAACAATTGCTCTATACTTCTAGTTCACAATACTTTAATGGACGTTTCCTCACCGTTACCCAACAGTGAACAGTTTGACCCAACGCAAGACCAAGCATGAACAGAATTCCGCGGAGGCAAACTCTCCCGTGTTCGATCTGGAAGAAACAGACTTTGTAGTTAAACCCGCGAAAGTTGAAATCGGAGCCGCATATACCGTGTCAATTAACTACGAAAATGATAAGCCCATATTGGATGTCAAAACCTATGGAACTGTGGACTTGGCGAAAGTGCAAAAGGAGCTAGAAGGCTTGTTTCCGAATGTCAGGATAAGCCATTCAGCCCAGAACTCCTGCGTAACCGTAGCTAAGAAAGCCAAGGGAAAAAGAAAATAGACAGCTCGCACTCCTTCCGACAGCAGTATTCTGAATCGTTATTGAGAAACCATAAACTTTACCTCAATTGCCCAACATGATGATTTGTGAGCGCCCTTAAACAAGGCTACATCGATAGTGGAAGCATTGTCCTACGAAGATTGGCTGAATAGAAAAGCAGACGAAAGTGCGCATAACGAAATCCTGGCTTTTCTAATGGTGGTTCTGGGCATGAACATTTCAATAGGCGGATTGATCGTGACAATCATGAGGTTCGGAGAACCGAACATTTTTTCATTCCTGACGGAGCAACACCTCAGCATTTCTGTTGCCCTAGGGTCTATCTTGACAATTATAGGCTTCTTGCTTACTTCCGCTGGGTTTGTACTGGCTGTTCACTATGACCGGAAAAGGTCTTGGTACTTGGGCGAGATACGCAAAGCCAGCACATTTGAGAAGAAAAAAACAAAACGCAAAGCAGTAAATCCGATTCTGGAACCGTATATTCGCAAAGAGGAAAGCTAAAACAGCCGTATTCAAATGGTCTAGGCTTTTAGAAAGAAGGCAGCAAGAACATTTAAAAAGCGACTGCAGACCCTTTAGTTTTGACAGTGGCGTTAGGATTGAAGGCTCTAGTCCTGAGCGGGGGGAAAGGCACCAGGCTGAGGCCCCTGACTTTTACATTGGCCAAACAGCTTATACCGGTCGCGAACAAGCCCATTCTTGGCTATGTTCTTGACCAGGTTGCTGAAACAGGCATAACAGATGTTGGATTAATAATAACGCTCGAAACCGGCAACTATGTCAAAGAATATGTCAAAGACGGTTCAGAATGGGATTTCAAGGTCACCTACATTTATCAGGAGCCACTTGGCTTAGCCCACGCCGTCAAGACCGCCAGGGATTTTCTCAAAGACGACGATGTTGTCATGTGCCTAGGAGACAACCTTCAAGGCTTGGGCATAGCTAATCTGGTAAAGAGATTTGAGCATGAAAAACTGGATGCATTAATCCTACTGAAAGAGGTCAAGGATCCAGCAAGATTCGGAGTAGCAGTCCTAGACGGAAAGGGCAGAGTGGTGCGACTCGTAGAGAAACCCAAGGAACTACTGAGCAGCTTTGCCATAGTCGGCACGTACCTTTTTTCAAATAAGGTACACAAGGCAATAGAGAGGATCAAGCCTTCATGGAGAGGCGAATTGGAGATCACCGATGCACTTCAAGAAATGGTTAACATGGGGTTCAGAGTCAAAGCTGAAGTGCTAAAGACATGGTGGTTGGACACTGGCAAGAAAGATGACATACTGTCAGCGAACGCGAGAATTCTCGACGAATATGTGAAGAGAGACATTAAGGGAAAAGTCAGCAACAGCACCGTGGAAGGAAGAGTCAATCTTGAGACTGGGGCAAGGATCGTGGGCAGCACAGTCAGAGGGCCTTGTGCAATAGGCAAGAACACGTTGATAGAGAATTCTTTCATAGGACCATACACAAGCATCGGCGACAACGCGCAGACCGTAAACTCTAATGTAGAGTATTGTGTGATCATGGAAAACGCCCTGATAAAAGATGTGGAGAGACTCGAAGAAAGTCTCGTCGGCAAAAACGCGAGAGTAACGAAGAACAGCAAGAACCGGGCGATTAGGCTTCACATTGGCGATTACTCAGAAGTGGAAGTCTGAAAGACTAAGCAGCACGAACATCGAATAGGCTTTTTAAACTGAGCGATTCTCTAGTGAATGGCAAGAGAAGCTAACTGAGGCAGACACATGAAAGAATACGCGCTTAAGGGAATAAGAACCTACGAAATAAACATCATCCCAGATGAAAGAGGCTTCTTCGCTGAAGCGTTGAGAGAAGACTGGAAGGAACTATTCGGAGATGACAAGGTAGTTCAGGCAAACCTAAGCTTCAGCTACCCAAACATTGTCAGAGCATGGCACAAACATCTGAGAGGACAGGTGGACTATTTCCTAGTTGTGGAAGGGGCCATGAAAATCTGCGCTTACGAAGAGGAAACCGGAAAAATGGCGGAGGTCACAGCCAGCGCCGCGAAACCCACGTTAGTGAGGATACCGGGCGAATATTTGCATGGGACAAAAACGGTAGGCAGCCAGCCTTCTTTAACAGTCTACTTTGTGACAAGGCTCTATGATTATAAGGAGCCGGATGAAATTAGGCGACCTTGGAACGACCAGAAAATAGTCCCGACGGAAGTAAACGGCAAAAAGGATGACCCTCGCGTCGGCAGATCGTGGGACTGGTTTGCTCCCTCACATAAGTAGAAGGACAAGCCGATGAGAGTTCTAGTTACAGGTGGAGCAGGATACATAGGTTCAATTCTATCAAGAGCTCTTCTTGAGAAAGGCTACGACGTAACATGCTTGGATAGGCTGTTTTTCGGGGATGACTCGATAAAGGAAATAGCTGAGAGAATCACTCTGGTCAAAGATGATATACGATGGTTCGAGCCGAGGATCCTGAAAGGCGTAGATGCGGTCGTCGATCTAGCATCTCTTTCAAACGATCCCAGCGGTGAACTTGATCCTCAGAAAACACTGGAGATAAACCATAAGGGAAGAGCGAGAGTGGCCGCTCTTGCAAGAAAGCATGGCGTGAGGAAGTATGTTCTGGCCAGCACCTGCAGCGTTTATGGTTTTCAAAAAGGAATGTTAACGGAAGAATCCAGCTTGAACCCGTTAACAACGTACGCAAAAGCAAACGTCCTAGCTGAGAAGGAGGTCTTGCCGCTAGCCGACAGGGCATTTAGTGTAACGGCTCTGAGACAGGCGACGGTGTATGGTTTTTCGCCCCGGATGAGGTTTGATCTTGCAATTAATGGCATGGTTCTGGGGTTTTTCAAGAACGGGAAAATACCGATCATGCGAGACGGAAAACAGTGGCGGCCGTTTGTTCATGTGAGAGACACGTCAAATGCTTTCATCAAGGTCTTAGAGTCAGATTCGGAACTGGTTAGCGGCCAGATTTTCAATGTGGGCTGCAACGACCAAAACGTTCGGATCTTTGATTTGGCTAGGCTTGTGGCAGGCTCCATTGATTTGCCGTTCAACTATGAATGGTATGGCTCGCCAGACACGAGGAGCTACAGAGTGAGCTTTGACAAGATCAAAAAAACGCTAAGCTATAAGCCAAGCTATACGCCGAAAGAGGGGTCAAAGGAGGTGTTCCAAGCGCTCAAAGAGGGAAGGCTGAATGCTGATGATCCGAAGACGATAACGGTCAAGTGGTATCATCATCTTCTGGAGATGCATGCCTTTCTCAAAAACGTGGAGATTGACGGAGCATTGTTATGAGAATAGTGGTTATAGGCTCGAATGGGCAGCTTGGCACAGACCTGATGAAAGTGCTGCATGACGGGAACGAAGTCATAGGCTTGACGCATCGGGACGTGGAAGTTACAGATTACAATAGTTGTCTGAGATTGAAAGACTGTGGTCCTGACGTCATAATAAACACTGCAGCCTTCCACAAGACCGATCAATGCGAAGACGAACCCTTGAAAGCGTTCTCTGTAAACGCTTTAGGCGCCAGAAACGTTGCCAGAATATGCGGGGAAGTTGGAGCTGCAAGCGTTTTCATAAGCACGGATTACGTTTTTGACGGGTTCAAGCACAGGCCTTACGCCGAAGATGATGTGCCAAGCCCGATTAACACTTATGGGATCTCGAAGCTGGCAGGTGAGCTGTACACGAGGCAGGATCCTAAGCACTATGTAGTAAGGGTTGCAAGCCTCTTCGGCTTAGCGGGAGCAAGTGGCAAGGGAGGCAACTTTGTCGAAACTATGATAGCGAAAGCCAAGAAAGGCGAGCCTATCAGCGTTGTGAATGACATGTGGATGAGTCCGACATATACGAGAGACGCAGCCGCGACTATACGTAGCATAATAGAGGCAAGGGTGCCCTATGGAGTGTACCACGCGACAAACAGAGGGTATTGCACGTGGTTTCAGTTTGCCAAAGAAATACTGAGACTCGCAGGTCTAGGGGCAACGTTGACTCCGATAAAAACAAGCCAGCAGCAAGCGAAGGCTCGCAGACCCAGCTTCTCAGCATTGAAAAGCGCAAAGCTCGCGAAGCATGGTATACGAGTTAGAGAGTGGAAGAAAGCGCTTGTGGAATACCTTGCTGAAAAAGGGCATTTGAGCAGGAGCCAGCGTCCATAAGAGGATATCGTCGGCGCGTGGATCATGATCTGCTTGGACAAAGTTAATTAGGCATTTCTTCTCTATCCATGTGGCGCTCAGCCTGATTGATAGCCCTGGTAGTATAGTCCGGTCTAGTATATGCGGCTGTCGCCCGCAGGACCCGGGTCCAAATCCCGGCCAGGGCGCCACCTTCACTGCTAAGATTTCTTCGCAGTGCGTGGCTTTGCTTTCTTTCCTTTTTCCTCGATGAGGTGCTTCAGCTTCTTTTCCATTTTCAATTCGTAAGTGTGCTCTTTGAAGGGTGGAGGCAGGCCTTGCTTTCTGAAAAGAAGATTAGGAGCAACGATCCGCCTTTCTTTTTCCTTAACTTTGACTCTTTCGCCGTTTACTATGTCTTCGAATGGTTCTAGGGTTTCGATTATCCAGTTTCCTCGGCTTTTTGTTAGGATTTTGACTTTGTGTTTTCCCTTGTAGAATCTGATTTCTTCGCTCATGGCGACGCACCTACTAGTAATGCTCGTCTGGAGTGGATATAAAACTCGCGCTTCTGCCGAGTGAATGATTCAAGTCTTGCTCCAGAAAAGATAAGAAGCACGTCTGACCATGATTTTGGATGATTGAGGTTGACGTTTTCGCAGTCGGCTCCGGCTCAGAAGTATTCTCGCACTTGGTTAGATGATTTGCTTGCTAGTCTGAATGCTGATGTTGATCAGAGCCTCAGGGTTACGACCAATGTCTCTAGAAGCAGTCAGTGTGTGCTTTGTAAGGGTTCGAGGAGCTTGTGTGGCAAGGTTCGTTGTCCGATTATGGTTAAGGTTAACCACTATCTGAAGAGTGTGCGGCTAATGGACAGTGAGGACATTACGGGTATGTCGCCGCCTGGCGTTTTTGTCGGCAGGATTGGTTATCCGATGGTTTATGCTGGGCCGCTTGTTCCGCCTGTTGAGGAGGATACGAGTGTTTATGATTTACCTGAGTTTTGGTTTGGACGGTCTATGGATGAGATTGTTGGTTTTCGTTCGATGCTTGTTCGTGGTAAGCATCGTGTTCATGTGAGCAAGTTTGAGGAGGCGGGGAAGATTATTGAGAAGACCCGTGAGCTTGCTTTAGCTGTGAGTCCTGTTGATGTGGAGCTTGTTTTGAGGAATAGGCCGCGAGGGAGCATTTTCTTGGACGATGAGGTTCAGCCTTTTGGGCCTTCCGCACAGATTCGGGATTTGACTGTTGGCAATACGCGTTGGGATCATCATGTTGAGAAGGCGTTTGGGGATACTGATTTGAGGGCGGTGGAGGCTGTTCGTGAGCTTTATGGTAAAGGTGTGATGGTTAGCAAGATTCAGAGGGCTTTTAGTGTTGGAGCCTTCGGCATTGAGGAAAATAGGCGCATGGTACCTACGCGTTGGAGCATTACGGCCGTGGATGACATTCTTTCGAAGGATCTGATGCGAAAGGTCAGGCAATATCCCGAGATAAATGAATACCGTGTTTATGAGTCGAGGTATTTGGATAACGTTTTCGAAGTCCTGATGATTCCTTCGGCTTGGAGTTATGAGGCGATTGAGGCTTGGTATCCGGGCACGACTTGGAATCCTAATGGCAAGTGGACAGTGATGTTTGGTGATTGGGAGGGTCATGATGGTAGGACTACTTATGCTGAGATTGGGGGTTGCTATTATTCTGCTAGGCTGGCTGTTTGTGAGCAGCTTGTGAAGGAGATGAGACAAGCAACTGCCATTGTGCTTCGTGAGGCTAGGCCTGGGTATATTATGCCTGTTGGTGTTTGGCAGGTTAGGGAGAACGTTCGGAATGCGATGAGGCAGCCGCCTTACAAGTTTAATAGCTTAGAGTTTGCTTTGAAGTGGGTTGCTTCTAGGTTTGAGATTCCGTTGAAGACGTGGATAGGTGAGAGTGAGCTTATTAAGAATGCGTTGTTTCAGAAGAGGATTACGGATTACTTGTCTGTTAGGGCTGTGGTTTAGCGGGTTTTTATGTGGGTTTGGTTCTTTGGGATTTTTGTGTCATTTTGTTGTATTTTTCTATTGAGTAGGTGACTATTTTTTGGGCTTCTTTGGCGTTTTTCCATTCTTTGATTTTTGCCCATTTGTGTGGTTCTAGGCGTTTGTAGGTTTCGAAGAATTCTTGGATTTCGCGTAGTTGGTGTGGGTGTACGTCGGTTATGTCGTTGTAGCCGTCGTATCTGGCGTCGTTGACGAGGGCTGAGAGGATTTTTGCGTCTTCTCCTTCTTCGTCTTCGAGTATTAGTGCGCCTATGGTTCTGACTTTTACTATGCAGCTTACTTCTAGGGGTTCGTAGGTTAGTACCATTATGTCTAGGGGGTCGTTGTCGTCGTACCATGTTTGGGGTACGAAGCCGTAGTCTACGGGGAAGACGACTGAGCTTGGGATTATGCGGTCTAGGACGAAGGATTCCCAGTTGCTGTTGTATTCGTATTTGTCTCTTGAGCCGCTGACTACTTCGATTACCATGTTTAGTAGTTGCGGAGGCTTGTCGCCGGCTGGGATGTCTTTCCAGACGTTCATGCTGGGTCAACGTTTCATTTGGATTGTTGAATGTTGCTAATTTAGGTTTTGTCCAGTCTGTGCAACATGTTTGGCTAGGCCTGC
The DNA here is from genome assembly GCA_964475545.1 of uncultured Candidatus Bathyarchaeia archaeon. Classification (GTDB taxonomy): domain Archaea; phylum Thermoproteota; class Bathyarchaeia; order Bathyarchaeales; family Bathycorpusculaceae; genus DASPTR01. The sequence goes on along the minus strand of CAYYXF010000031.1, from coordinate 4,443 downwards.
TTCTTAGTCACCGCCTTCCGTGTGGCAATAGTTGCTACTATTCGGGAGTGGGTGGATTTGGAGGGTGATGTTGGTTGTTCACTTGTTTCAGTTGATCTGGAAGTGCAGGAGTAGCGGGAGAAAGTCACCGCGTTGGTTTGCGCGATGTTGCTTTCTTCTTTGGAAGAACATGCGGTGCGGCAGTTCCAGCATTGCGCTGACTATCGCTAATGTTGGCTTTCCTGGGGACAGGGCTGCCGTTTCACTCTTTTTCTATTCATAAACTGCGTGTGCCTACACTGATATTCCAAAAAGAGATGGGGTCATACTTCTCATTGCTGTTTTTCTCTGTCTTCTACTCGTCTTCTGGCTGCGCTGCTGTTTATTGAAGCTAGTGCTCCCAAGTCTCCTACACTTGCATATTTCAGTGTTTCCAGCGGTAATGCCATGATTATTGTGTTTGCAGCTTCTTTACTTGCTTCGCTTATTGCCGTTAGGATTCTCAGTTGCATGGCATTTGGGTCTTTCATGTTATCAGCAGCTTGCTTAAGAATGTTTGATGCTTTCAGTTCGGCGTCTGCTCTGATCAGAATTGCTTGTGCTTCTCTGTCTGCTTCTGCTTTTACTGCCAGTGCTCTTTTCATGTCCGCAGGCAGTGATATGTCTTGTATCTCTGCTTTTGTAATGTCTACGCCCCATACCTTGGACAATTCGTCAACTTTGTCTTTGAAGGCATCTGCCACTTCTTCACGTTTCATGAGTAAGTCGTCTAGGCTGTATTTGCCCATTATGTCTCTGATGGATGTTTGTGCATATTTGGCCACGGCGTCTTTGTAGTCTTCGATTTGCAGTATGACTTTCTCAGGGTCGTCGACTCTGGCGAAAACAACTGTGTCTATGCTGACTGAGATGTTGTCTTTTGTGATTGTTGTTTGCCCTTTTAGTTGAATTGTTTGCATTCTCATGTCAACAACGTAGAGCTTATCGATCAGAGGTATTTTGAGATGTATTCCCGCTTTGGCTTCTATTTTCACTATTCTGCCCAGACGTATCAGTGCTACTCTCTCCCACTGCTTGACAATAAAATAGCTGAAGAGGAGTATGACGACAACCGCGAACGCCCCAAGAACAAGGGCAACCGCGCCTACAGCCCAATCCTCGAACGTTTTCCTCACCCCCTCTTTCTTCCTTCTTAGTTCGACCTGGTATTTATCATTGGTTACATAACGGGCACTATGGTCAAGTTCGACAAGTTGCTCTTATACAAGCCATGAAACTTGTGCTTCATAGGCTTCAAGAGTCTTAAATGCTTGATGATGTAGCAAGGTTAAGGAGGATCAGCCATGCCAACAAGGGAGACAAAGATTTCGGGTTCAGAGTTTTATCCGTTAACGCGGGACCGTTGGGTTGATTTCGAGAAGCTGTTCGGCCAGCATGGAGCATGCGGCGGTTGCTGGTGTATGTGGTGGAGGTTGAGCCAGTCGGAGTTTATGCGGCAACGAGGCGAAGCAAACAAGAAGGCTTTGAAGGGCATAGTGGATTCTGGAATTGTTCCTGGCATTCTTGCTTATGCAGAAGGGCAGCCGGTTGGATGGTGTGCTGTAGCTCCACGAGAGACCTTGCCTAGGTTGGATCGGTCGCGAATACTTAGGCGGGTTGACGATAAGCCTGTATGGTCCGTTGTCTGCTTTTTCGTTGCCAAGGCTTTTAGGGGCAGGGGTGTCAGCGTGGGACTGTTGGAGGCGGCTGTGAATTACGTTAGAAAGCAAGGCGGTAGGATCGTTGAAGGATACCCAGTTGAACCCAAGAAAGGCTGGGCACCAGATCCGTTCGTCTATACTGGTTTGGCTTCGGCTTTTCGCAAAGTTGGATTTGCAGAAGTCATTCGCCGCTCAGAAACTCGTCCCATCATGAGATACATATTCAAAGGACACTAGAACGCTTGCGACTAGATGCCGGCAGAGAGAGCTTCTGCAGATTTATTTCTGAGTTGAAAGCTTGCTTCTATGATCGGTTTAGTCTGGCGTGCTATGGTTTTTGCCATCAATCAACGTTGCAGTGGGCAACGTGAGCTTTGGAGGTGGAAAAACGTCATGTTTAAATCTGGGCGGGCTCCATGACATTTTCTCAAGACTTCTAGGGAAGGCTAGTCAGTTTGGCGAAAAAGAAGGAGCCTATTTGGATAGCCAGAGACCTTTCGAAGTGTAGCGGATGTCGCAAGTGTGAGATTGCCTGTTCGCTTCATCATGAGAACAGGATCTGGCCTGAAGCATCAAGAGTGAGGGTCTTCATGTTGGTTCCAGGCGCTGATTTTCCGCATCTGTGTGCCCAGTGCGAAGACTATCCATGCGTTGAAGCTTGCCCGTTTAAGGCCTTGTCTGTGAACCGAAGAACGAGCGCTGTCTTGGTCAACGATAAGAAGTGCACTGGGTGCGGAAAATGTATTGAGGCTTGTCCTGGAAGAATTCCACACATGCATCCGGCAAACAAGAAGATTGTGATTTGTGACTTATGCAGTGGTAATCCTCAATGCGTGAAGGTCTGCCAAGAAGGAGGATGGAACGTTTTGAAAACGGTTACGAGGAGAGAACATCCCTACGAGCTCTACGCGCGCAAGCCTGAGGAGCAGACTCGGGATCTTGCGGTTAAGTTGTATGGAGAGAAGGCGGAAGAGTTCATTTGATTTTGGGTTATGCAGGAAAATTCTTGGAGATTGATCTTTCAGACGGCACATTCAAGGACGTCAGGTTCGACGAGGCGTTGCTTAAGGATTATGTGGGGGGCAGGGGGCTTGCAGCAAAAATCCTTTGTGACAGACTGATCGGCGAATGGGAGGAACTTGACCCGCTTAGCCCCGACAACATCCTGCTTTTTCTGCCTGGACCGCTTACAGGGTTTTTCCCAGGTGGAAGAATCTGCGTGTCTGGGAAGTCTCCTCAGAGTAATGGTGTTGTAGGTTCAACTGTTGGCGGCGAATTCGGAGTTGAATTGCGTTGTGCCGGGTATGACGGCGTAATTGTTACGGGCCAGGCTAGGAATCCCGTTTACGTGTTCATTAAGGACTCGGATGTTGAGATCAGAAATGCGAGCCACATTTGGGGAAAGAATGGCAAGGAAACCAACACGTTGCTTAACAAGGAATGCAGACGATTGTTGAGTGAGCGTTATCCGCGTTATGGTGAGTGGAAGGAGCCCGCTACACTATATATCGGTCCAGCCGGCGAGAATAGGGTTCGGACTGCGGTGGTTTTGGCTAAATGGACGCACGCAGCAGGCTATGGGGGTTACGGAGCGGTTATGGGTTCGAAGAAGCTTAAGGCGATCGCCGTTAAGGGCACCGGCCCGTTGCCTGAAGTTGCCGACCTTAGAAAAGTCAAGCGGATGATTAACGCAGTAAACACGAATGCTTATGAAAATGTGCTGTGGAGACGATGGGGAACAGGCGGTGGCGGCTACTCGTTTGCTGCAAATACAAGCTCCGAGCCCGTCAGGAATTGGCAGGAAGAATGGCACAATGAGAGAAGCTATGGAGTCGACCAGTTTGAAAATAGGGTCTGGGTGAAGCAGGCCTGGAGCGACTTCGGCTGCCCCACAAACTGTATGAAAATCGCGTTTGTCAAGTCTGGCAAGTTCAAAGGGGCGATAACTGATAATCCGGATTACGAGTTGCAGGCATATCTTGGTCCCAACTTAGGGTTGTTTACTCCTGAAGAAGACGTGTTTATGTCTTCGCTGATTGATGATTTGGGTTTGTGTGGCATCCAGACTGGTAACGTGTTAGGCTTTGCTGCTGAACTGTTTCAGAGAGGCATATTGTCCAAAAAGGATTTAGACGGCATAGAATTGAAATGGGGAGACGCTGAAGCCTTTGCGAATTTGGCAAAAAAGATTGCTCTGAGAGAAGGCGTAGGTGACTTGTTGGCCGAAGGCACCTATCGCGCAGCGTTGAAAATAGGCAAGATGAAAGGCAAGGATGTGCTGCGGTACGCTGTTCAAAGCAAAGGCATCGGCATTGGCGCCCATGGCATTCGAAGCGGTAAAGACTTCTCGACTGATATAGGATACGCATGTTCGGTTCAATGTGGAGATCACACGTCAATAACCGACTTGGCTGAAGACGGCTCTGTAGGGGAAGTGTGGGCAATATTCAATGATTCTGCGGTCATATGCAATTTCAACGGTTTTGGTTTGCGTAGAAATTTCAAGTTTGACTTTTACAATGCAGTCACAGGTCTAGATTTGACGCGGGAAGCGTGGGGAAAAGGCGGCGGACTAAAGACGCTGCAGATACAAAGAGCATTGTTGCTATTAGGCGGACCAGATCTAAAATGGGATCCGAAAGTTCATGATGATAACCCGAGCAGATTCTATGAGCCTTTGCCTTCAGGGCCGTACAAGGGGAAAACTGTTGATAGAGCCAGCGTAAGAGAAAGCGTTCAGAAGTATTATGAGGAAGCTGGTTGG
>CAYYXF010000030.1:0-13530 GCA_964475545.1 uncultured Candidatus Bathyarchaeia archaeon | reverse complement strand
AGGATAGGTACGCTGATGGACACCCTACTTAATTGTAAAACCCCATACTTAATTGTCAATAAGTATGGGTACGTCTTCATATTGATACGTTTTGAGGATTCGCTACGTTTATCTACGGAAAGCGGCATTGAATAAGTTAGTTGATCGGTTGGAAAGCCATGTCTAAGAAGCCCCCATCGAGAGACGAGGCGTTAGAAGCTATAGACTTCATAGTAAATGTTCTGAAGGAGCACGAAAAGGACTTAGACAGGCTGATAAACGAGCTTGGCACGGTAACAGAAAGAATGGGAGACACTGGTGAGCTAAGCGGAAAAGTGGAAAAAGTTGAAGAAAGACTAGGCACATTGCAGAACGAAATAACCAGCCTGATCACATACCTGTCAGCTCCTCATGAAACGCTCACAGCACCAGTGACAAAACCGCCTGAACGACGAGATGATGTGGCGCAACCGAGGGAAATTCGGGGACCACCAGTAATTCTTCGCTGCAAGCAATGGGAAGATTTCCTAAACCTTGCCCATGAAGCCCAATCAGTCTCCTTCCTATACAAAGACGCAGAAAAAACGTTCCAAGCAGACGCCTTGAAGAACAATCAAATAATAACATACAGTGGCGAGCTTCCGAAGCCCACTTCACTGCTGAAAGCGTGGCTAGCCAGACAATTGAGCGTCGAAGAGAAAAGAATTCTCGAAGGCATACTTGCCATAGGCTAGTCTCATTCTCGCAGTTGTACAATCGTGTTAGTTAGTAAGCTTTTTATATGACAATCGTATCTTAAGTCTTACGATGCACTGTGGAGGGTCAAGGTTGAAGGCAGAACCCAAACAGCCATATATGGTTTTCTCCGTTTTCGAAGCCTTCTCCTTTCTCCTCGACGACGGAAATGGCTGATTTGGCTGCCAACAAACGATGACAGCCCTTCGCAGTGGATCAAAGCTCAAAGATGAAAACAATGGAACGAAACAAGGCACTCGTCCAGAAACTGCATGAGGAGTTCACGAAATTTGAAACGACGATGCAGGAACTCCAACTTCTGAAACAGGTCGCCACAGACCTGAAGAGCTATCGAAGAATGATGAAATTCAAGAAATACGATTAACCTCAAAATAGAACGCTTAAATATTCTCCATCGCTACTTCTATGGGAAAATCATGGTACCACCAGTTGAAAACATACACTTGTATAACACTCTGACACGCAGAAAAGGGAAATTCAAACCTTTACAGAAGAGCACTGTGCGAATGTACACCTGTGGGCCCACGGTCTGGGATTTCGCACACATAGGTAACTTCAGAACCTTCGTCTTTGAAGACTTGCTCAGAAGATGGCTCGAATATCGCGGTTTCAACGTCATCCAAGTGATGAACATCACTGACGTCGATGACAGGACAATTGCAGCCTCAAAGAAGCAAGGTATACCTCTCAGTGAGCACACGAAGCAATACATCGAAGCCTTCTTCGAGGACACGCGGGCACTAAATCTCGAAAAAGCAGAACATTACCCGAGAGCAACAGAGCACATCCCTGAAATGGTTGCACTAATTAAGACGCTGACAAAGAACGGATACGCCTACACAGGCGAAGACGGTTCCATCTACTACGACATCTCAAAATTCAAGAAGTATGGAAAACTCTCCAAGTTCAAAGTTAAGCAGCTCCAAGCAGGTGCAAGGGTCAAAGTGGACGAGTATGACAAGGCTGAGGCAAGGGACTTCGCACTATGGAAAGCCTGGACCGGTGATGACGGTGCTGTTTTCTGGGAAACTGAGATCGGAAAGGGAAGACCTGGGTGGCACATTGAATGCTCTGCGATGTCCATGAAATACTTGGGAGAGACGCTTGACATTCATACGGGTGGGGTTGACAACATGTTTCCGCATCATGAAAACGAGATTGCGCAGAGTGAAGCGGCAACAGGCAAGAAGTTCGCGAACCATTGGCTTCACTGCGAGCATTTGCTGGTCGAAGGCAAGCGGATGGGTAAAAGATTCGGCAACTACTACACTCTTAGGGATCTGGTCAAGATGGGTCATGACACATCGACCGTTCGATACTTGCTTTTGTCAACTCACTACAGACAGCAGTTCAACTTCACTTTTGAGGGATTGAATGGAGCAAAAAGCGCGATTGATCGTTTGAGAAACTTTGTGCGCAGGCTCCTGTACGCAGACGGACGGAGTTCATACGGAGAGGCAGGGAAGCTGAAGGATCGCGTTCAGAAAGATTTCTGCAAGGCTATGGATGATGATCTGAACATAGGCTTGGCTATGGCATCGTTGTTTGAATTTGTCAGAGAGGCAAACAACCTCATTGATGCCAATAATCTTAGCAAGGAAGAAGCACGCGACATGTATGATCTTATGGCGGGGATCGATAGGGTTCTGGGCGTTATTGGTGAAGTCAAAGCAGAAGAGGAATTACCCAAAGATGCCAAGGAACTTATTCTGAAAAGAGAAGAGGCCAGAAAGGCCAAAGACTGGAAGACCGCTGACCAAATACGCGTGCAGCTCAAGAAAATGGGAGTAGTAATAGAAGACACGGATCAGGGTGTCAAGTGGCGAATAGAGAAAGGTTAGTCCAATGAAGTCTTGCCGCAGTTCCATTCGTCTCTAGCATATTTTTCCTTCTGCAATTTCTCTGCAAGTTCCAATTCGTAGGGTATCATCTCACTTTCTACAAGCTCTATATTGAGTGCTCTAGCGAATCCTTTTACCAACGCTTGAGTTGCTTCTTCAACTGCAACCTCTCTTCCAAGTTCCCTGTTGATCGAAGTCATCTTGTCCTTCGCAACGCTAATGACCTCGACGCAGCTTTTCGCCCATGGAACACGGAGCAAACTGAACATTTTCTCAAAATCAATGCCCAAAAGCAACGTGCCATGCTGAAGAACAACTCCGACCTTGTGGGTCTGAGCGCTTCCAGAGACTTTCTTGCCATTCACAGTCAAGTTCGGACAGGTTTTCGCATTGCCCTCGTTGAAATCCGCAGCGACTCCCAAAGTTCTGAGAGCTTCAGCCAATCCATCATACAATATTGCGTACGTTGCGGCTATGTCTGAAGTGCCCAGGTCATGCTTACTGGCTATTACGCTGTAGGTGATTTCGTCTTCGCAATCATGATAGACAGTCCCTCCCCCGGTAATCCTTCTGACCACGTCAACACCTTGCTTCCTGCAATTGCCTAGCTGAACCTCATTTTCGATGTTTTGGAATCTTCCGATAGAAACGGCAGACGGTTTCCACCGATAGAGTCTCAACGTGTTCGGGACAAGACCCTTGATTCTGGCAGTCAGTACGGCTTCATCCATGGCCATGTTCTCATAGCCGTTGCACGTTCTGAGTTTCAACAGCCGCCAAACGCTCATCAAATCGCCTTAGACGCACATCGCCTAATTCGCTTACGGTATGATTTGTGCCTTTTGTTTCTGATGAAAAAAGCATTGGAAAAGCGTAAATGGTTAACCACACCTCTCAGTTTTGGAGCACCAGTCCTTGACCGGCAGAGTCATAATGCTAGTGGATTTTGACTACTTTTTCGCCCAAGTTGAAGAGACTCGAAACCCCTCTATCAGAGACAAGCCCGTGGTTGTGTGCGTGTATTCCGGGCGCAGCGAAGACAGCGGCGCGGTAAGCACGGCAAACTACATAGCTAGAAAGCTTGGAGTGAAGTCTGGGATGCCTATTGCCTTGGCGAAAGCGAAACTGCAAAATGTTGAGGCCGTGTTCCTCCCTGTGGACAATGTTCTCTATGAGGAAGTCTCAGAAAGAATAATGGCTCTTTTGCGAAATTCTGCAGACAACTTCGAGCAGGTTGGAATAGACGAAGCATACCTAGAGGTGAGCCAAAAAACGAAAGGAAGTTTCGAAGGCGTGGCGGAGCTGGCACAGAGAGTAAAAGCAGAGGTAAAAGCCAAGCATAATCTTAGCTGTTCGATCGGTGTTGGTCCTAACAAGCTCGTCGCAAAGATTGCGGCCGACATTCAGAAGCCTGATGGTTTGACAATAATCAGGCCTGAACAGGTTACAGTCGTTCTTTTTCCCTTGCCAGTTGATCGACTGATAGGTGTTGGCACGAAAACCAAAGCGAAAATGCAAGCACTTAGAATCAACACGATCGGTGATCTCGCAAAATACGATGCGCAAAGGCTGATTGAGGTTTTCGGCAAAAACCTTGGGCTCTATTTCCACAATGCTTCCTTAGGAATTGACGACGAACCCGTTCGGGAGAGAGGAGAGGCCGAATCGATAAGCAGAATTTCGACTTTGAAAGAAGATACCCGCGACCTGAGTGCTATACTTGAAAAAGTTGATGGCCTTTGCGAGGAAATCCACGCAGATCTATTGCGGAGCGGACACAGTTTTAGAACTGTGGGAATAAGCGCAGTAATGAAGGACATGAGCATTCGCAGTCGTTCCAGAAGCTTCGAGAATCGTTCAAGCAAGCTTGAAGTTCTCAAGGAGGCTGTGAAAGAGCTCTTCGAGAAATTGCTCAGCGAATCTGATCTTGAGGTTCGGAGGGCAGGCGTGAAGGTATCAGGACTTGTCAAAGACGAAAAGAGCCAAAGGCAATTGACAAGCTTCATTGAGTAAGCACAAGAATGAGCCAGACAGCTACCAGCAACCCTTATTTGTGCTCGCAATCAATTTCCTTTTGACACACATGGATTCCAAAAAGGAAAACCTGAAACATGAAAAATTGCCTCCCGCCCAGACTCCTATCAAACAGCTGCTAAGATGGGGGATAGACCATCAGGGCATCACACGTTCTAACCCACGAATTGATCTGAAGACTTATACATTGGCAGTGGAAGGGGAAGTTGAAGAACCCTTGAGACTCACTTGGGAGCAAATTGAGAAGCTCCCCAGAACTGAATCAACAAGCGATTTTCATTGCGTAGAAGGGTGGAGCGTCCTGAACTGCAGGTGGGAAGGGGTCAAGTTCAGGCACTTGGCCGATTTAGCAAAGCCGAGGAAAACTGCTACTTCCGCAACTTTTGGGTGTGCAGATGGCTACACGACCTCGCTTGTGCTTAGTGATCTCCTCCATGACGATGTACTTTTGGCATACAAGCTTGATGGCAAACCACTTGAAGAAGGCTACGGCTTTCCATTGCGCCTTGTTGTGCCTGACAAGTATGGATACAAGAGCGCTTTGTGGGTTATGAGGATACGATTCACTTCTCAGAAAGAGCTCGGTTACTGGGAAGAAAGAGGTTACAGTGACACGGCAGACGTGTGGAAGGACGATCGATTCTCAAAATGAAGAATCGTCTAAGACTGGCGCGTGCTCTAAACGTAGGCAAGCACTTCAGCCAAGCTTCTTATGGTTTGAGCACTCATTATCGCCTTGTTATTTCGGTCAACAAGCAGAGGTTTCAGACCTGCTGCCTTAGCTCCTTCAAAATCATATTGAATTGAGTCTCCAACGAACAACGCTTCTTCTGGGCGTACATCGAGCTTGTTTACAGCAAACAGGAATATCTCCCTATCTGGCTTCGCACTCTTGCAGGTGTCAATTCCAACAACAACGTCGAAATGATCCGCCAACCCGAGCCTTTGAAGAATCGATTGAAAATCCTTTTCGAAGCTGTTCGTGACTATTCCAGATTTCACTCCCTTTCTTTCCAGTTGAACCAAGGTTTCGGACACTTCAGGGTAGACTTCCAAATCAGCATGATCCCACCACAGCGCGTCGATCTGTGTGGCCAAGAACTCTACGTCACCTTGAACCCTCAACCTCTTCAGCATTTTTCGATTCCACTTGATCCAGTAACCCGATCCTGACTCAACCATGTCTTTGACGCCGAGTTCCCTCTCGTTTTTCTGGTAGGCCTTGGAGATGTCGTTAATAGAAGCTCTGACCCCGTAGATTTCCAGAATTCTTCTGAAAATTTCTGAAATATCAGCAGTTTTCACAAGTGTTCCTCCAAGATCGAAGAGCACAGCCTTAAACTTGCTTTCCGAAGCCATCTCCCTTACCAGAAACGTCTTAAAGTCAAAGCCAAAGATAAGAGTTTACGACTATATGCGGGTTGAAAGCAACCCCAATTGTAGGTGAAGAGTGTTGATGACAGTTCAGGATACTGCCAAGAGGATAAAGGATCTTGAAATCCAAGGTGCAAGAAATGTTGCCATAGCGGCAATTGAATCCGCTGAAAATCTTGCCAGGCAGACAAAGGCGAGAGATAAAACCGAGTTTCTGGAAGAGATCTCAGAAGCCAAGAGAATTCTCTTTGCCACAAGGGAGACAGAACCGCTTATGAGGAACGCTATCCGCTGGATAATAAGCCAACTCGACAAAAGTAGAGAGAAAAAAGTCAAAAAGCTGACGGAAATCGTCTCTTCATCTTCGCGCCAGTTCCTCAAAGACCTTGAACATTCAAAAGAAAGAATTGCAGAGATCGGTTCTCGAAGGATAAGAAACGGCTCTGTGATTCTCACACACTGCCATTCTTCAACGGTTACGCACCTGCTGAGAAGAGCACACCACGAAGGAAAGACGTTTGAAGCCATCTGCACTGAGACAAGGCCTCTCTTCCAGGGGAGAACAACGGCGAAGGAAATTTTGAGGCTGGGAATAAAGACGACTATGATTGTCGATTCAGCTGTGCGCTACTTTATGAATCAGGTTGATCTGGTCATCGTGGGTTCGGATGCCATAACTTCAGAAGGAAATGTGATAAACAAGATTGGAACAAGCATGATTGCATTGGCAGCTCATGAAGCCCGCACACCATTCTATGTCGTTTCAGAGCTTCTGAAATTCGACCCGGCAACGGTTTATGGCGACTATGAAAAAATTGAGGAAAGAAGCCCACGCGAGATCTGGGAAGACCCTCCGGCAAAACTTGCTATCCGCAATCCGGCTTTCGATGTGACCAGGCGGGATCATATTCACGGGATAATATGTGAAGAGGGAATAGTTTCTCCTCACTCAACCATGGAAGTAGTTCGCAGAAAATACCCGTGGGTTTTCGATCAGAATTTCTGAGCCGCTCACCTCCATGTTTGCAGCGCTAGTCTCAGTTCCTTGTGATCCTTCGCATAATCCTCTAGAGCCATACCAGCCAATGTGGCATCTACCGCTTGCCTCATGGCCTTCGCTCCAGCAATGGTTCCGGCTGGATGACCATGGATGCCCCCTCCAGCTTGTATAGCAAAGTCCCTCCCGAAAAGCTTCACTAGCGCTGGAACAAGCCTCGGATGCAACCCTCCTGAAGCAACAGGCAAAACCTCTATCAGCCCACCCATTTTCATTTTTAGCGCCTCGCAGTTTTGAACCACTTCCTTGCGCGTTTCAGACATCTTTCCTACGACAGTGCCAACGTGAAGCTGGTCAACACCTATGATTCTGGCTATTTTTGCTATTACCTCCATTGATACTCCGTGTTTGGGGCTCTTGGTAAACGCGGCATGACCAGCCCTGTGGGCATGGATCACCAGGTCGAAATCCTGTGCTCGAAGAGTTTGCAGCGCAGCAAACCCGCACGTCAGAATATCTACCATGACATATTCGCCGCCATGATCAACGACAAACTGTGCCCTCTTCAGCATCTCTTCCGTCTCTGCAGTAACGTTGACCATGTAGACCTTCTTTTCGCCTGTTTCCTCTTCTGCGCTGTCCCGCTTCTCCAAAGTCTTGATCACTCTGTTCTCAAAAGGATTGAATGTCTGGCTGCTCAGGTTCTCATCATCCTTAACCATGTCGCATCCTCCAACCCAAGCCTCGTAAGCCACTTGAGCATGATCAGCCGTCTTCAACCCGAGCTTGGGCTTTATTATTGTCCCCACCAGAGGCCTATCATAAACTTTCAGAAGCTTACGCACGCCTCTTATGCCAAATTTTGGACCTTTGAAGCTAGCGGCTATTTCTTCAGGGAAATTGACGTCTTCAAGTCTCAGGTTTCTAAGCGCTTTCAGTCCGAAGATGTTTCCTGAGACGCTGCTCAATATGTTTGCTATGTTTCCAAGCTCGAAAAGTTCAATTGGATAAGCAATCTTCACGGTCTTGCCGTCGATGCTGAATACGTGAGCAGCAAGCTTCTCAACGTAAGACTTAGCCCCAGTGAGCTCTGTCCACGTTCCAATGGAGCTTTCAGCCGCAACTGCACCAGCAGCTTCTCTTATGCCTATACCATCCGGTTCAACATGAAAAAGACAGATAACGTCAAAATCTTTGGGCTTGTATTTGAAGTCAACAAAATCCAAGTATCTCAAGCCGATCCAAGCTCCGAGATTCTGATCATAGGTCAGGTTCCTTAAAACGTTTAGCCATCAATCACGATTCATACCAGCAACGTACTCAAATTCTACCTTTGAACAAAGATCCTATCACATGATGTTTCTGCCGTTTGTCAGAAGATACTTTGTCTGAGTTTGTAGAATAAAGTCAGTGGTCTTGCGTATTCATGCGTAAGACTTCAACGATTAATTCAGCAAATGATTCGCTTTCGCTTTCTTTCCCACACTGCGAGGAACAGCACCGCAACTGAGCCTATTAACACCGCAGCGCCGATCAGCAGATAGAATATACCACCAGACAGCAATGACTGAATGGTTGAAGGGCTCGTTATTATCTGCTCCATTGACATAGCACCCGTCTAATGTTTGCTTACCTATCTATTAGCTAAGGCAAATTGGATATAAAAAGGCTGATAGAGGATACCTCTAAGTGACAGGAAATGTACAGGGCTACAGGAGTAATCATTACTTCGGTTAAACATTTAACCTCCAACCTACGCATCTTACTAAGCATGTGATTCGGATGCAGCTTAAAGCCAGACTTCTAAACATTCAAGCCGGCGGAAGAAGAATAGCCATACTAGACGATGAAACAGCGAGTTATCTAGCCGCACATTCATCCGACAGAGTGAAAATCACCCACAAGAACGAAAGCCTGATTGCCATCCTTAACGTGGCCAGCGACTTTCCCCCCAATTACATAGGACTTTACGAGGAGATTTCAGCCAAGCTCCGAATAGGCGAAGAGGAAAGCGTTGAAGTGGAACCTGCAGAAGCCCCAGAGGCCCTCAGGCACATTCAAGCCAAAATACGTGGCGAGAGACTGCGCCAAAACGAAATAGAAGCTATAGTGAGAGACGTAGTTGAACGTCATCTCAGCGACATCGAGCTTGCGTCACTTGTCACGGCACTTTTTGTCAACGGCCTCAGCATGGATGAGATTGAAGCCTTGTCGAAAGCGATGGTAAAGACTGGCAAAACTCTGAACCTTAAAAAGGGACCTATTCTAGACAAGCACAGCGTAGGAGGAGTACCAGGCGACAAAACGTCGATGCTAGTGGTACCAATTGTCGCTGCGGCAGGTTTCATAATACCTAAGACTTCTTCAAGGGCTGTTACTTCTTCGTCGGGAACCGCTGACCGCGTTGAAGTCTTGTGTCCCGTCAACTTGACTATTGACGAAATAAAAGAGGTTGTCAGCAAGACCAACGGTTGCATGGTCTGGGGGGGAGCTCTGGAGCTAGCTCCGGCAGATGACCTTTTCATTCAAGTCGAATATCCGCTAGCCATAGACCCATTGCTGCTTCCGTCGATCATGAGCAAGAAGAAGGCGATAGGCGCCACACACGTAGTTATAGACATACCTACGGGAAGAGGGGCTAAAATAAAAACGATCGGCGAGGCACAGGACTTGGCAAATGATTTCATAGATTTGGGAAAGCGACTTGGCATCAAGGTCAATTGCGCAGTATCGTTCGGCGAACAACCCATTGGAAACGCTGTGGGCCCAGCGTTGGAGGCAAGAGAAGCGTTATCTGCCGTCATGGGAAATGGTCCATTTGACCTTATAGAAAAGGCAACAAGCATCGCTGGCATGCTTTTGGAGCTCGTTGGCGTAGAAAATGGAAAGCAGAAGGCTCAAGACATGATGAAATCAGGCAAAGCAGAAAGAAGACTACGTGAGATAATTGAGGCACAAGGAGGCGATCCCAAAGTGAAGCCTGAAGAAATAAAAATCGGTGATAAGAAGGCAGAAACCGTGGCGGATCAAGATGGTGTGATCTTGTGGATCAACAATGAGGATATTGCGAGGATCGCCAAGGAAGCAGGAGCGCCCAGAGAGAAAGGAGCCGGCGTTCTTCTCAAAGCGAAGCTTGGAGGACGCCTCAGAAAAGGGGAAACCATGTTCGAAATCTACGCTGAAAGATGCACCAAGCTGGAAGCAGCCATCGAGTTGACCAACAAGCTTAAACCTATAGGACTGGGAGGAAAGCCTGAGGAAAGAATGATAATAGAGCGCATTCCAACTCAGATTGAGCGCAGAAAAGCCTTCATGCTGGAAAGATAATGCTGATCTGGCTGCCGTTGATTTTCACTTGCAGTAAACAGCGAATTAATGATTTTGGTGTTTAAATGAAGGGAGGTCGGGTTGTCTCGATCAGCAAAGAATTGGTGCAGGCCATTCTTGAAGGTGCGAGAATACTCTATCCAAAAGAGTCGATCCTATTACTAAGAGGCAAGAAGGCCAAGAACGAGATCGTGGTAACCGAGCTTGTCGTTCCTCCGCTCGCAACATACGGCCAAGGCTTCGCTAACATTCCGATCCATAGGTTGCCAATGGATTTCTCAATCATCGGAACGGTGCATTCGCATCCTTCCGGAAACGTGGCACCTTCTCCCGCAGATTTGAACCATTTCTTCGGAAGCATACTTATGATTGTGGGGTTTCCCTACAAAGATGAAAGCAACGCTGCAGCATACGATTGCAATGGAGAGCCTTTAATGCTGAGGGTAACAGAACCCTAGCCCACCCATGCTTCGTATCGGTCTACGTAAGTATGAAACGGGAGTTGCTATGGGTCTGATTACGTTTTCAGGCAGGCTTGACATGGAAAAGATGCTTCGAAACATCGTAGCTCTGTTTAAATATTAGAATTGCGATTAGACGTAGCGAAGGGAAACCGATCCATGGGTTCAAAGTCCTCAAAAGGCGAATTCGCCGCAAGAAAACTAGTGAAAAGGAGAAAGAAGTTCCGCTGGAGCGACAGATACTATAACCGCCGAATTCTGGGGTTAGATGTAAAAGCTGATCCGCTTCAAGGGGCACCCATGGGCAAAGGAATAGTCCTAGAAAAAGTGGGCGTGGAAAGCAAACAGCCCAACAGTGCCATAAGAAAATGCGTTAGAACGCAACTCATCAAGAATGGCCGAAGTATCACAGCCTTTCTGCCTGGAGACGGAGCCCTGAACGTGGTCGATGAGCACGATGAAGTGCTTGTTGAAGGCATTGGGGGCTCGCGTGGAAGAAGCATGGGAGACATTCCAGGAGTAAGATGGAAAGTCATAACGGTCAATGGAGTATCCTTAAACGAGCTGGTCTACGGAAGAAAGCAGAAGCCGGCACGGTGAGAATTTTGAGCCAGAAGCAAGAAGCAAAACAGGAAATAAAGCTTTTTGGAAAATGGAGTTTCAAAGACATCAAAGTCCAGGACATAGGCTTAGAACGGTATATATCACTGAAACCAGTCGTTGCGCCACATAGCATGGGAAGACATGAGCATAAGCGTTTTCGGAAGGCAAACGTTCCCCTCGTTGAAAGGATAATTAACAATCTTATGCGACCTGGAAAAAACGCTGGGAAAAAGGCTAAGGCCACAAATATAGTGAAGCAAGCTTTTGAAATCGTCAACTTGCGCACTGGCAAAAACCCGATTGAAGTGCTCGTAAGGGCAGTTGAAAACTGTTCGCCATGTGAGGACACTACGAGGATCAGCTACGGAGGCATAGTCTACCACCTGTCAGTTGATGTTGCCCCGCAAAGGAGAGCTGATTTGGCTATCAGAAACATATGCGAGGGAGCGCGACAGGCAGCGACAAACAACCCTCGCTCGATTGAAGAATGCCTTGCGGAAGAGCTAGTTTTGGCTGGAACCCACGACATGAAAAGCTATGCAGTCGCAAAACGGCACGAAATAGAAAGAATAGCCCAAGCTTCAAGGTAGAAGCGATCACCCAAGTCATTTCAGGTGAATCTCAACCACATCTCCGTCAGCCAAAGCGAATGTTGCCCCGACTCTCTGTGGGCTGAAGACCAAGCGGTCGGACCAGACTTTTGCGAAGCCAAATCTTTCTTTAAAGTCGCTATGGATGTCTTTCGCTAAGCCGTAGACTGTTGCGCCCCTCTTGAGGATGAATGGTTTTCTGGAATAGTCTTTCTGATTCGGCTCTTTTGTGTAAACCCGCATTATTCCCAACGCGCTAAACAAAGCAGCGCCGAGACCCTCGAGCCCATACCTCCTTTCACACGAGACGGCGGTGACAGGGAGTTTGCTGCCCGCGAAACTTTTCAGGTGTTTCAAGGCTACTTCTGAACCTTTCAATTCAATTTTGTTGGCTACAATTATTGCAGGCTTGTAGATAGTGCTTTGGAAGACCGCGTCTTCAATGTCGTCGAGCGTGACTTCTCCAGAAATCTTCACAACTGCATCCGCTATGCGATAGCTTCGAAGCAGCTTCTCAACATCCTTCATGTTGCAGTCGACAAGAACCCCAATCAGTATTATTCGCAGTCCTGCACCCATGAACCTTCTATCAATCTCCACGCGGCCCCTCGGCTTACTTACCAGTATCCTAGCTTTCTCCAGCTCGTCCAGTATCAGGCGAAGCTGGCTAACAGGATCTTGCGACAAATCCACCATAAGGATAAGCCCATCCGCATTGCGGGCTACTGCTAAAGTCTGAAGACCCCACGCCTTTCCGTCAGCAGATCCTTCCATTAATGCGGGTGCTTCTATGATCTGGAATTGAAGATCTTCAAAAGCCAGTACACCTGGGATGGGCTCTCTGGTCGTGTAGGGATTCGGGGAAATCTCCACTTTCGCGTTTGTCACGGCAGCCAACAAGCTGCTTTTCCCAACGCCCGTCAAGCCGATGAGTGCTACCTGACCGGCACCTTCCTTCTCTATGAAAAGTTTCGGTCCGCTTCTTCCAATCTTTTTCCTCTTCTTCTCTTCCATTTCCCTCCGAAGGATAGCCATTTGCTTTTTGACTTGACCGCGAAGCTTCAAGGTGCCCTTATGCTTTGGAACAAGGCTTAGAAATTCCTCCATGCGTTGCAGCCTTTCCTTTGGGTTTCTTGTCGCTTCAACTTCAGCCCATTTTTTTCTGGCGTCAGGAGGTAGATTCGCAGGCATAATGCAAACGCGTCCGACAAGTGAATTCGAAATTCTGCTCTAATAATTGTTTCCGCTCCCACGAATTTTCGTAGCGTTTTTTCATCATAAACTTAAAATAACTGAATGAACAGTTGTGTAAACGAAATCACTAAAAATTTGGAGACTATTTGAAAAAACAAGGAGGAAAAAGGAATGAGTAAAAGCGGCAAACCACACATGAACCTCGTGATCATGGGACACGTAGACCACGGAAAATCAACGACCACAGGACACCTGCTGTACGAAGCGGGAGTAATTGACGAGAGAACAATCAAAGCTTTCGAAGAAGAAGCCAAGAAAATGGGCAAGGAAACATTCAAGTATGCATGGGTTCTCGACAACCTGAAGGAAGAACG
>CAYYXF010000029.1:0-13531 GCA_964475545.1 uncultured Candidatus Bathyarchaeia archaeon | reverse complement strand
GCAACAATTGGCGCGGTAGAGAGAAAGCCATCAATAATTCCCGCACCATCATTGAGTTGAGAGTTTGAACGCCAACCTGAGTAGGGTTTCATGGTAGCCCAGGAAAGATTCGAACTCTCTCACACGTAGGTCTTGGAAAGGAGGCTGACTTGAACCCGTCTAGGCATCAATCCCCATGAAGGCTGTTGCTCGCTACGCATCAACATGTAGCCGCAAAAACCTTGAATACATCGTTTTTCAAATATACCATTTCACGGGGTGCGAATTGAAGATGCGCAATGAACGAAATGATGATCCAAAAATGAAACAGAAAAAACGTCGAAAGGGATTACGTCGAGAATTCGCCCAGTGTATTGAGCGCATACCAGCGGATCCTCCATCCCCAGCAAGAAATCGTTGAAGAGGGAATAAGCAGGACTTTCAAGCAGCACATCAAAGAAAGAGAAGGACAGGTTCTGGAAACACAGGTCATCACGAAAAGAGGTGAAATCAAGGAAGTAGCAATAAAAGCCAATCTCATTGAGCTTAGAGGTAAAAAAGTGCTTCAGGGGATATTCAGGGACATCACCGAACGCAAACAAATGGAAAAAGCCTTGCGAGAGAGTGAAGGAAACTATCGGAACATCTCGAAGAAGATGTCGGGTTTGATGAAAAGCTCTGCGGTTCTGCTCAGCCCAACGGATCTCCACAAGCGACTGCAAACCATTCTAGAAGTTGTTTGCGAGCAGGGATGGAGAAGAGCTGTCATAACTCTGAAGGACGAAAACCTGGAAACAACAGATGTTGTAGCAGCAGGACTAACGAAGGAAGAAGAAGAGCACCTGAGGGGTCATCAGCCATCCGGTGAAGTATTGCGTAGACGTCTGAGTTCTATGTTTGAAAAGTATCGTTTAGGTGAGTTCTACTATCTGCCCTGGAGTGACCCACTTGTCCAAGAACAGTTCAAACACGCAGTCCCAAGTAAGATGAAAAAGGAGGAGACGGTTGACTGGAATCCTGAGGATTTGCTGTATATACCCTTGCGATTGCCCGACGGCAAAGTCGTCGGCATAATGAGTATGGATGACCCTGAAGATGGCCGACGTCCAACCGGAGAATCACTTGCCCCTCTTGAACTGTTCGTCCATCAAGCCGCCACAGCCATCGAAAACGCAAAACTGATGCAGCAAGTCAAAGAATATGCGCAACACTTGGAAGAAAAAGTAGAAGAGCGAACCAAACAGCTGAAGGAAATGCAGCAACAACTTCTCAAGTCCGAAAGGCTTGCTGCTATAGGAGAGTTGGCGGCCACGATTGGTCACGACCTGCGCAACCCGTTAACTGGCATCGCAGGCGCCACCTACTATCTTAAGACAAAATGCGACTCGAAAATGAATGGCAAATCGAAAGAAATGTTCAAAATCATCGAGAAGGACATCCAGAACTCGAACAAGATCATAAACGACCTCCTGGAATACTCAAAGGAGATGAAGCTTGATTTGAATGAGAGCAACCCCAGATTGCTAATAAAGGAAGCCATGTCCGCTGTCAAAATTCCCAAAAAAATTCGAGTAGCAGATCTGACAAGGAATAAGCTGGAGATAAAAGTTGACACAGACAAAATGAAGAGAGTCTTTGTCAATATAATCAAGAACGCTGTCGACGCCATGCCCAAAGGCGGCAAACTGACAATAGAAAGTAGAGAATCAGACGGTGATCTGGAAATTGTTTTCTCAGATACAGGGATTGGCATGTCGGAGGAAACTTTGAAGGGTATTTTCAGGCCGCTCTTCACAACTAAAGCCAAAGGAATGGGATTCGGCCTGCCTATCTGCAAACGCTTCGTTGAGGCACATGGTGCCAAAATCTATGCAAGAAGCACCAGTGGTAAGGGAAGCACGTTCACTGTAATGCTTCCTATTCAGCCTCACATAGAGGAAAGTGAGAAAGTCTGGGTGAAAATGCCTGAACACCTTGTCAATAGGTAGCATAAGCGCGCGTTTCGAAGGAAAGCTTACTAACACCTCGGACTTTTCCTGAGTCATAGTTGGATCATATTTGGGTCATATACTGAACGGAGGGTAGGCTGTGTGCGCGCACGCACACTGGAAGCCAAGGAACAATGAAAAGCCTGTTGTTGAGCGCGAAAACCTTGGCGATTTCAAGATTCCGACGAAGCCTGAACTATTCGCAGTGAAAGAATTCGCGCCCTAGGAATTAGCACCTGCGGAACCTCTATTAGGGGATTTTTGATAGACAATGGCAAGAAGAGAAGACCCCATGAAATACAGACGCTTTGGCAGACTAGATTGGAAAGCTTCAGTTCTAGGATTCGGAGCGATGAGATTACCGATAATAGGAGATGACTTCGCAAAAATAGACGAACCAGAAGCGAGCAAGATGATAAGATACGCCATTGACCATGGCGTAAACTACATTGATACAGCGTACGTTTACCACAGCGGCAACAGTGAAATCCTCCTCTGCAAAGCGCTACAAGACGGATACCGCCGGAAAGTGAGGATAGCCACGAAAATGCCAACATGGCTAGTGCACAGCAAGGACGACATGGACAAATACTTGGATGAACAGCTCAGCAGACTCAAGACAGATCACGTCGATTTCTATCTTCTCCACGGAATGAACAAGGAACGATGGCAAGACCTGACGAAAATTGACGTGTTCAAATGGGCTGAGGAAAAGATAGAGGAGAAAAAGTTCGATTACTTAGGTTTCAGTTTCCATGATGAATATTCAGTCTTCAAAAAGATGATTGACGCCTACGACAACTGGGCTCTGTGCCAAATCCTTTACAATTACATGGACGCAAAATACCAAGCCGGGACAAGGGGACTCAAGTACGCGGCTTCAAAAGGGTTAGCCGTCGTAGTAATGGAACCCATCGCCGGTGGGAGGTTAGCTATTGAACCACACGAGGAGATTCAAGCCGTCTGGGATGAAGCTGGCACGAAGAGAAAGCCTGCAGAGTGGGCTTTGCTTTGGGTTTGGAACCATCCGGAAGTAACCGTAGCTTTGAGCGGCATGAGCACGATGACCCAGGTCAAACAGAATGTCAGAGCCGCCGACGGTTCTGGATCAGGAATTCTCTCAAGAAAGGAACTCAACCTATTCAACAGAGTTGCAGAGAAGTATAAACAACTCGGCTTCGTCCAATGTACAGAGTGCCGATACTGTCAGCCCTGCCCGAATGGAGTGAACATACCCACGATAATCGGATTATTCAACGAGTTCTACATGAAAGACAGAGATGAAAAAACCAAGAGAAAATATGCTGAGCAAATCGTCCCAGAAAGCAGGGCTAAAAGATGCACAAAATGCGGGAATTGCGAGAAGCTCTGTCCTCAAGGTCTTCCAATCAAAGACATCATGAGCAGAGCAGCCTTCATCTTCGAGCAAGAAGCCTAGAGAGAGCGCGCTCGACTAGGCAGTTATTTGACGATTCTCTCTAGTTCTTCAATGAAGTGTTCGTATTGTTTCATGCCGAGGTTCCAAAAGCGTGGATCAGCGACGTCCAGACCTACCATTCTGCCAATCTCGACAGGAGAGACGCTGCTTCCAGCTGAAAGGACTTTCTTGAATTTTGGCACAAACTTTGCGCCTTCTTCGAGGTATTTCTGGTAAAGAGCGTAGACGAACAGTTGGGCATAGACATAGGGATAGTTGTAAAATCTGAAGTTGGCCAAGTAGTAGTGCGGTGTTACGGTCCATTCAGCCTCCATTTCTGGGAACCATTCTACGCTGTCCCTGAAGACTTTGTTCCTAGCAGCAGTCCAGTATTTGCATATGGTCTCGTAGTTGAGGTATTCTCCCTTTTTGATTGCGTCATACAGATCCTGTTCGAACCATGCCCTAGCACACACTTTGAAGATGACGCTCCCTGCTACGTCGAGAACTGAACAGAGGATTGCTTTCTTTTCGTCGTCTGACCTTGCTTGGCTGAGTAGAAGGTCTGTTAGCAGTAATTCGCCGAATATTGAGGCTGTCTCTGCTACGATCATTGGGATAGCCAGGTTCAGGATTGTTTGGCTCTGTTGGGAATAGTAGTCGTGAGTGGCGTGCCCCAGCTCGTGAGCCAACGTATACACGTCGCGTAACGTTTCGTTGAAGCTGCTAAGTATGAACGCTGATTTGCCATTGTACCAGTTTGAGCACCAGGCGCCGCTTTGCTTGCCGAATTTTGGCGAGGGATCCAAATGATTGCGGGCATACATGTCTTTCACGGCAAAGGCATAGTCTTTGTCAAATTTGCTGTAGGCTTCAACGATCAGAGCTCTTGCTTTGCCGTAGTCAAACTTCATTCGAGGCGCATCTGGTAAAGGAGCGATTACGTCGTGGCAACCGAGTTTTGGCAATCCCATCAATTTGGTTTTCAATTTGAGATATCGCCGATATAGCTGAGCGTGCTTCTCGACTGCTTCGAGCAAGTTGTCGATGGTCTGCTGTTCAATGTCGTTTGCTATCAAGCTTGCATGCATTGGTGACTTGTATTTTCTTCTCTCGCAGACGTTCATCCAGTCGTTGCAGGTGTTTCTGAAAGCTGAGGAGAATATTTCCCCGTGTTGACCCAGCAGACCGTAGATCGACTTGTATGCTGATTCTCTTGTAGCTCGGTCTGGATGGGGCAGCAAGCCGTTCGCTTCGTTATATGGAAGAGTCTTCTTTTTCCCTTCAACTTCAACCTCAAACATCCGAGTGTTGAGCCACTTCTGCTGCAGCTCTTCCCAAGCTTTCACTCCAAACTGGTCCTTCTCAATGACTAACTGTTCCTCAACTTCAGACAGTTTATGGGCAGCTTGCCTCTTGAGTCTCTCCAGATAGTGTTTGTGCTTCGCTGACGCTGGATCGTGCATGACTCTTGGGTTCTTGGAAACTAGGTTTCCAGTTTCGAGTTCGAAAAATGCAAGCATCTTGTTTAGCTTTGCTTCAGTTTTGGCTACTCTGTCATATAGCGATTGGGTTTCTGGCAATGTCATGTTAGCTGCAAACGATAGGTTGGCAAATAACAGGATGTCGCCAAGTCTGGCCTTATATGCTTCGAACTCTTCAATGCACTTTACGAGGTCCTTGGCGGAGAAATTTCCGATTTTTCCTTGATATTTTCCAGCAAAGTCCTCTGCCATCCTTGTGACATGGTCAATTGCTTTTCGGACCGAAGGATCTGTAGTGCTTGGAAATATCTCGGAGAGATCCCACCCAATGTCTGTTTTTGTCAATATAATCATCTTGCCCCAAAATTGGGAAGATTGGCGTTAAATGCTTTTCGTCACGTTCAGTCTTGAACCGGGGAGCATTTTGGAGGAAGGATTTGAAGCTCGTACGCAGGCTATTTCGCTTGCTTGGTGAAGAAGACTATGCCTCCGAATTGACTGATTCGCTTGCCTGCCGGCGTCTCCTCGTTGACTATTCTTGTCTTCACTTTTCTATTCTTGGAGATCTGCAGTAACCTGTGAATACGGTTTTTGTCCTCACTGCCACTGAGGTACCTGTCTGTGAGCAGCAAATATTCAGTTGTGAGGTCACTATGCCTTTCTCGGTCATAGATCATGTCTTCGATTTCTTTTAGCGAATAAAGGACAACCGAGTCATTGCCAGGGCTGTAAAGATGGCGCTCCAACGTTTTGACGATTTGATCAGCCTCTCCCGAGGTCGTCTCTGCAATCAGCTTGCGGAATTCTTTGGTTTTCACCAGTTCGGATACATTATGAGTTTGGTCTGCCGAGCCGACTAGCTCGGCGAAAATTGTCCTATTCGGTCCCTTCGATTGAATTAGATACGCGTGATGTTTTCGCACGTGATCAAGAAAGTCTGCGGCATAAGTCGTTCTCATTGGAGCTGTGATCACGACGCTTTTCACCCCCTCCTTAAGAACTGGTTTCAGCGCATCAATGACAGATTCGTGGAAATTGTATAGGACCCTCTCGTCTGTTCTCCTTCCGGCAAGCTTGACCGTGAGGTGCAGCTTCACAACATGACTGAATACCTGCCATAGAACCGCATGGTCATCCTCAAAACCCGCAAGAAGTGCTACTGGATAACCGCGTTTATAGCCTTGTTTTCGTTTCATCCTTGCCGTCCTTGCCCATCTGTAGAAATGAGTCAAGGCTGCTCTTTAATAAACAACCTTCAAGATGTCAAGGATCTGGCCGTGCTAAGAAAGAGCTAAAGCAGACATTAGGCTATTCTGAAATGAGCCGGGCGCGTCATGAAAAAGGGTAGAATGTTCAACATCGAGAAATATGCCATTCATGACGGCCCAGGAATTCGAACTACAGTATTCTTTAAAGGATGCCCTCTGCGTTGCTGGTGGTGCCACAACCCTGAGGGGCAGAGCCCAAGATCTGAGTTGATTTACAGAGAAAACAGATGTATTGGATGCGGTGAATGTGTGGAGAATTGCACGAGAAAAGCGCTCTCGCTTCTTTCTCAACATGCGACTCTGAACAGAGCAAGTTGCAACATGTGCGGCATATGCTCTCAAATGTGCCCGTCTGAAGCTCTATCAGTTGTTGGAAAAGAGATGAGTGTTGAGGAGATGATCAAAGAAATAGAGAGAGACAGAGTTTTCTATGATGAATCAGAAGGAGGCGCGACATTCTCCGGAGGAGAACCGCTGTTACAGCCCGACTTCCTAGACGCAATACTCCAAGAATGTAACGAAAGAAGAATTCATACTACTCTAGACACAAGCGGGTACGCGTCCCGTGAGGTTATCGATAAAATCCGTGGCAAAGTGGACCTTTTCCTTTACGACATAAAAACCATGGATGATGCAAATCACAGGAAATATACCGGTGTGTCAAACAAGCTGATTCTGCAAAATCTCAAGAGACTGGCAAAGAATGGAAGCAACATTGTAATCTCCCTGCCCATTATTCCAAGAATAAACGATGATGAAGAGAACATTCTCAGAACAGGTGAATTCATATCTTCTCTGCCTGGCGTAGAACAGGTAAGCCTTCTTCCTTACCACAGGACAGGCGTTGACAAGTACAAGAGCTTGGGAAGGCCGTACAGATTGAACAGAATCCGAACGCCGCCAAGTCAAGAAACAAAGATGATAAAAGAAAGGCTGGAAGCGTTTGGACTGAAAGTGAAAATAGGAGGAAGATGATGTGCGCGGAAGAATCCAGAAGCTAAGAAAGCAAAGTGTCGAATGCAAACCCTGGATAAGTCCTGAACGGGCGATTCTTCTCACGGAGTTTTATGCAAGTGGCGCTGCGAACCAATCATCTGCTCCCGTTGCGAGAGCGCTTGCGTTCAAATATCTGCTTGAGAACAAGAAGATATGCATCAACGACGGTGAGCTAATTGTTGGGGAGAGGGGTCCAGCTCCGAAGGCAACTCCAACATACCCGGAAATATGCTGTCACAGCTTGGAAGACCTTGAAATTCTCAATTCTAGGAAAAAGATACCATATGTGGTTGATGGTCCAACTAGGAGTATCTACAGAAAGAAGATAATTCCTTTCTGGCAAGGCAGATCAATAAGGGACGCCATATTTGACAAAATGACTGATGAATGGAAAGCTGCCTATGAAGCCGGAGTATTCACTGAATTTCTTGAACAGAGAGCCCCAGGTCATACCGCTTTGGGTGACAAGATCTACAAGAAGGGACTGTTTGATCTTGAAGAAGAAATCCGAAGGAACATGCAAGATCTTGACTTTCTACGTGATTCGGCAGCACGCAAGAAGATGGAAGAACTCAAAGCGATGGAGATTGTAGCAGATGCTCTGATACGCTATGCAGAAAGATATTCAAAGATAGCTAAGAAGGTCGCAGAAAAAGAAAAGAATGTTGAGAGACGAAAAGAACTGACAAAGATAGCAGACATCTGTGCCCATGTTCCAGCACATCCTCCAAGAGACTTTTGGGAAGCCTTGCAGTACTATTGGTTTGTCCACGTTGGAGTAATATTGGAACTTAACCCATGGGACGCGTTCAACCCAGGCAGGCTTGATCAGCACCTCTATCCGTTTTATGAGAAAGGACTCAAAGATGGAACTCTAACAAGAGAGAAAGCAAAGGAACTTCTGCAGGCTTTTTGGATAAAATTCAACAATCACCCAGCACCGCCGAAAGTAGGGGTTACAGCTGAAGAAAGCAGCACCTACACCGATTTTGCCCTGATAAACACTGGCGGAGTGAAAGGTGACGGCTCAGATGCGGTAAATGAACTCTCGTATCTTGTGCTTGACGTCGTGGATGAAATGAGGCTCACCCAACCGAGTTCCATGGTGCAAATCAGCAAGAAAACTCCTGACAAATTCTTGAAGAGAGCTCTAGAAATTATCAGAACAGGTTTTGGGCAACCGTCTGTGTTCAACACTGATGTCATAATTCTGGAATTACTAAGGCAGGGAAAGTCAATTGAAGACGCAAGAAATGGAGGAGCAAGTGGTTGCGTAGAAACCGGAGCTTTTGGCAAAGAATGCTACATTCTCACAGGATACTTCAACATTGTCAAGATTCTTGAGATCACACTAAACAATGGTTTAGACCCAAGAACAGGCAGGAAAATCGGATTAAAAACAGGAGATCCAGCAGAATTCCATTCTTTTGACGAACTTCTTGAAGCATTCAAAAAGCAGTTGAACCACTTCGTCAACATAAAGATCAGAGGAAACAACATGATAGAAAGACTATATGCGGAACATCTGCCGGTACCGTTCCTATCGCTTTTCATAGATGATTGCATAGCGAAAGGCAAAGACTACAATGACGGAGGCGCAAGATACAATACAAACTACATTCAAGGCGTTGGCCTTGGAACGACAACGGATTCACTTGCTGCCATAAAATTCAACGTCTTTGACAACAAATACGTCACGATGAGGGAACTACTCAAAGCTTTGAAGACGGATTTCCATGGATACGAGACCCTGCGCCAAAGGCTTGCTAACAGGACGCCGAAATATGGCAATGACGACGACTATGCTGATCAGATAATGAGAACAGTTTTTGAAGACTATTATGAAGCGATAGATGGCAGACCTAACACCAAAGGTGGGTATTATAGAATCAACCTTCTGCCGACAACTGTTCACATCTATTTCGGAAAAGCCGTAGGAGCAACCCCAGATGGAAGAAAAGCAGGCGACCCCCTTTCCGAAGGCATCTCACCAGTCCAAGGAGCCGACAGAAAAGGACCGACGGCGGTAATTACATCTGCAGCCAAAATAGACCATGCTAGAACTGGCGGAACTCTCCTCAATCAGAAGTTCACTCCTCAACTTCTAGCCGACGAAGAAGGATTAGACAAGTTGGCCCATCTCATACGCACGTACTTCAAGCTTGATGGTCACCATATCCAGTTCAACGTAGTAAACTCAGATATGTTACGCGACGCACAAAAACACCCGGAAAAATACAGAGGTCTTATAGTCCGCGTCGCGGGATACAGTGACTACTTCGTCGACTTAAACGTAGAACTGCAAAACGAGATAATCAAGAGAACAGAACACACATCACTCTGAGCACAGGGCGAAGCGAAAAAGGGGGCAAACAACACAAGCAAACCGCTTTAGTCTATCGGTGGTGCCGAGGGCTAGCTTCACAAGAGCGTTTAAGCAGTCATTTCAGTTCTTACGTGTTTTTTGTCTAATTCTGGTTCTTTGTATGCACAATGGCATTTGCCAAAATGGCTTGAAAGGTGAACGGATATCTTTAAGTAGTTTGCCAAACAATAATAAAAGGTGAATACCAATGCCCGAATACTTGACAGAGTTTAATGAGAAATTGAGACCCTTCAAAGGAAGTTTGGTTAGAGTAAAGTCTGCAAAAAGCATCGAGCCGAACGCCAAGGAGTATTTGAACAAGTTGTCCAAGGAAGGCTTGATTGAACGTGTCAAATGGGGCTGGTATTGGATTCCTGCTGAGATCAAAAATGTTTGGGACTTTTTGGAGAAAGACAAGAACTTTAAAGTAGTCTCCGCCCAGACTGCGGCATCATTCTGGAATAACGACTTTGTTCACAGAGATGTTTGCGTTTTGAAGGTCAAAGAAAAATCCTATGGAAAGGCATTGAAAGAGTTCGCAAGAAAAAAGGGTTGGAGCATTGAAGTCGAATACTTGAAGGATCCTGCTAAGATCAAGTACAGGAAAGTCGGAAACTTGCTCGTTGAGGACATCGAGGAAAATGTAATCGCGTGTTTGCAAAACTGGGCTTTCACAGACGCATTTGCCACTTTGTACGAAAACAGAGACAAGATCAACTTGAACAGATTGTACAAAGAGTCTTATTGGAAAAGAATTTCCAAGACAAACGTTAGGGCCAAACAGGCCTTGGAGTACGGCTTTCATCAGTTGGGCGAATTAAGTGGAGTGGAATTTCCTCACAGAGAAACCAAGTTGAAAGATGACTTTGTAAAAAGAGAAATCGATGAAGCGATTGAGAAGGTTGTTGAACTTGGTTAAGCACTCTGAAATAATGAACCTGAGAGAGGAAGAGATCAGCAGAATAATCGAGCAGTTGTCCAAACAGACCGACGGATTTGAAAATCCGAAAATAGTTATGATTGGCGGTTATGCCCTCAGAGCGTTTACGTCACTCTCGCGATACACAAGAGATTGCGATTTTGTCCTGAAAAAATCAGACGGTTGGAATCTGGACAAAATGCAAAAGTTGCTGCCTAAGGTTTTGAGTATAGAAGCTTTTGAGAAAAGAGGTAGCTATGGTTTTCTGAGGTGTATTAAGCTTTTCAAAGTTGATGGCAAAAGCGCCCAAATTTCAATCGATTTCATGGAAGGGGAAGTAAGAGGAAGAACTGAAGAGCAGATATTCTTTATCGATGGGAAGTTTTTGCAGAAAACAAAGAAAGTGAAAATTCCTATCGCTGAAAAGATAGTAGAAATCTTCGTTCCAGACTATACTGATTACCTGCTCCTGAAGATGATGTCTGTCAGACCAAGCGACATAAGAGACGTAGCTACGCTAGTGTGGAAAAATGGCATCCCGGACAATCTGCAAGAAAGAGCAAAGAAAGCATTTGCTCATCCTGAGATATTGGAGAGGAATCTGAAACTGATCTTATATGATGTCTCTGACAAGAGATTTCTGGATTCGTGGAAGGGAACATTTGTCACAACAGAATTTACAGAGAAGACAAAGGAAGAAGTTCTGAAGAAGCTAAAGCAACTATTATGACTTGTCGGGAATTCATCTGGCTTCAGATTTTCCAGCTAACGCACACAAATCGCGCTCAATTTTCTCCTAAGTATCTAAAATAAGCTCAAAATAAGCTTAAAAGTGCCGAGGGCCGGGTTTGAACCGGCGACGACCCGGTCTTCAGCCGAGCGCTCTCCCAGGCTGAGCTACCTCGGCAACGATAGCAGTTCAAGAAAGATGCGAATGTGCTTTTAAGTTTTCTGAATCAGATCTTGGGAAAAGGGTTGGGTGCAAGTTTACTTTCCCCACTGCCGAGCGGGAGAAAGGAGAAAGGACAATTATAAGTTTCTAACTTGCACCCGAGATTAAATCACGTGAGTAGTTACTTAAAAGATTTATGACAAAATGTTTCATAGTGTCAGATCTGCAACGGCGGTTTCTAGCATATCATACCGAAAAACGCAGGTCAAGAATCAAAAAGGACAAAGCTGCCCTTTGACTACATAATGAAAAGATTATGCAGGCAATATAGTCCAAGCTATTACGTGAAAAACGTCAAAAATGAGGACGTACACGTTAGCAGAAACTGACCAATTGAACCAGTTATGACTACTCCTCTCTGGACCTGCACAGTGGCCCGGCGAATCGAAACCAGCTTGTTCAAAGATGCAGATAACGAGACAATATGTAGCCGATCACCGCGAAAGCTAGAAAGCATAGAAACATCAAACGATCCTCGTTCTTCTGGTTAGCACCATGCAAACCCATCGGCTCCAAGTTTTAATCTGGGCTGTCAAAGAAAGGCTTTATGAAATGGCAAT
Source organism: uncultured Candidatus Bathyarchaeia archaeon (assembly GCA_964475545.1). Taxonomy (GTDB): domain Archaea; phylum Thermoproteota; class Bathyarchaeia; order Bathyarchaeales; family Bathycorpusculaceae; genus DASPTR01. The sequence goes on along the minus strand of CAYYXF010000029.1, from coordinate 1,603 downwards.
ATGTAGACTGGATTCCATAGCAAAGAATATCAAAGCCAAAGCTGCAATGTAAAACCGAATATGGCAGAAAGCGTGGGCCCGTAGTCTAGTTGGTTAGGACGTCGCCCTCACATGGTATGCCAAAACATGCTGGAGGAAGCGGCGAAGATCCCCGGTTCGAATCCGGGCGGGCCCATTGACTTGTTTTGGTGTTGTTCTTCGACACAAAAAGGTTTATTAAATCTTGCTATTTAATATATTGCCCACTGGAGAACCACACGATGCAGAGCAACTCAGATTCACAGGCGCAAGACAACGAGGACGAACATCAACTACAAGGGGAAACAGACTTCAGATGCAGCGAATGCGGGAAGGAAATCCGAAAGCCCCTATTTACCAGAATTTCTTCCCAAGGTCTCGTCGAAACCTACTATGCATGCCCACACTGCCTCAACAAGATACCTGAAACTCAGGAAAACGTACCTGAAACAAGCGAAACTCTAGGTTCATCCGAAGAAGCCACAAGTACCCAGCCAAAACCTGAAGGCGTAAACTGTCAGCATTCCCTTGGATACTTGAAGAAGCGCCCAAAAGAAACAGCGATTCCCGAAGCATGTTTAACATGCGGAAAGTTGATTGAATGCATGGCTAAGTGAAATATCGTAGACATTGCAACACCCGTCTCCAACTTCGATCATTTTGGGCATGAGAAACGGTGAGCAATTATAATAGCTTGGGCTAGTATCGTTACACAAGGTTGACATCGCTTGCTCCCGCTGAAAGACCTAAACAGGTCTTCAACTACTCCGCACGTTACTCGTTTGTTGCTGATTGCAAACATAGTCATTTTCGTCGTCTATTGGCTCTCAGCCAGTAACATCCTTCTTGGCGACAGGTTTGCAGCTGAGATTGAAGACAAGTTCACCATGATTCCCGGGGAAATAATCCGTGGGCAGAGGCTCTTCACGCTTTTCACCTCAATGTTCATGCATGCAAACTGGTTTCACCTGCTTGGGAACATGCTGTTTCTCTACGTTTTCGGTGACAATGTTGAAGATGCGTTTGGACATGCAAGCTATCTCGCATTGTACCTCATCAGCGGACTGATAGCAGGTCTAGCGCAGATACTGATTAGTATGCTCTTGCTGGGCGATTTGACCATCGGTGTAATAGGCGCTTCAGGAGCAATTTCAGGAGTTCTGGGCGCCTACCTAGTGCTCTACCCAACCGCCAGAATCGTAACACTGGTCGGCTATTTCATAGTTCCCTTACCTGCCATTCTCTTTCTAGGCTTCTGGTTCATAATGCAATGGGCCTACGGAATATTCGACCCTCTAGGCGGAGTCGCATACTTCGCTCACATAGGCGGCTTCATCGCCGGAATACTACTAGGTTTAACCATCGGAAGAAAAAGGAAGAAGGCCAGAGAGGCTAGGCTTCGTATCTAGACATCTTAATCTTTGGGGTCTGTCCGTCATAAGTTCTTCATCTGCATAAATCAGACTGGGACGGCGACATCATCCCCCAAACTAGAACACCGTCCCCCAAATGATAAAGTTTTTGCGACATTGTGGTTCATGAAGAAGGAGGCTTATGCTGAAAGTACTATAGTTGCTGTTGGCAA
>CAYYXF010000028.1:7717-13753 GCA_964475545.1 uncultured Candidatus Bathyarchaeia archaeon | reverse complement strand
CCGACGATGGTTAAGCTTTACGAGGATAAAGGGTTCATCTGGGTTATGGACAAGGTCAAGTTGACAGAGAAGGGTGTGGTTGAAGGTTCAGGACCTGCTGCCGAACGCGTGCAAAAGGTTTACGAACAGTTCATCGGCGAAGCCAAAGCCAAGGTCTAAACGGACCAGCGAAACTGCTGTTCCTCTTTCTTCTTTTCTTGTGTATAGTTTCTAATTAGACCAAAGGATTCAAGTGTCTTTTTGGTTTCTTCAGTTGCCGCGTCGAGCCTTGACAAATCCAAGTTGAGGGTTAGAAATTTGCTCAGCGATGTCAGCACGGTGCGCACTGCGGATCCATCTGGATACGTACCAGGAGTCTCAACTAAAAGTGAGAACCCTTTGAGACCTCTTTGCCTGCTAAGTCCGATAACTAGCCCTGCAACGCCGAATATCTGTCCAACCATTGTTTTCGTGCCTAGGCTTAGAGCATCGTTCAATGTTTCTGTGTCCGTGGCTGCGCAGAAGATTTGGGGAGCGGGTTTTGCTTCTTCTGTTCTGAATCCGCCTAGACTTATGACGTATCGGCAGCCCAGTTCTTGGGCTTGGTCCAGAACTCGTCCACAGAGTTCGTATTGTCCGAAAGTTGTCAGTGCCTGCGTGTTGCCATGCCATAGTATCACGTCACGGCCGCCCGCCTTATTCTTGAAGTAGTAAAGCTCATTTATTGGGGAGCGTGTGCTCCCCGTTTCAGTTGTCACTGCCAAGTCTTGGAAAGCTGAGGAATGGATTTCGGCGAAACGATTAGCCTTCAGTTCACGGACCAAGTATAGGACTGCGATGTTGGCCACGAATCCGATGCCAGGCAATCCTTCAATCAAGACGGGATTGTCGAGCTTTGGTTTCTCGTATGTTTCAATTACGCAGACCATAGAGCTAGGTTCCCCTGGGAAAGCAAGTAGTAAAAATCAGGCTTGCGATATAAGCATGTCTAACCTAAGCAGGATGAGAATAGCAGATTTGGTCATGTTATCGGAATGTGACGAATCCTGTTTTCTTTAGATCTTTGAGAAACTTCAGTACACGTTCTGGATCAGTTGCGCTGTATTCTGATGAGATGGCTGTGGCTATGTCATGTGCTGTTCGTTTTCCATCCATGAAGTTGACGATTTCAAGCATTTTCTTATTGAAGTCTAAGTCCTTTTCCTGGATAAGCTCATACCATTCGTACTCTTTTTGGCCTAATGCTTGCCTAAACGTGTCGCTGCTGAGCGTTCCCTTGAAAGATCGTTTTGGAACCAGCTTCTTCAACTCTTTTTCGACCTTATTCTCTTCAATCTTGGTTGAAAGTTTCGTCGCTGATGTTTTTGCGATGAAGTTCAAGGCATCTTCAAGTCTTGCAGTCTCGCGTTTGCCCGCGTCGATGATGGTCTTGCAGTACTTGTCAACGTGAGCTTCGAGTTCTGGGCTTTCAGCCAGCCTTTTCACCGATTTGACTGCTTGTGTTTCGCGCCAGACTACGTGTTTGATTTTGCTCCTGTAATGATCAGCGGTTCTTGCAAGCTCTCTTGCTTTGCGGTCTGGTTTGACTTTCTTCTTCTTTTCCTTGATCAATTCCTTAACGGCTTCTAGGCCTGCTTCGTGAAGTCTGGCCATGCCCTTTGCGGAGGTTTGAATTGCTAATAGAAAGGCTTCTTCGATTTCGGCGTTGGCGAGGGTTAGAGCAGCCACGGTGGTTATCCAGCCGACTCTCTTCAGGCTGTCTTCGCTTACTTTGTCTATCGTGTCCATGCTCGTGTGATAGTACAAATCTGGCCATTGGAGCAGCATAACGCATGGGACGCGTGTTGTGGCTTCTGTGAATTCGGCGTGGTCGCTTCCGCCGCTGAAAGCGGTCGTGCGATAGCGAAACGTGGAGCTTAAGCCGAACCGCGTAGGATAGTCAAACTCTTTGACGGTTTGCTCTATCAAGCCGAAAACAAAATCGTTCAGATATGAAGGTAGGCTGTCGGGTGTTCGGTCAAGATTAAGCGTTGATCGGCAGAGTTCTTGGTTTTGACCAACCATATCCAGGTTTATGCCTGCAACCAGTCTTTTCGACAAGTCCTTGTGACGCGATATGTACGCCACGCTGCCCATTGTTTCAGGAACCCAGATGAAACGGATTGTCCTAATCGGGGCCTTGATTTTGCCCGAGGCTATGAGTGCCCTGATGGTTCTCGCAATTTCAAGAAGCAGTCCACTTCCTGAAGCGTTGTCGTTTGCGCTCGGTTTTGGATGACATAGATGAGCAATTAGAAAGACTTCCTCATCTGGTTTTTCTGTGCCCCGTACAGTCGCGGTTATCACGTCTGCGTGGAATGGGAATAGCCGCGCGTCTACGCTGGCTCTGAGTTTCACCTTTTTGTCCTTTTCAAGATGAGCACGCAGAACATTCCCTTGGCGTTTGCTCAGCGAAAAACCAAATCTTACTTTCGAGAGATCCTTCGCGCTAGGCCAGATGGCCTGATATGCGTGAGCATCAGGTATGTCCAGGCTTTCGCGGACGTTGGACATTTCATACGTGATTGCGTCTGTGATTACTCCTGCAGCACCGTATTTGTAAACAGACTGTTCGTGGACAAGTTTCGCCCTGCCCGTTGCCAACACGAATTTGCCCTTGACATCTTTTCCCTTGTAATCCTCAGGTTTGGTTCCTTCGCCCACATCCACAAGCTCAGCAGCTATGCCTTCGGGAGGCGTGCCATTACTGAACGTGTGCAGGCTTTGAGGCGTGTCCTCAAGAGTTGCGAGTTGCTTTTCCTCGGGTTCTATGAGGCGAAGCTCGGCGCTCTTGACTTCCCAGCCTACCGGGCTCATGTGAGTCCAGTATTTGGTTTTACCGTCTGCGGGAAACTGTTCAATGGTTGCGTCCTGCAAGCCCAGCTTCACCAGTTGACCTTTGACATATTCAGCCGCTTCATGAAACATGGGGGAACCTTGAATTCTGTGGAACTGCGAGACTTGCGACACGAAACATTTGGCACTGCTACCTGAAATCTCGTCTTTAACAAGTTTAGCAAAGTCCATAATGATCAAACCATGTTGGTTTCGTTAGAAGCTTCTGAGTAAAAAGCTTGCGATAATCCAAAAACGCGCAATCATATGCAGAAGACGGCTCGCCAACGGATTTTCTTATATGCCTGTTTGCTTGTTCTTGTTTCAGGTTCGCTGATGTGTTTTGAGATAAGAGAAAGAGACATACTAGGAAGAATTGGCAGACTCAAGACGAAAAGCGGCATCGTAGAGACGCCGGTTCTGCTTCCAGTCGTGAATCCTGCCATCCAACCTATTCCTCCTGAGAAGATTAGAAGGGAATTCGGTTTCGAAGCATTGATCACAAATGCGTACATACTCAAGCAGCGGTTCAAGGATCAACCTATACAAGAAGGCTTGCACAAGTTCCTAAACTTCAACGGAGCTATAATGACGGATTCTGGAGCTTACCAGATTCTGGTCTACGGGGACATACAAACAAACCCAAAAGAGATAGTTCAATATCAAGAACAAATTGACACTGACATAGCCACGATCCTTGACATACCGACGGGCTGGAAAGTAACAGAAAAGCACGCCGCCCAGACCGTAAAGGAAACTCTTAACCGAGCACGAGGATTCTTCAAGACCAAGACCCGAGATGACATTCTCTGGGTAGGCCCAGTACAAGGCGGAAAGTATCTAGATCTTGTAGCGAAATCTGCCCAAGAAACGGGCAGGCTTCCGTTCAACATTCATGCTCTGGGCAGCCCGACCGAAGTCATGGAGCGTTACCGTTTCGATGTGCTCGTTGATATGATAATGACCGCAAAAATGAATCTGCCTTTTGATAGGCCGCTTCATCTTTTCGGAGCTGGGCACCCTTTCATGTTCAGTCTGGCGGTTGCGTTGGGATGCGACCTGTTTGACTCTGCGGCCTATGCACTCTACGCAAGAGACAACCGGTATATGACGGAAAACGGGACACATAGGTTGAATGAATTGGAGTATTTTCCCTGCGCCTGTCCGAAATGTGGGGGCACAACACCGAAGCAACTGCTGGAACTGAAGCAAGAACAGAGGATCAGCTTCTTGGCTGAACACAACCTCTACGTCTGCACCGCCGAGATGAAACGCGTAAAGCAAGCCATAAAGGATGGCAGATTGTGGGAGCATCTTGAGATGCGAGCGCACGCGCACCCTGCATTGCTTCAGGCCCTGAGAACCCTGTCTAAATATGAAGAGTACATTGAGAAGCACAGTCCAACTATCAAGAACAGTGGCTTGTTCTTCTTTAACTCCATTGGCCTGATCCGGCCAGAAGTTGTGCACTATCGAAAAATGCTCGCGGAAAGATACTCAAAGCCCAAGCAGGCTGAAATGCTGTTGCTGATGGCCCAAACCGATACAAAACCATTTCATAAATCCAAAGAATACAAAAAGGTCGCCAGCGCCCTCAGATTACGAGAAGAAAAAGACGTGATCCACACGTGCTTCTATGCAGCGCCTTTCGGCGTGATTCCAATTGAACTGGATGAAGTCTATCCGCTATCACAATACGAAGCGGTTCTACAGCTTGACAAAGAAACAATCGAGTACGTTGCCCACCAGATAGCAGACTACATTGACCGAACAGACTACAGAACAGTCATACTCATCAACGATCCAAAGACTTGGAAAAAAACCGTCGCAGACACATGCAGAAAGACATGCCGAGGAAAAAAGATCAATTTCAAAACCTTTGACATCGAAAAAGCGCTTTCTGCAGAGACTCCAGACTTGGGCTAGAACCTCATCCACAATCATCATAGCGTTGATGGGCAAAGCTCAGAAAACAGAATTAAAGGCAAAATCACTTTTAACCTGTGCCGTATCATCTTCACATCAAAAAGCCGAGCGAAAGCACTTGGTACGAGCAGACCTACACTTTCACACCTGCTACTCGCCAGACGCTACAAACCCGCCTAAAACTATAGTAGAGAAGCTGAACAACCACCCAACAATCAAAGCCTTAGCCATAACCGACCACAACACGCTGGAGGGTTACCGCAAGACAGCTGAGCTTGCAAAGGCCTATCCGGACATACTCATAATACCGGGCGTCGAAATGAGCGCTGAGGAAGGGGAAATCATACTTTTAGGGGTAAGTGAATTGCCGCCAGAACCGTGGACGGCCCGAAATATCGTCGCATACTCGAAGGCAAAAAATGCCCTGGCAATAGCGCCGCATCCATATCGAGGATTAGGCCTCCACGAATTAGCTGCGAAGCTTGAGTTGGACGCGATCGAGACGCTAAACGGCATAACGCCTCCAAATCAAAACAGGAAGGCTGAAGAACTAGCCAAAACCAGAGGACTGCCAGGGGTTGCGGGCAGCGACTCCCACTTCGGCAGTGATCCTTGGAATGTTTACACTGAAATCCAGGCATCATTGGACGTTGATGATGTTCTGGAAGGCATAAGAAGGGGAAACGTCAGGGTTTCTTTAACTGAGAAGTCAATACATTTTTAAAATGGCAGAAAGCATGATTACTGAATTAGCGGATGAAAAGGAATGAGTCAGCTACAAATCGGGTTTTTAGGCGGAACCCGCGAGGTCGGGAGAATCGCCATAACGGTAAAAACCGAAAGGACACAAGTTTTGCTAGACTACGGCGCCATGCTGGATCACACTCCAGGGTTTCCGATGCATATCCAGCCGAAAGACGTTGACGCGATAATCCTAAGCCACGCTCACTTGGACCATTCAGGCGCCATCCCGATATTCTACGTTCAGGGAAAGAAACAGCTGTACACGAATAGATTGACATCAGAATTGAACCAGTTGCTCATTTCAGACTTCATACATCTGTCAAGCTACTACTTGCCTTTTGAGTACTTGGAACTCAAAGCTATGACGAACAGCAGCATACACGTGGACTTCAACACTGAACGAAAAGTCGGGGACATAGCCTTTCAATTCAAGAATGCTGGACACATACCGGGAAGTGTTCAGCCTCTCATCGAAGCAGAGGGAAAGAGGATACTTTTCACAGGTGACTTCAA
>CAYYXF010000028.1:0-7617 GCA_964475545.1 uncultured Candidatus Bathyarchaeia archaeon | reverse complement strand
TTCAGCCTCTCATCGAAGCAGAGGGAAAGAGGATACTTTTCACAGGTGACTTCAATCTCACTGAGACAAGGCTTCTTCCAGGAGCCAAAATGGACTATGGGGACCTAGACGCGGTCATAATTGAAAGCACGTATGCTACTGAAGAGCACACGGAGCGCATGAAGCTGGAGAAGGACTTTGTGGACGCTTGCACAGAGGTCGCGGGAAAAGGTGGAACGGTGCTTGTTCCAGCCTTCGGAGTGGGACGATCACAGGAACTTGCGTGTGTTCTAGCAGCCCATCATTTTGAATATCCCGTAACGATTGACGGAATGGCACGCGACGTGAGCAGAGTATTTATGAATTACCCGCAGTTTTTGAAAGACCCCAGGATGTTCATGGATGCTATGCACTCAACAGAGTGGGTTGACGGCTGGAGAGACCGCAGAAAGGCCGCCACGGGATCAGGCGTGGTGATTTCGCCTGCAGGCATGCTCAAGGGCGGACCTGCCATGTTCTACATCTCAAAGATAGGGAAGAAATCAAACAATGCGGTCTTCCTGGTAAGTTATCAGATTCCTGGCACGCCTGGTAAAGAACTGCTCGAAAAGGGCATATGTGTCATCGATGGAAAAATGCGGAAAGTCAAGGCGCGCGTTCAACATTTTGATTTCTCTTCGCATTGTGGGGCAAGCGAGCTGAAAGAGGCAGTGAAGAGGCTTGGTGGAAAGCCGAAAATCTACGTGGTTCATGGTGCTGAAAGAAACTGCGAATACTTCGCGAAATGGGCACGAGACGAGCTTGGCCTAGAAGCCACGGCACCGAAGGCCGGCGACACATTCAAGGTTTAGTGGACTGACATGAAAATCGGAGTCTTGCGCATAGGGCAGGTTGACTCCGCAACCGCTGATAGAGTCCAAGAGAACCTGAACATGGCTTTTCCCAAGACAGCGTGCATGGTGATCAGTGAGGCATTTCCGAGTCCGGAAGAAGCCTTCGACCGCAGTAGGAAACAGTATCGGTCAGACACAATCTTGAATATAATTCAAGAATACGCGGAAAAACAGAAAACGTTGGAACGGGTCTTGGGAATTGCGGATGTAGACATTTTTGTTCCTCCGCTGAACTTTGTCTTCGGAGAAGCAAGGTGTCCAGGGAAAGCAGCCCTAATATCCTTGTATAGGCTTAGACCGGAATTTCATGGAGGAAGACCGAATACTGAGCTTTTCATGATAAGAAGCGCAAAGGAGGCAATTCATGAGCTCGGACATACGTTCGGCCTGCCACATTGCTCCAACCCGTTCTGCGTCATGTATTTCTCCAATTCAATCTTTGATACCGACAGAAAAAATGGTCTATTCTGCAATAAGTGCCACGTGAAAATCGAAAACACCATAGACTCTACAGGGTAACAGCCTTGAGTGACAAGCAAAGAATACAGCTGGCACATTTGGCGCCAGTGTTGGCGAGCCTCCTATTCGGACTGGCATGCGCCTTTCTGATCTCAACATCGTCGGTCGAACCCTATCAGGTGGCTCCTTTTTCAGAGGACACCTTCGGATTCTTCGGGTCCTTCGGAAACGCGTTCTACTTTGCCATACTTGCCGGAGTCGGTGCCAGCCTAATCTACATACTGCTGAAGAGAAGCAAAAAAAGGCTGATCACCTTTATTACTGGCCTCGCGTTGACGACTGCGGCTTTCATGCTTTCCATGGTCTACCTTTACGCTGCCCTCTCAAGATTTTCGATTCCCTACATAGACGTGTTGATCCTGGTTGTGTCTGTACTCATAACGGCGGCGAGTGACTACCTAGTCTTCCGAAGCAACAGGTACTCTAACATTGTGGTACTAGGCATGGGTGGCGCCCTAGGCACGTTCTTAGGATTTTCCATCCCCACCGCAAGTGCAATATTGGTTCTAGCAGTCCTAGCGATATATGACACGTTCGCAGTCTATCGTGGACCGGTTGGCAAGATAGCCGAGAGAGGACTTGACCAGCTTCGAGGTTTAAGCTTCTCATTCAGGGATGTTCAGATGGGACTGGGCGACTTGACGTTCTACTCGATGCTTTCCGGGCATATGCTTCTCACGCTCGGCGTCGTCTCGTGTTTAGCCTCGATGGCAGGTATTCTAGTCGGGTGCGCGGTGTCGCTGAGAATGGCGGAAAAGAAGGGAATGTTTCCAGGGCTGCCTTTCCCAGTATTTCTTGGCCTAGCAGCAGGTTTCGCAGCTTCGCTGCTCTAGATTCGCTATTGAAGAATCTAATCATGCCCCCGATAATGGCGCGCCATCAGCTGCAATTCCATGCCATGCCTGTTGGTTCAAGGCTGATCATGTTCAAAGAAATTCATTATACCCTCTGAAAATGACAAAAAAGAGAAACTTTCTTAAGGTTTCAGAACGAAATATCAATTATGAAACACGAAAAACTCGTTAAATTGCTCTTTGAACTGATAAAGAATTCGAAGCGAAGTGACAGGGACCTAGCCAAAACGTTGAACATATCTCAACCCACAGTGACTCGTCTAAGGAAAACCTTGGAGAAGGAAGCAATCGAGCAATACACTGTGATTCCAGATCTTTCTTACATGGGCTTTGAAATTGCAGCCTTCACATTTGCCCGCACAAAGGAACTTGTTCACCCTCTTTGGGATAAAGGAAAAAAATGGTCAAACACACAGCCTAATGTAATCTTCGTGAGCACAGGCCAAGGAATGGGTGAAGACGCAATAATTGTTTCAATCCACAGAGACTACGCGGACTTTGTCAAATTCTATCAAATCTTCAGGAGAGACTGGGGAGAAGAGCTTCAGAACTTCAGCACATTCCTCATAAGCATAAGAGGAAGCGTAGTGATGAAACCGTTTTCATTCAACTATCTGATCGAAGCACACAAAGAAAAATGACAAATGAGTCGAGCTCGGCTGTTTCCCGCATAGTTGCAACCAAAAACAGACCTAGCGCAGCACGGAGACATCAACATTTGACGCGAGTATACTGAATGCTTGCAAGCACGCACTAATGGCCAGCTAGCTATATTTCGCGAACTTGGCATTGAAGCTTCTTAATGATTTCTTCAGCCTTTGTAGGCGCAATCTTCAAGGTATAAAGTCTGCTGCGCGTCCGAAGCTTCAATTTCACGGCGTCTTTCAGCCGCTTCACTGCGCAATAGTCTGCCCTGCCACTTACTTCCACGAATTTATCAACGTCGAAGATTTCCGAAGGCATAGTTTCCACGTCAGTTTCATATCGGTTCATGCTTACGCAACATATAATCTTTTTCCTGACGACATCCGAACGCGCGCGCCTACATGATGGTCGGGGTATTCAGAATCCTACGAAAAAGAAACGAGCGAGGAATTTAAGCCGATCCCTGCGGTGGGCGTTTGCATTATTCTGCTCCTTCGTCCAAATCCTCATCGTCGGGCGAATCTGCTTCTTCATCCCAATCCTCAGCTTCTTCCAGCATGGTTTTTCACCACCTTGTAGTTTTGAGCGAAAGCTTGAGTGTGGTCAATTAGCATTAAGCTTTCTGGAGGCTGAATCTTCATTGAAAATGAGGATTTACGGCGCGTATGTTATTCAGTGAAGAAATCTGCTTGTGTCAGACCTCAGCGTCTTTCTTGAGAATTTCTGCCTTGTCGGTTCTTTCCCACGTGAAGTCTGGGTCATCTCTTCCAAAATGGCCAAACACAGCTGCTTTTCGGTATATTGGTCTGAGCAATTTCAAATGATCTATGATTGCTTTGGGTCTCATGTCAAAATGCTTCCTCACTAGTTCGAGGATTTTTTCGTCGGGTATTTTCCCTGTGCCAAATGTGTTTACCATTACTGACACTGGTTCTGCTACGCCAATTGCATATGATATTTGGACCTCACATTGGTTTGCCAATCCTGCGGCAACGACATTTTTTGCAATGTACCTTGCCATGTAGCAGCCAGATCTGTCAACTTTTGATGGATCTTTTCCGGAAAAGCATCCTCCACCGTGGCTTCCGACGCCTCCATAGGTGTCGACAATGATCTTTCTTCCTGTTAGACCTGAATCTGCCAGAGTTCCTCCGATCACGAACCTTCCTGTCTCGTTAACATAGTATTTCGTTTCGTTGTCTAACATGCTTGGAGGTATGACTTTTTTCACGACTTGGTTGATTATGTCTTCCCTCATTTTTGCTCTGTTGACACTCTCGATGTGTTGAGCAGCTATCACAACTGCGGTCACTCTTTGTGGTTTTCCACCAACATATTCAACTGTGACCTGGGACTTGCCGTCAGGCCTTAGATAGGGTAGAATTCTTTTCTTTCTGCATTCAGAAAGTCTTCTTACAAGTTTGTGTGCAAGCATTATTGGTAGAGGCATCAGCTCCTTTGTTTCGTTTGTTGCGTAGCCGAAAACCATTCCTTGGTCTCCAGCTCCCTGCTCGTGAGTTTCGGTCTCGTTGACTCCTATTGCGATGTCTGGGGATTGTTCTGTTATCGAAACCAAGATGCCGCAGGTTTCCCAGTCCATTCCGTCTTTGGCATTATCAAACCCTATTTCCTTCAAGGTATTTCTAACGATGCGAGGTATGTCTACGTAGCATGAGGTTGTGATTTGACCAGTAACTATTACGTTTCCTTGTATTACTAGTGTTTCACAGTCCACTCTTGCTTTAGGATCTCTGCTTAAGACATCATCGAGCACGGCGTCTGATATTTGGTCTGCGACCTTGTCTGGATGGCCTTCTGCCACGGATTCTGAAGTGAACAGATATCTTCCGTTGTTTATCATGAGAATCCCTCAGTTGATTTGTAGTACTGGTTCTTAATGATTTCGCACCTTCTCCTTTAGTGACTCTCACGTATCTTCGTGGCTTTTGAGACAACCGCTGGCGCCTGCGTTAGAGGTAAGCGGGGTGTTGGACCTGCTTCTTGGTTGTGGTGGTTTCTGCAGTTGTTGTGATGGGTTAGGAGTGGATGGGTTGGGAGCCTATGTTGATTGTTCACATGGTTCAGTTGATATGGAGGTGTGGAAATGGTGGAAGCTGGTGACGGAGTGTTGCTTGGTCTACATGTTTTCTTGTCTGGAAGAACATGAAGTGTTGCGAACTCAGCATCCGGGTGAGTAGATTTCCAACGCGCGTACCGTCAAGGTTTATCAAACCAGGAGATGGATGGACTCGTTGTATTCTTTTGCATGCGCAAACTCACACATAGGGGATTTCAGTGATCGGAGTAACTCAAGAACTGCAACAAGAGAAGTGGCTGCCATTGTAACGAGCCATATGCCCATGAAATTCAAACTTTGCCAAATGTACCGCGGTATATATTCTCATTCAAAGATCATTTTGACTTTGCCACATGCGCGAATTTTCGCTTTCACTTCTGCAGGTCTTCTTTCTTGAGAGTCAGTTCTTCCTCCTGATATTTGTGGTTGCTCATTTTCTTGATTTTGAGGAATCTTTCTGAACCCTTTTTGCCTTCTTTCTCGTAGATGCTGATCTCTCCTTCGAAAAGCCCAAGAATTGCGTGAAGCTCCTCTGAAGGATGCATCTGCGGATCAATTACAGCTAGAACCGTGAATCTCGCTGACTTCAACTCTGGAATGAGTCCGGTCAGCCATCTTCTGGTCTGAACTGCATGATGTTGCAGCAGAACATCTGAAACTAAGCCTATGCAAACCCTTCTCGGAAACTTCAAAGAGGGGTCTAATTTGCGAATTGCTGAAGTCAAAGCGATACTAATGTCGGTAAGGTTTTCAACTCCCTTCAGCTTGAATACGTTAGGTGAGCTTTTGACGACTGCGTCTGCCTGAGGATTACAAACGAAGAGGTAGAAGTTAGATTGCCACTTCTCTACCAACGATTTTGCATTGTTCGGGTCAACGGTGAGAAAGAATGTGGGTTCTCCTTTTCTCGCTCCAGCTTCAAGAAAGCATTTCACCAGCAGCTCCCTTTCGTCGCATGAAGGCGCAGTCAACGCGACCGCGCAGTTCTCAGGTATTCCACCGCACAACAACTTGTCAAGATCAGCGTATCCGCTGCGGCAACGTTTCACGCCCTCTTCAAAACCGACATCCTTCTGTTCATGAACGAATCTCTTTCTTTCCAACGCTGTGCCCGCCGACTCTCCACGCTTGCCCTGTCTTCCATCGTCCAGAGAGCGAAGTGTCATTCCCCAACAACTGAAGTTGTAAACAAAAGGCTCTTGCAAGAGATGCGTAAAAGACAACTCGCCATAGGCGAGAAACCCCATCACTTGTGTTGAAGAAAGTGCCTCTTTGAATATTTCGGACTCTGTGTTTAGCCTGCATCCAGCGACCATCTCGGCCAGTCGTCGAGATATACAGGTAACTATGAATGTGGCGTCTCTCTCTTTGAAACCTCGATTCTCTCTAAGCATGTTAAACACGTTGCGTGCCCCCTTTTGGACCTTTTCATGATCGATGATAACGATATAGCCAGGTATCGAAGGGTCATGGCTTCTGATAGGCTGAAGAAGCTCGAAAGTCTGGCCATGCACTCGCAGTAGGTTTGCCGGAGCATAGTTGCCAAAAGGAAAGGCAAAAGCGTATTTGGCCAGTGTTAGATTCAAAGGTATTCCATCAATTTCGGAAATCTGTTGGAATAACTCTGTTTCGTTGGGTGCGGGCAGACCTGTTTCGCGAGATATTTGAGTTTCGTTTTCGCATATTATTCTAGCGTGCACTTTTCTGGGATCTTCATCTCCTATACGCTTGAGGTACTTGAACTTGGGTTCTGCATCAGGGTCAAAGTGGAAGGTATAGGATTCTCCGATCCTTCTCACGGGTGACACGTCAAGGCCAAATGAGGGTTCGACCAGGTTAGGGATCAAGGCACATACAGCGGCATTATCGAGGACTTTGAGTTCTGATTGTCTGCCGATCTTGCCGTAGAATTGATGCATGTTTTGGCCAATGATGCCATCGCCGCTGCATCCGCCGATTACATTTGCTATTCGTGCTTCGCGGGCGCTTCTCACAAAGTCTGCAATCCCAGCAGCCAAGAAATACTCATAACCTGCTTTTCCGATACTCGGTCCCTTTGCTAGCACAAGAAGAGTCTTGCTTTTCTGAAGATGTTCTTTCGACTCTGTGCTTTGATTGAAGTCAACCCAAGCGTCATGAGTCATTTCACTGCCATTTTCCACAGCTTCTTTTTGCGTTTCGACCCCCCATGTTCGCCCGATTCCAACAGGGAGATTGGTAACGAGGGCCAGAAGAGACAGGCCGTTGTAGCCAATTCCTGAGACTTGTTTCAGCTCAAGGTCCTCGTTTTCTATCTCGCCAGCCGTCGTATGGCCAATAAGGCGAAGCTGTTCGGCCACAGTCTTTCCTCTGAACCTTTTCTCTATGGTCCTCAGAACGCTCTCACTGATGAGTCTGTCCTTCTCCTCAGTTTCGCCTCTGTAGCTCAGGTAGAGAACCAGCAACTTCACATCTTCCAAGCCGCGCCCAGCGTCAGAAATGTCCTTTCCAAGCTTGTCCAGAACCGCTTCGGTCAATCTTTGAACTTCCTCAATGCTATTCTCTTTTCTCAGTTGCACATCCTTGACCGGATCGGCTTCCAAATCGTTCCTTGTATGTGCATGACCTGTAAACCCCAGAAAGAAATCGCTAACCATAATCCACCCAACCG
>CAYYXF010000027.1:9833-13906 GCA_964475545.1 uncultured Candidatus Bathyarchaeia archaeon | reverse complement strand
GCTTCAGCCAATTCATCGGGCTTGTTGCTCCTGAATTTATGTCGAAAGCAGCCACCGGAGACCAAGATGTTGTGAACCTGCTCCATCTAATGAATCCGCCTTCCCCAGCAACAGCCACGATTGCGCCGCTCGTTTCTGAAGAAATCGAAATGCATTCTTCCGTCGCCATCGAGATTGAACCTGTCAGCTCAATAACACTGCTGAACGCCGAACCGTCCCAGATCATAGCATTTGCGTCATTATTAGAACTGTCGATATATACGACTCCAATATTGTCCGAGTTTAGAACAGAAGTCAAATCAACATTCGTGACCGCAATCTTGGACGCGTGATCGCTGTCATCGTAGTACCTCTCCTGGCTCCATCCCGTTTTGAGTGACCATGTTCTATAAGCCAAGTCCTTGGCTCCGCCTCCAACGACTGTTTCATAAACTAATAGGGCTTCCCCGGACACCGATTCATAAGCGACATCGTAAGGCCTAGTGTCAACTGTCGGCAGGCTCATCCAGAGCTGACCTAGATTGCCAGTCGTAACCCATGATGATCCATCATACACGTACGCATCGAGATATCCTTCTTCGCTTAGTGTAACTACAATCTTCTCGAAAGACCGTTGTTGAATCGGGCAGTACGCAACTCTCGAGAAGAGAACTGAATTGCCCGCGTTGGGCATTTCGCTTTCTTCGCTCCAGAGAGCCTTGTCACCGTCCCAGCTGCGACTCTTAGGAGAATTCAACCCATCCATTCCACTGTTGCTTCTGTATGCTGTGAAAGCATCTGTCTTGTTTGCTGCTGACGTCGCGGAAGCAAACGAGCGTGTCGTCATATAAATTGAATCATCAGAAACAAGGTTGTTCGTTGATCCTGAAACGAGTCTCGTGTTTCCAAGAAGACCGTAGCCAGTCGGACTGTACGAGGTAGAGTTGCTTCGGATGACGTTCTCAATTGTTACTTTTTCCTGTGTCCTTTCCCAATCATACTCGTTCATATCATAATTCCAAATGAAAATGTTCGCTACTATGATAACAATGATCACTAGTCCTAACATCGCCGTAACGGCATTGCTTATTGCTCTCCTATCAGATCCGAACCGTCTCATCCTTGTCCAGCCAATGTCATGGTTCCATACAGTATGTAAATCAGTCTGCTACCCTGAGCCAAAAGAATTGTGAAGCCAAACTTCATATCTATAATATTGTGTCTATGGCACGCTACTCGGACGCATACATGTGAAAGTAGGTTATGCGCTTTGCCAGTGCTCTATCGTGAATGAAGAGTTGAGGTTTCGTTGTATAGTGAGCGCAAACCCCATCTCCGCCACGAATAGACTCGCTTCATTACCAATCAAGCTACAGAAGGCATATCCGTCTTAGCTTATATTCGTGTTTCTTAGTTTCTTAATGTGCGTTAGAAGCGCGAACTTCGCTGGGAAAGGAGCATGCGAGAAGAGTTTGAATCCAGATTGCGCCCAGGGCTTATAGAAGCTCTGACAAAACTCCATGAAGTCGAGCTTGGAGATTTCGAAATGGAGGCTGAAGATATTGAGGTAGGAATTCGATCAGGCGCCGTTTCAGGATGGGGCATTGACAAGCCGAAGGCTGCAAGAGTGCCAAGAATCACGCCAGCTGAAATAATCAAAGCAGAATTCGTTCCACCATTGGAAACCTGCCCAGGCAAGATTGTTGAGGTCAAACTCGGAGCCACGAAAGGTGAAGGTGGCACGCGTGGCAGATCCTTGACAGTGGGAGGCGAAACCTCTCCTGCCTTCTACACCTTTGAAGGACCTATGCCGCATCCACCAATAGTAGCTGTGGACATTTTTGACATGAAAGTTCCTCTTGCAAAGGCTGTGAAGATGCACGTCAAGGAGGTTATCGAAGATCCTGCATCATGGGCGAAACTTGCAGTCGACAAGTTCGGAGCCGACATGTTAACCGTACACCTAGTAAGCGTTGATCCACTTATCAACGACGCTTCGCCGAAGGAGGCAGTAGGAACTGTGGAGGAAGTTGCTCAAGCGGTGGATGTTCCGCTCATGATCGGAGGGTGCGGAGATCCGATTAAAGATGCAGACGTTTTTGAGGCGGTGGCTGAAGCATTTGCTGGAGAAAGATTACTAATAAACTCGATAACCAGAGAGATGGATGTCGAGAGATGCGCGAAATTCATCAGCAAAAATGGTCACGTTGCGTTGGCTTTTACCCCGATGAATTTGAATATGGCCAAGCAGCTTAATCACAGGCTCTATGAGTTTTTGCCGAGAGAAAGCATAATCATGGACCTAACCACAGCAGCGTTAGGATACGGGCTTGACTTTGCTTTTACGAACATGGAGAGAGCACGAATTGCAGGTCTGATGGGAGAACCAGAGTTGGCACATCCCTTGGCTTCTGGAACTACAAATGCATGGGCTGCAAGAGAAGCGTGGATGGAGATGGCTCCACAGTGGGAACCACGCGAGCTCAGGGGGCCTCTCTGGGAAATAACCACCGCGTTGACGCTTCTGCTTGCAGGCGTAGACTTGTTTATGATGATGCATCCAGCCGCCGTGAAGACCCTCAAAGACACTGTTAACCAATTGCTAGCTGAGAGCCCAAACGCCAAAGGCAGTCCTTCTGGATGGGTTGGCTTGAAGGTCTAGCTCGGAGTTCTGTGTCATATGTGCGACAAAGGAGTTAAGAAAAAATCTGGAATAAGTGAGCTAACACCGCTTGACGTATACAAGCTTCTTCCGAAAACGAACTGCAAGCAGTGTGGTGAAGGGAACTGTATGGCATTTGCAACAAAGCTTGTAAATCGTGAAGTATCGCTGGAAAAGTGCACTTCTCTTCTGGCCAAAGAACATGAAAAGCCAATTGAACAACTGAAGGAAATGCTGAAACCCCTTGTCAAAGAGATCATCGTAGGCGTTGGAAACCGCGCTGTCAAGATTGGCGGAAAACTCGTTATGTTTCGCCATGAATTCGCATATTCCAACCCAACAGCAATCGCCATAGACGTCAGTGACGAGATGTCTGAAGATGAACTGTCGAAAAGGATATGGAAGATTGAAAACTTCAAGTTTGACTACATTGGACAAACGTTGAAGCTTGACATGATTGCAGTTCGCTCCACTTCAAACGATCCAGGGAAATTTGGGGCGACCGTTAAGAAAGTGGTTGAAAAAACGAGTCTCCCAATAATCTTATGCTCTTTAAGCCCAAAGATCATTGAAGCAGGACTAATGGCTGCTCAAGAATCTAGGCCTCTTTTATATGCTGCAACAAAGGATAATTGGAAAGAAATGGCGCAGCTTGCCCAAACGTACAACTGTCCCCTGACAGTTCACGCACCTAACGATTTAGCACTGATGAAATCTCTGACAAAGACGCTGCTTGAGTATGGAATTGAAGACCTTGTGTTAGATCCAGGCACTTTCCCCGCAGAAGGAATAGCCAAAACTCTGGACAATTTTACGATGATCCGCTGGGCCGCCTGCAAGGAAGGCGACGAGCTTCTAGGCTTTCCACTAATCGGTGTTCCTATGATCGCTTGGACGGATAGAGGCGAAGCACCGGCAGAAATTGCAGAGTGGAGAGAAGCCTGTCTGGCAGCGATGCTGATTGTTCGCTTCTCGGACATTCTAATAATGCATAATACGGATGGTTGGGCCCTTCTGCCACTTGCCTTCTTGCGGCAGAATATCTACACTGATCCCCGAAAACCTGCGACCGTCAAACCTGGCTTGAGACTCTTTGGTACTCCAGACGAGAACTCGCCTGTAATGTTCACTACAAATTTCGCGCTCACGTATTACACAGTAGCTTCCGACATAGAATCCGCAAAGGTGAAAACCTACCTGCTGGTCATCGACACAGACGGGATTGCAGTGGACAGCGCCGTGGCGGGAAGGAAACTAACAGCAGAAAAAGTCACCGAGGCTCTGAAGGTTTCTGGAATTGAAGGCAAGGTAAAACATAGAAAACTGCTAATTCCGGGGAAAGCATCCCGCTTAAGAGATGAAATTGAGAAGCTGAGTGGCTGGCGAGTGCTCGTCGGGCCTCGTGACTCGGTGGATATTCCGAAGTTTCTAA
>CAYYXF010000027.1:8600-9733 GCA_964475545.1 uncultured Candidatus Bathyarchaeia archaeon | reverse complement strand
CCCGTGTAGAATGTGCTTCATGTCGCCTTATGTTGTTCGTGATCTTTTCGGAAATCTCTTGTGCCTTTATAGCGTCTTCAACGGTCACCTTAGGTTGCTTTTTCTGGAGAATACAATCTATGAAATGCTCATCTATCTGACGGTGACCCCAAACCCTTGCGCCTTTAACATCCAGGTTCCATTCTTGCGGGGCTGGACCAGCTCCAAAAAGGAGTATTTTGTTGAACCAGACAGCGTGGAGAACGTTCATGTTGTCTCCATAAACTTCGAGTCTGCTGGTGCTGGCTGAAGGCGTCACAGAAGCACTGTAATGCAGTGAACCCACGATGCCGCTTGAGAGTCGTATTATGCCCATGGTGTTGTACCCCAATATTCCGCCTTGCTTCTCGAATTTGGGGTAGTTGCTCATCCATTCGACTTCGCTTATTTCGGCTCCAAACATCCATCGGATCATGTCAACAGACCAGACAGAAAGAGTGAAATCAGGGTAACCACCGCTCTTCTCAATGTTCCAAGCCCATGAGTCTGCTGGCCATTGTTCCGCAATGCTCGTTGCGGGTATGAATTCTCGGAAGTGAAGGGCTATTGGCTTACCAATCATCCCATTCTCTATTAGTTCCTTTGTCTTGGCGTATATTGGCGCAAACCGGAATTGAAGAGTAGGCATCAGAATTACACCTGCCTCATTAGCGGCCTTCTGAAGCTCTCTTGCCTGGTTTATAGTTGCAGCTACAGGCATCTCAATTTGAACATGCTTATGCTTCTTAATGGCTTTCATAGCCAGCTCATAGTGCACAGGCGTAGGAGCCGCTATGACTATCGCATGCACCTTCGGGTCTTCCAGAAGCTTCTCGTAATCCAAATAGTATTTCACGCAATACTGTTCAGCTAGAGGTTTAACTCGTTTCTCGGTGGCTGCGCCCAATGCCACAAGCTCAGAGCCATTGATCTTCTTGAAACTGGGCACATGCGCTTGCCCGCCTACGAATCCGACCCCGACTACCGCAACGCCTACTTTAGCAAGCATTCAGCTCACCATTTTGTCCCCTTACACCTATGTAATTGCGGATAAAAGCTTGCTTTCCTTGGATGCAACAGACATCACTGAAAGAAATGAGCCGCGTGGCGGCTTT
>CAYYXF010000027.1:0-8500 GCA_964475545.1 uncultured Candidatus Bathyarchaeia archaeon | reverse complement strand
GCTTTCCTTGGATGCAACAGACATCACTGAAAGAAATGAGCCGCGTGGCGGCTTTAGGAAGAGACTGTTGCTCTTGCCTGGAACAGGTCAAGACTAGCGAAAGCATGTCAGCGCGCTACACCTGCCTTGATTTAACGATTCCTCGTCCGTCCTCAACCGCTGCTGCGCGAGCAGTAGATTTGCGGATCATGCCAGCAGTCTTCAATTCTTGAATTCTCTTGTGAACAGCACTAATGGAACGACCTGACTTCTCAGAGTTCGCGATGGGAAAGCCCAGAATTGTTCAATAGGAGCATACTCGAGACAATGTCTGTTTTGTCCATGTTTTCCCGACGCCGGTCTTGACCCTCACGTAGGCTTGGTCATGAAGTCTGCAAACATACTTTCAGATGTCTCGATGGAAGTCAACCTGGGCGGATGCTTGAAGGCGTAAGCACAGATTGGCATGATGGCACCTTTTAAGCCTCTGTCTGAAGCAATTCTTGTCGCCCTTATCACGTCTAGCAGGACTGAGCCAGCGTTTGGCGCGTCAACTGTTGAAAGTTTTAAGTCTATTTGCATGGGAGCATTGCAGAAATACATCCCCCTGATCCAGAAGTAGCTGTCACGCTTGTTCTGCAGAAAATCCACGTAGTCCGTCGAGCCGGCTACAACGTCAGCCTTGTAGGGCAAAGCTGATTCAACAGATTTGGTTTTGACTGTTCTCTTTATGTCTCGCGTCCTTTCTAAAGTATCCAGAGATTCTGTTCCTCCACCTACGTCAAGCTGATATGTTTCAGCGATGTGAACACCGTTCGTTGAAAGCAATTTGAGCAATGTTTTATGCAATGTTGTCGCGCCCACTTGATCGATTAAATCATCGCCCGCAAGCGGTAGCTCACCTTTCTCAAATCGCTTGTCCCATGAGAAATCGCTGGCAATGAAGACGGGTGTGGCGTTGACGAAAGCGCATCTCGCGGTTAATGCTTGCTCGGCGTACAATTCAGATGCCTTTACCGCCCCGCTTGGCAGCATGTTGACAACCATTTCTGCGCCACTTTCTTTCAATGCCTCTGCAACTTTGCTTTCTGGCTGTTTGCTTAACTGCACCAAGTTCTTTGTATATTCGCCTAAACCATCCAAGACTGGCCCCTTCTTGACCGAGACACCGGTGCTCCGAACGTCAGCAATCTTTGGAGCATTGTTTGGAGCGGCGAAAATGGCTTCAGCTAAGTCTTTCCCGACTTTTCGATCATCAACGTCAAGAGCGGCCACTATCTCAATGTCCTTGGGGCGAAAACCGCCCAGAACTGGGTTGCGCAACCCAACGCATTCTTCATCTTTCTTGAGGTTGCCATAATATTGTAAGCCTTGGACAAGGGCGGATGCACAATTGCCAACGCCAATCAGAGCGACTTTTATTTTCGGCAAGCCTGACACCTTATTGGCTTCTCTTATTTGCGATTGACATATAAAACGCTACGCTCGCGCCTCTTGGAATGGGCAATCGGCTAGAGAGCGCGGCTTTCTGGGCCAGTCATGTTTGGACAAAACATAAAAGGTTTCAACAAGCACAATATATTGGTAGTGGCCTTGGCAGTTAGTAGGGAAGTTGTTTTCTTCGGCTTAGCTCTTGTTGGTGCCGGCATAAGTCAGCTATTTGGTTCTTTTATGACCTATTGGCCGCTTTCCTTGGTCATTGCGTATGTTGGCGTCGGCGTTGTTTTGACGGGGCTTTTGATTACTGTGTTGGGGCTTCTCTGGAAGTGGGGGCCATGGAAACACCCCTTAGGCGTTAGTTTGCTTGTTGTTGGCTATGTTCTTGTAGGTTTGTTCATCATGGTTCTGGGAGGCTGGATTTTTACGCCACTGTTCCTTCTTGGCTTCGTTTTCTTCATTATTGCTTGGGCGATTCTGACGCCCAAAAAATGGGGCAAGTTCATCGTCGAAATTCTCGCGATCATTGGGTTTGTCTTATCTTTTCTGGGTGTAGGCAATGACGGTGTGGTTAACGTTTCAGGTGTCCTTGGCGCTTTCTACATGTTGTGGTACGTGAACAGACCTCATGTGGCCAGATATTTCGGTGTTTCAGAATGGAATATAAGCCTGAGTCGGAGGGATGTTCTGATGATATCTTTTTTCGCACTGATCCTGCTATTGCCCATAACCCTCTTCTATCTTGCGCCACCCTCGCGTAGCACAACAGATTGGATGGGCGGCAATGGCGGAGGAACCAGCAATGCAAACTATGCTTTTCACTATGGAGACATCGTTATCTACAGTTTCCACGTTGATAATGGCTCGGATGTCGAATTCTCCATACAACTTGATAGCCCGCGTTTCACTATTGTAACCGCGCAAGGACACTCGGGCTCAGGCGAGGCAAGTGTTCCATATCCAGGTCAATACACAGTCTGGGTTGAGCCCCTCGACACTGTTACCACCGTGCATTTTGAAATAGCTGTAAAGATGCTTTCAGTTCGAGCGCACCTGTCCCAATGGGCATTATTGGACATTTATGCTGTTAGCGGCCTATTGCTGACCACGCTGCAGAAGAAGCGTAACTCAGAAAGAGACAAAGATGACGCCCCGGTTCAGTAACAAAATCTAGGCTTATTTACAATGTCGCAGTGCGTCTTTGAAAGCTTCGGACCCCAAGTATGGCTTCGCAGCTCCCATTGGTTTGAAGATTTATTATTAGGCAGGTCTTAACCTCTCTGACTGTCCAATTCAAGAGAGGCTGAGCAATCTTGCCTGATGAAGCTAAAGCAACAGACATGTACACCGTAATTAATGAGTTAGCCCGACGAAGAGGATTCTTCTGGCAGTCGTACGAAATATATGGTGGCGCAAGCGGCTTTGCAACTTACGGTTCACTGGGTGCACGACTGAAACAGAACATCGAAAAGAAACTTCGAGAACTTTTCGTGAACAAGCTGGGAATATTAGAAATAGAGTCGCCCATAATAACGCCGGGCAAGGTTTTTGAGGCTTCAGGCCACGTTCAGCACTTCAAGGAACCTATGGTCGAATGTATGAAATGCATGAACAGATTTCGGGCCGATCATCTGCTTCGAGAATTTGCGAATGTAAGCGAAGCGGAGGCTGAAAAACTAAGCCTCGAAGAACTGAAGGAGGCTATCGAGAAGTTCAAGATATGCTGTCCGGATTGCGGTGGCCAGCTTGGTGAACCCAAACACTTCTTGACCATGTTCAAAACGACTATTGGCCCATACTCGGAAGCGGTTGGCTACGGCCGACCTGAGGCTGCGCAGGGCATATTCGTGGAGTTCAAACGCTTATACGAAATGGCCCGCGAGAAGCTTCCCTTCGGAGCGTTGCAGATAGGTCATGCTTTGAGAAACGAGATTTCGCCGAGACAGGGCTTGATAAGATTGCGGGAATTCACCATAGTGGACCTGGAATTTTTCTTTGATCCAGAAGAACCTGACTGTTACCTGTTGAAGGAGGTTGAGAACGAAACACTGGGGCTGTTGCTTGCCGAGAACAGGTTGAAAGAATCAGACAAGATCACCGAGGTTACCGTGAAGGAGGCCTTGAAGAAAGGTTACATTAAGGCTGAATGGCAAGCAGTGTTTATGACTCTGGCCAAGAAGCTAATGATTGACTTAGGCGTTCCTGCTGAGAAGCAGCGTTTCATCGAGAAACTTCCTTGGGAAAGAGCTCACTATTCTCTTCAAAGCTTCGACCAAGAGGTCTGTGTTGAGCGTTGGGGTTGGGTTGAAGTTTCTGGGCACGCTTACAGGACTGATTATGATTTGAAATGCCATGGGGAGTCCAGCTGCGTGGACATGTTTGTCTTCAAGGAATATGAGGAACCTGTTGAAAAAGAGCAAGTCGTGGTAAAGCCCGTGATGGCTAAGCTTGGTCCGGTTTTTAAAGCTGAAGCGGGTAAGGTGGGCGGGTTGCTTTCTAAGGCTGACCCAAGTGAAGTTGAGGCTTCTCTGAAAAAGAACGGTCATTTTGTTGTTGGGAAATACAAGGTTCTGCCAGAGCACGTGTATATTTCTCGTGAGAAAACTGTCGAGCAAGGAAGACGCTTCATTCCGCATGTTGTTGAGCCAAGTTTCGGTTCAGACAGGCTTCTCTACGTCGCGCTTGAATATGCTTACAAGCTCAAGGATGATAGGGTAGTGTTGAGCTTTCCTCGAGACATTGCTCCAGTGCAAGTTGGCATTTATCCCCTCGTCAGCAAGGACGGGCTACCAGAAAGGGCTGTTAGACTGCACAGGACGTTGCTAGATGAGGGTTTCATAGCTGAATATGACGAGGCAGGCTCGATTGGCAGGAGATACGCCCGCGCAGATGAGATCGGCGTACCTATTGGCATAACAGTGGATTATGATACACTTGAAAATGATACGGTCACCATTCGCGACCGTGACTCGTGGAGGCAGGTAAGAAGCAAGATTGGAGATCTGCCAGAACTACTTCGAAAGTATTTCAAGCGAAAGATCGAATTCAGAGATCTAGGAAAGCCTGTCGAGAGCTGAGCTTTAGTTAACTTTTATAATGCTTTAGCATATCTTATCGTAGAAAAAGTGGCCCTCTTTTGTGGGCGGGGAAAATATTGGTGCTTCCAGCGGAGACTGAAGAGCGGGTCAAGCGAAGGGCCCTTGAAGTTTGTCAGGATCATCTACGTAAGGTTTTGGATGCGACTAGGAAAGTTCCCCAAATAATAGATTGCTTTATCAAGAACGACAAGGAAACCGCGAGGAAGCTTTTTGGCGAAATCAGAGCTGGAGAGGACGAAGTGGACAAGGCTCGCCGGCTGGTGTCGCAGGAATTGGCCGAGATAGGAGCCATACTATTCAGCAGAGAAGACTTTCTCAGATTTGCAAACTTGACGAGCGAGATAGCTGATTTTTCTGAAGGCATAGCTTTCCGTTTGGTCGAGCTGATGGAGCACAACTGGAGTGTTCCAGCAGACATAAAGAAGGAGTTGTTGAAGCTTTCAGAAGCCGTTCTGGACACTGTGCTTAGACTCAGAGAGACGATGATGGTTCTTAGCTACGGCTCAGCTAAAACTATGGAAAAAGCCAAAGACGTGGAGATCGCTGAGAGAGTTGTTGACGAAATTTACCGTGAGCTCGAAATAAAACTGCTCAGCACCAAACTCGATTTTCCAGCTATGATCCTCCTGAGAGATGTCCTTCAACTGCTAGAGGATTCAGCAGACAAGGCAGAAGATGCGGCTGACGCCGCTCGCATTCTGTCCTTCATCATGTAAAAGGCGAACGAAGCCGATGCCTGAGAAAATCCCTGTAGAATTCATCGAAAACTACTTGGTTGTATGGGACTCAACGAACGGTTCAGAACTTTACAAAAAAGGATATTATGGAAAGCCTCTCGGCATCGCCAAACCGAAAATCCCAGAATTCAACGTCCCGCTAATCTTGGACTTGATGGAAGGCCTGTATCTAGCCGAAAAAGGAACGATCAAGGTTTACGAAGGTTCCAGAAAGGAAAAAGTCGGTCTCAAAAAGCTTCGACAAATGGCCAAGCAGTTGTATGAAGAATTCGATGAAAAATACGGTGTCTACCACGATTTGCGCAGCAGAGGCTTAGTGGTCACGCCCGGAATAAAGTTCGGATGCGATTTTGCGGTTTACAAGCATGGACCAGGGGTTGAACACGCTCCATACATGGTTTCCGTAAAGAAGGCCAAGTCCGCGATAACCGCTATGGAAATCGTCAAAGCTGGAAGGCTGGCAACGACTGTGAGAAAAAGATTCATTATCGCCGTGCCCGGCTTGGAGAAGGAGAAGATAAGATATCTCATTTTCAAGTGGTTCAAAGCGTAGATATTTAAAAGTGCACGCCTTCGACTGCTCAACTATCTCGGATATCACGGCTGTGTATTCTTAGCCTGGCATGATTGTCTGGTTTTCGAATTCTCCTCTAACGTATTGGTGCGGGTAGATCTTGGTTGCAGCAAGTTTGCAGCCGGCCGCCAGAGTCACATCATCTGCGATGACTGAGACCGAGCTGATGGTGGTTCGTTTTTTCAGGCTAGAACCAACTGTCACGTGTCTGCCAACTATGCTTTCTCTAATCTCTGCTTTCTCTCCTACTATGACCCTGTCCATGATGGCTGATTTCTCTATCAGGGCTCCGTTGCCGATTTGCGTGTAGTTATCAATGCATGAATCCACAATTCTAGCGCCGTCGCCTATTTTGCAGTGTCTCCCTATGAGCACTGCCCCTTCCACCTCTATTTTTCCCTGCCTGATTTTTGCTATGATCTCTTTTCTGCTTTTCATGGATTCTATGCTTTCGCCTTGGATCCATATTCTTTCTTTTTCGCCAATCTTTCCACCGAAATCTGTCAGCGATGAGAAACGGCCCATAAGCATGTCATGCATGGATTCGAGATAATGCCTAGGCGTGCCTACGTCATACCAGCTACCCTTCAAGGTGTAGCCGTAAACTGGTCTTCCAGTTCTTATAAGATAGGGGATAAAGTCGAAGCCGAAATCTAGACGGTGCTCCTCTTTGATTATCTGTCTGACTCCTTTCTCTTTGAATATCTTTCTGATTTCGGGTGAAACCATGTAGAGACCAGTGTTAGCAAGGTTTGACGGGGCCTCTTTAGGTGAAGGCTTTTCGACAAATCTAGCAATCCTTCTTTCTTTGTTTATGTCAGCTATTCCGAAGCCTTCAACGTTGTCAACTTCCCTCAACGCTATTGTCATGATGGCGCCTTTCTTCTCATGGAATTCCACGAGTTCTTTTACGTCGACATCGAAGATGTTGTCGCCTTGAACTGCGAAAACTGGGTCCTTGACATTATAGTAGTCCATACTTATTCTTGCAGAATCCGCACTCCCGAGATCATCCACGTTTGGCTGATATTTCACGTGCACCCGTGGACTTATGCCGTATCTTGAGGAGAAGCCGTACCCTGACTCGAAGTAGTCGTGCAGGTCCCTATAGTTCGTGTAGCCTTTCACTCCGAAAATGAAGTTGCGAATGCCTTGACGTGCAAGCGACAATAGCGAGAATTCTATCATCGGCCTGTTAACAAGTCGGATGCACGCCTTACTCGTCTCAGCGGTCAGAGGGAGCAAACGTTTGGCTTTTCCTCCGACTGGAATTATCACTCTTAATCTTTCTGGTGCGTAATTGGCTTTCAAAAGCTGATCACCAACGAACTTTTTTATGATTTATTCGAATGAGCGTATTAAACTTTTTACTCTAAACGTGAATTTTATAACTCACTTTAGTGAAATGGTTATGTAACTTGCGAAAGGCTTGAGTACTCATGCGAAAGATCCGTGCTTACTTGCGTTTAATCCGTCCCGTAAACTGTGTGATGATGGGATTCGCAGTTATAATCGGCGCAGTGTTGACAGGCCTGAATGATCTGATTGCCTTTTGGCTACGTCTTGTTTTCGGTTTCGTAACTGGTTTCGCCCTAACCGCTGCTTCTATGGCTATAAATGATTATTATGATCGGGAGATAGACGCTGTAAATGAGCCGAACCGTCCAATTCCGAGCGGTGCGACAAAGCCTAAGGAAGCTCTAGCCCTCGCATTGTTTCTTACGGCAGTGGGTTTTTCAGCTGCTTATTTGACGAACGTGCCGTGTTTCTTGACAGCCGTGATTGCGTGGTTAGTATTCGTGGCTTACACGACCGTTGGGAAGCGAAGCGGGTTGCCCGGCAATTTTCTTGTCAGCATGGTTGTCGCGATTCCTGTCGTGTATGGAAGTATAGCGATAACAGGTCCTGTTGTACCTGTTAAGCTGAACGTTTTGATTTTCGCATCAATTGCCTTTCTTTCGAACACCGGCAGAGAAATAACAAAAGGAATCGTGGACATTCAAGGTGACAAATCGCAAAATGTGAAGACCCTAGCTGTGCGCTATGGGGAGAAGGCCGCGGGAGTTGTGGCCGTGTTTTTCTACTTGCTCGCAGTTTTTCTCAGTCCGATACCTTTGTTTGCCAGACTCGTCTCCATCTGGTTTATCCCTCTCGTGGCAGTTTTCGACTTTGGATTATTGGCGAGTTCATTCACGCTTCTTAGAGATACGTCAAGAGAAAACGCGAGAAAAGTCAAGAAGAATATGCTTTTTTGGTTCATTTTTGGGTTACTGGCCTTTGTTGCAGGCGCCTACGGGTGAACCGATGTTCAATGAGTTTTTCGACAATGCCATCTTGGTGATACTAGCGCGCGCCTACGGAAGAATACAAGAGGCACGAGGAAAAAGGGAAATGTTCGAGAACCTGAAGGGAGATGTGCCATGCAAGAAATCAGGAAAAAACCATCATGACTCCAATCAACTAATCTCAGCCCGTAGCGCGCACTGTCGCTGCCGCTTGTTCTCTATATGTGCTTTGACATTACTGCTATCGTACTAGAAAGTGGAATTATAAGGCACATGTGACAATTCTACTGATGGAAGAGTGGAAGATTCTTTGAAAGCAGGAAGCGAAACTGAGTTTGATTATGCTCTTCGTGGAAAAGACTGGAACGTCTATTGGCTTCTGTTGAAAGG
>CAYYXF010000026.1:0-14167 GCA_964475545.1 uncultured Candidatus Bathyarchaeia archaeon | reverse complement strand
AGGAATATTGATGTTCCCATTGCAAGTTTCAGTTGAGCAAGTGTTGCCATAGTTTGATCGAAAGCGTATGACGAGAATTGACAGAATTAAAGTTTTCTAATTGTTGTCTAGAGAGTTTTGGACTGAACGGATGCTTGCTCTGTGCTGATCTAATGTTTGAATTGGTCGAGTTCTTCTTGTATTGCTTTTTTCACTTCTGCTTCTGAGGCCGGGCCGAACATCTTGATTTTGCCGTTGATAAGCGGGTCTGTGGTTCCATATTTGCGGACGGTTTCGAGGGTTGCTTCAATCTCGACTATCTTGACTTTGTCGCCGAAGCCTTGAGCGACTTTCTTCACTGAATGATACATGTGCGCTCCTACGGGGCAGAAAAAGTTGTTGAACAGGGTGACTTCAACCTTGTCTTTTGAGGGTTTGTAGTCTAAGCTTATGGGTTTGACGTTTATGCTTTCCTTTGTGAGCGGGAAGTACATGATTTTGAAGGGTGCGTGTTCCTTTATTACTTTGAATCCCTGTTTCTGGAACAGCACGTAGTGCATGAATTCTTTGAAGTCTGTTGCTGGGACCATTATGCCCTTGAACCCTTGTTTCTTGAGGTCTTTTTTCATGTAGTCAAACATTATTGTGCCGTATCCCTTATGCGAGTAATCGCGCAGCATTTCTGTGCAGTATATGCAGGCAACTCCGGGCTCCAATTCGTATGGAATTAGAGCCTTCTCAGAAGCTGCATAGTAGATGTGGCCAACGACTTTGCTGTCATCCAACAGGTGATAGCCCTCCACGTGCTTGCCCAGGTTCTTTCTGAGCCATTCTCTTGATTCTGGGAGGCTTTTTGCCCACGTTGCGCCAGGAGGGGTTTCGCTGATGCAGCAGTAGGTTTCCTTTAGATCACGCAGGGTTATTTTCTTGACGTGCATGCGGTTTACCCCTTTCTATATTGCTGTCTCTTCAACCTTTTAATTCTTACACCATTACATGTTGGTGATGAGTCTCAGCTTCCGATTAGTGAGTGCAACTCTTCATTTGGAGCACGTTTAAGCTAATATAACAAAAGCTGGTATTACGCTAATGCTCAAAAGGGTGAAAGCTTGAAGAAAGAGTTAGCATGGTTTGCAGTAGCACTGGCTGCAATGGTTCTCGTTGCTTACACCTTTGCTCCGTACCTAGATTTGCTGAATCCTATGGGTGGAATATGGAGTGGAGTGTTGTATGCTGAACTTCCAAGTGGAACAGAAATCAGTTTGGAAGGACTGGGAGCATCGGTGAGCGTTTGTCGTGATAGTTATGGTGTTCCCCACATCTATGCTGAAAACGAGGAAGACCTGTTTTACGTGTTTGGTTATGTGCAGGCTCAAGACAGGCTGTTTGAAATGGACTTTCAGAGGAGACTTACCGAGGGAAAGCTTGCTGAGGTTGTTGGTGAATCCCTCTACGAGACTGACCTGTTCTTCAGGACAATTGGTTTGGGCAAGGCTGCAAACTCCAGTTTTCAGGCCTTAGTAGGACAGAACGACCTTCACATGGTGAAGGTGTTAGCGAAGTTCGTTGATGGCGTGAATAGGGCAATAGAGAATATGAAGGCGGCAGGCGAACTGCCTATTGAGTTCAAGATTTTAGGCTACGAACCGGAACCTTGGACGTCTTTTGACACTCTCGCTGTAGGCAAACTCATCAGCTGGGAATTAACAGGGGACTTCTATGATCTGGAATTCATGAAAGCCTACGAAGCCTTCGGAAACTTGACTGACGAGTTGTTCCCCTTTAAGGATCCTTATGAAATTTGCACGTACAGAGGCAATTTTACTCCAGTTGATCCACCAGCACAAGTGGACATGGAAACCATTCAGCTTCCCAACACGGAAAGGGAAAAGGTTGTTCACGCAATAACTGACATTCTTGAATGGAAAGAAAATGCTGAAAGATTGGTCCAGCCTGTTAAAGACGCGTTTGCCTCGAACGATTGGGTTGTAAACGGCAGCCTCACGACGACAGGCAAGCCCATCCTGTGCAACGATCCTCACTTGCAGCTTATGGCTCCGCCAGTCTGGTATGAAGCTCATCTGGTCGTCAGCAACTCGAGCGGCGTCTTCATGAACGTCAGAGGAGTAACCTTCCCTGGAATTCCAGTCATAGTCATCGGGCATAACCAGAATTTGAGTTGGGGCTTCACCAATGTTGGCGCGGACGTGTTGGACTTCTACAGATATGTCTGGAGCGGTGACGGCGATCGCTACTGGTATCTGAATCAGTGGGAAGACGTGATCAGATCTCAGGAGGTGATCAAGGTCAAAGGCGACGCTGGCGTGGAAGAGCGCAACGTTCTCATTAACATGACAAGGCATGGTCCGATAATTGAGCAGGACAACGAAAAGTTCGCAATGAAGTGGGTTGGGAGCTTTCCGACGCTTGAAGCGAGAGCAATGTACAAGTTCAATGTAGCGAGAAACATGAATGAGTTCAAAGACGGTTTACGGGATTTCAGCGTTCCAGCTCAAAACATGGTCTATGCAGACACGGAGGGGAACATTGGATGGTGGGCAAATGGGCGCTATCCAATAAGGATGAACGTCTCCGACGCAAATGACTATTTGGAATATCGCTTGCCATTTAATGGAAGCCAAGCTAGAGGAGAATGGGGAGACTGGAGTGACCTTGATGCTTGGGTTGATCCTCCTGAGGAAGTTCCCCATCTGATTAATCCTGTATTGGGTTACGTTGCCACAGCCAACAACTGCCCGATATCTCGTGAAGATTATCAGTACTGGCTTGGATGGACATGGGCCGAGAACTACAGGGTTCAGCGCATACAGAACCTGCTGAATGAGTCTCAGCCGCTAGGCTTGCAGGAAATGAAAGGAATTCAGACAGACATCTACGATGTCCCAGCTGAGAAACTGGTGCCATACATAATTGATGCATGTGGGAACAGGCAAATGACAACAGATCTGGAGAATGCTACGCGCCTCTTGCAAGACTGGAACTTTAGGATGGATAAGGACCTTGTTGCGCCCACAATTTTTGCGACTTGGCTTGAAAAATTGAAGAACAACACGTTCACCGATGATTATTACAAAGCAGGATTTGAGGGAAGACTTCCAACAACGGAGACGATACAGTACTTGGTAGAGCGCAACTCTACCCGCTGGTTTGACAACGTGGAAACGGGCAATGTGGAGACTCGTGATGACATGATTTTCCAAAGCCTAAATGACACAGTTCAGCAACTAAAAGACGAACTTGGAGATAACATGTTGGAATGGAAGTGGAGTGCAGTTCATCACTTGGATCTGGAGCATCCTCTCGGTAAGGCTCTTTCTTGGCTTAACTATCCGAAGCTGCCAATCGGAGGATGGGAGAACAACGTTAACCCCGCTCCAGGCTTGGACGTGCAGAATGGACCATCGTGGCGGCAAATAGTAGACTTCAACAATCTAAACAACTCGTTATGCATAATTCCCGGAGGACAGCGGGGACATCCATTCAGCAAGCATTACGATGACCAGCTTGAACTTTGGCTGAATGGGGAATACAAGCCAATGACATTTCCAGCAAGCCCAGAAGAGCAAGGAGACAAGGAAGGCGTGATAACGTTTAGTCCGAAAGGGTAGCGGAGGGTTGAAGATGACAGTTTTGGAGAGAAAATTCGGTTTTATCTTCGGCTTGATAGTGACCATTTTGCTTTCGGCTGTTCTGGAACTCTCAGGAATGTGGTGGACAATGATTATCGCCGGTTTTGTAGGCGGTTTCCTTGTGAAACGGGCAGTCAAGGGCTTTGCGGTGGGTCTCGTCGGAGTGCTCGTCGGCTGGGCACTCTACTTTGTGGCATTCTGGATAATCGCACCAAACGCTGCCAGCATAGCCTTTTCTGAGGCTCCGTTGTTTGTGGGTTTGGCTCTGGTACTAGGTGGAACACTAGGTGCTCTGAGCGGAACTGCCGGCGCTTTAGCTTCTGCATTAATGCTTAGTCAGGCAAGGGAACCAGAAAAGAAGCCTTCAACCACTTAGCCTCTTCCTTTTTATCTTGACGAATTTCATAGAAGCGTAAGCGCCAACTATCGCTCGTTGGGCGTGTGGTGCTCCGGCCGGGATTTGGACCCGGGTCCGCGGCTTTCCATCACTTTTTGGTGTCGAGAGGCCGCAATACATGGTCCTTCTCATGTTGAAGTTTGACCGGACTATACTACCGGAGCATTCAAAGATTGGTTTCCTCTTAGACATAAATATCTTTTGACGTATTCAAAGCTGTGAAGACGTATTTCGTTGAAATATAATCCTCTGCGTTCTAGGCTCTTTCTTCAGGGAGTCATCTTCCTTTGTGGGGGCGAAGATTTCGATTTTCGAAGGCGGGATCTGCAACCTATGCCCGCATGAAGGACACTTGTCGCCTAGTTTCATTAAGATGCTTTCAAGATATGTTGGGCTTTTGTAGCATCCATTTTGGAGTATGGGACTAAGGTCCTCGTACAGGATTGATCTGCATCGGCTGCAGTTGAATATGAAGGGCATGTTCCCCTCCCTAATAGGTATGCGGTTTTCTCAGCATGGTCTGTGTATCCTGCGTAGTCAGTATATTGGATATACAAGAAACACTTAAAAGCCTTACGCCACAAACACTGCTTGAAACACAAGCAGGATTTTGACGGGTGAACAGTGTGAAGACGCTTAGAATCTCGGAGGATATACACCAAAGGCTCACTGCTCTTCTCGGCGAGTTGATGGCTCAAACAAGTAAGATGCAGACCTATCAGGACGCAATAAATGCTCTCATCAACGAATCCATCATAATGCCTCAAGAAGTGCTCGCACAAATACAGATTTTCATAGAGGAAAACAAACATCTGGGCTTCACAACAAAAGAGGAGTTCATACGAGACGCCATACGCTTCAGGCTAGCTTGGCTAAGTCAGAAGACTGAGTACGTAGAGATTGAGAAAGAACAGTATGCTTTGCTTGATGAGGCAGTTAGAGAGATGAACACGCCGTATCGAAGCGCGGAGGGCTTTATCAATGCGCAAATAAGCGAAGTCTTGGAAAAATACGAAGAATGGAAACGCGCCAGAAAAGGACAATGAGCAAATCGCAACTACGTTTTATTTCTATTCCTCACTCTTGAAATCTACTCAGTTGCATTGAATCCTAGCGGTGTTTTTGGTGCGCGTTTGATGCAATCAAAGATTCTGGAAGGTCTATCCAAAGCTTTTCGTTTTTCTCTGAATTGGCTTCGATTGGTATTGCTACGGTGAAGCTTGTTCCCTTGCCTAATTCGCTCTGAACTGTGATGCGCCCTCCGTGTGCGTCTATGTGGCGTCTGCAGATAGCTAGGCCAAATCCCATTCCCTTGGCCTTAGTGGTAAACAGTGGGGTGAAAATTTCCTCGGCTACCTCCTTTGGCATGCCTACTCCCGTATCGGTGAAGATGAATTCAACGTTACGACCTGCCTTTTTGCTTTTTATGGTTAGTGTTCCACCTTTTGGCATGGCATCTACGGCGTTTTTGATTATGTTGACGAAGGCTCTTTTCATTTTGTCAAAATCAACTTTTATCCTCGGGTCATTTCTTGTCAAATCTGTCAACCAGACGTTCTTTGGTACTCGCGCCAAGGCTAGGGCTTCTTTTATTATTGCCTTTGGTGTGGTTTCTGCTTGCTCAAGTTTGACTTCTCTTGAGTATTCCAGAAGGTCGTTTATGATTTTGTTTGAGTACTCAATGTCGTTTCCGATTATGTTCAGCATCTCCCTTGCCGTTTTGTCCAGCTTTGAGCCGTATTTCGTTTTTAGATAGTATGCGGCTCCGGCGATGCCTGTTAGCGGATTACGCAGGTCGTGCCCAACCATTCCTGCCAACTCGCCGATGGCGGCAAGCCTTTCGGACTTGAAGAGCTGTTGCTCCATTCGTTTGCGGTCGGTTATATCTTTGGTTATGGCCACGAAACCCGTTGGGTTGTGTGAAGCGTCGAAAACTACGCTTGCTGTGAGCTCAGCTGGAAATTCACGTCCCGTTTTGGTGACGAAAGTGTACTCAACGTTCTTTATGACTCCCTCGCTGAGTGTTCTTCTCATGTTTTCTATGGCTTTCTGATGGTCTTTTTCGGCAATTAGTTTGAAAGCGCTTTGACCGATTAGTTCCCTTTTTGAGGAATATCCATGGTTTCTCAACGTTTGCTCACTGCATTCAACTATGTTTCCATTCAGGTCTGTAGCTGTGATGGCGTCTGGGGAGGCAGCAAATATGCTTCTGATTTTCTCTTCACTTTTCCTCAGATCTCTGGTTCTTTCTTCCACTTTTTCTTCCAGATGTTGCGCATATTCCTTCACTTGCTGTATCAGTTTTGCATTTTCAATAGCTACGGCTGCTTGATGCGCGAAAAGCTCTAGAGGAGCGAGTGATTCGATTGTGGGGCGTCGCCCGTCTCTTGGATCGTCTATGCTCATTATGCCCACAACTTGGCCTGTCGGCAATCGTAATGGAACAAATAACAGGTCATCTGGGTTCCAGTCGATTGTGTCTTCTTTCGGAACTTTGCTTGCCAGTGCGTATTTGAATTGTTTTCGGACTAGTGGGTCGCTCCAGGGAAGATAGTAGAATTCTCCTAGGCGGAATCTTTCGAACATGGAGCTTAATCGTTTGCGCCACACGTGGCCTGGAGATTGATGTTCTCTTAAGTATCGGTCTTCTTGGGGGGTTAGACCTGCTGTCACTACGTCTGTTGTGTTGAGGTTTTCGTCTCTTAGAGATATGACTACTCTCGCCCAGCCTTGTTCACGGACTGCTTCGGCAATGGTTCTGAGCCGTTCGTGTAGGTCTGTGGTGTGGAGCATTGTCGCGGAGCTTTTCATCAGACTTGTCAGTTTCTGGGAAACGTTGCGATATTTCTCCTCGCTTTGCTTCATCGTTTGCTCCATGTGCTTCTGCTCTGTGATGTCGCGTGCGATAATGGTGAAGAAGGTTTCCTGTCTCATTTTCCAGCTTGAGAGCGATGCTTCTGCTGGAAATTCGGTACCATCTTTTTTGAGTCCAACAAAATCAAATATCCTGTTGGTAGTTGGCCTTTTCGATGAAAGCAATTGCTCGAACCCTTTTTGATGCGCCGTAGCGAATTGATGAGGCACAATTATGGTGACAGACTTGCCCACTGCTTCATGGGCCGTATAGCCGAAAATTCGTTCTGCCGCCTTGTTCCAGAAGACTATTTTGCCTTTGGCATTGACCGAAATCACAGCGTCTGCTGCTGAATTTGCCACCGAGCGCAAGCACTGTTCACTGTCACTTAGGGCCAATTCGATTTTCTTGCGCTCTGTTACATCTTCAAGTGTGACTCCCACGCAGCTGTTAGGAAGTGGAAATGCCTTGACAGAAAAAACGCCTTCAGGAACACGCTCGTCACAGTAGCGAAATTCTCCTAGATCCATTGCCTTTCCGGAGCGTATGATTTCTCCGCCGATCTTCGCAACCCTTTTGTCCAAGGCGGGGAATGCCTCTTTCATTGTTTTCCCCAGAAGATCTTTTGCTGGTGTTCCACTGAATCGTTCTGTGGCGGGGTTGGCGGCCACAAGCTTGAAAGTCCTTGGATGACCAGTTCTTCCCAGACGCCAAATATACAAGCCAGTCTGCATATTCTTGATTGCGCTCGCGTAGAGTTGATATTCTACGTCTTCGCATTGGACATCGCCAAATATGGGATGTTCGAATCCAACAAAAATATCAGAAATACCGTGAGTGTCTCTCTTAATCTTGGCTTCATCTATTTGCAGGTTTCGTGTTCTTTTTATCACCAATGTTTGCCACCTTAACTTTGCGAGATCAAAACTCTAGCATGCGCTAGCAGTCTCGATTCTTAGATCGTTGGATTTGTCAGGTTGATTTGACTTAACCCTTATGAATTCAAGCTATGTATTACACAGCCGCCTTTTGCCCTTATGCACAGAAAAACGAGAGAGGATGACTGTTACATCACGCCACGCTAATTTCACACTTGAACCTAGAAAAACAGAACCTCATGGTTTGACTACGATTCATGCCACGTTCGTCACGTGAACCTGAAGGGACTAGCAAATTGTGAAAAGAAAGAAACTCGAAATCTAATACTTCAAAAAGAGTCTCTTAGACTTGGTGAAGTGTTGCACTATTACGGATAGAAGAATGAAGGATCTTGTTTTAGCAATAATCGTTGCGGTCGCCGCTGTGTTTCCATTTGGTTTTTAGGATCGTGCCTTTGCTACGAGCTCCATTTCTCCACTAGCAGCTTGTTGTCTCCTGGCTTGAAGCTTATTTTGAGTGCGACAGAATCAGCGCCTCTTTTTGTCTTGCTGAAATCTTTGAATGGGAACATGCTGTCTTCAGCTAGATCCAGCGGCAGATAGACCAGGTATTTTCCGTCCTTTCTCCTGAATAATCGTCCTCTTCCTTCTCTGACCATTCGTTTATCACCTCGATTAAATCCGTGGTTCAAGAGCACTTCTATGAACATCGAGACTATTTAATTCTTATCCTCATCCAATTCATTTAGGCAACGATTGCACACGTGGTTCTCTAGAAAATGTGAATTGCATGCAACAAAACCAGAGTCTGAAGGCTGATCTTGGAAAGGGCTCTAACGCAAAAAGTAGGGTGGGCCGAGTGCCGATTTGCTTGCTTTCCTATTGGCGTTTTTCGGTTTTGACCTTGAGTGATTTTGCGAGGATGATTGCGGCAAGTGTGGTAAGCAGCAGAATGGCGATTGGATACTGCAGTTCTGGTATAGGGTTTGCTTCTCCCTGAACCGCGCCTGAAATCGTTCCCGATTGGGCCGGCGGGATCCTGCTTAGCTGCAGATTTGCGACTGTGGTTACTTGGCTAACTGTTACGCTTACTCCACTTATGCTTCCGGTAGAGAAGCCTGTAGCAGAGGCAGATACGGTGTAAGTGTCTGTCTGTAAGCCACTTGATATGACATAGTTGCCGTTAGCGTCGGTGTATGCGTCTCCGTAGCCAAGTGTCGTTTGGCCATCAGCCGTCACATGGGCATTATATATTGGCTTGCTGTCCGTATCTGTGACGCTGCCCATGATTATTCCCGATGGCACTGGAGGGGAGACAGTTATTGTGAAGTCAACGTTAGGAGTCTCTACTCCTGCCGCAACGCTCGCGTCCGCAGGGTTAGAGTAACTCGTGTTATACCATGCCATGACTGTGTAGGTGCCAGTTCCCAGTCCGGTTGTTATCCTGTAGTAGCCAGTTGCATTGGTTTGGGCTGAACCAAAGTAGCCATACGTGCTCGAAGATGCGATGACATATGCACCAACCAAAGGTTGTCCGCTTGGAGCGGCAGTCACCCTGCCGGAGACTATCCCTGAGCGCTCAAGTGGAACATTGACATTTTTGGTCTCAGCTCCGACTGTTACGCTTATCGGACCTACCATTTTTGGAACGTGATTTTCAGGCAGTGGAACAGATACGTTGTAATTTCCATTTACAAGGTTGGTGGCCAGAAGATAGTTTCCATCCGCGTCTGTGGAGGCAACCCAACCGAATGTTCCGCCGCCTACAGGAATCGCCATCACCATAACGTCTTTTAAGGGTTGTCCAGAAATCGTATCAGTCACTTTTCCAGAAATGCCTCCTGAGCGCTGCAAGTCGAAGTTTACGTTTGAGGTCGTTTGTCCGACTGTAACCTGCACGTTTTCGACTTCTGCCTGGAGATACCCTATAGCCACTGCAGTCACGTTGTATGTGCCCGTTCCTAATCCTTCATTAATGCTGTACTGCCCTGAAGGATTGGTGATGGCATATCCGTCCCCTTGGGGTCCAGATGCAGAGATCATTGCGCCATAAACAGGTACTCCGGGTTCAGCATACACAACTCCTGAAAAACTCGATCTCGGCGAAACCGAAACTCCAATCATAAAGACTTGAGCAGTAAAGATGAGTACGGTTGACACGAACATTGCGTTGATAACCAATTGACGCTTGGACGAATAGCGGGACATTGAATTTTCACCAAATCCCTATTTGGTCCACTGTTTGTTATTAAAGACTTGCGCTAGAACCAAAAGCTCGGGAATGAGTAGGTGCATTGAAGCTCGCGCTTGCGAGTTTGCTTGTTCCACATTCAATGTGAGGACTGTGTGAAAGGTAGCATATTGTGCCAAAAAAGAGTCTGAAAAATGAGAGCTCAGCGATAGTGAGCAATGGGCGCAAGTGCCGTGCAGTCCATGCCAGACTCAGACTTTGATTATTGGTGGCACCAATAGCCTTCTATGAGAGCTTCGCTTTTCAACGTTAGCGTTTACTTTGACTTGTAACCAGTGCGTACATTGTCAACTGTTGAATACTCAGGGTCTGGCAATTTGATGTTATGTGTCGGAGTGGGGATTATTAATGGGCGTTTTTGCACGTGCTTGTATCCGCATTCGCATTCGAAACCTATGATTTTGCCCCCGCGTCTAATTTCTGTGCACTTCTTCCCGCTGCATTCAGCATCATGCTTGTGGATGTGCCACAGTGTTCTTGCTTCTTTACGCGTTATTGGAGCATAGTGTTTTGCTGACGTAAAATACCATGCTGTGTAGACTGCAAGACAAGCCCATAATGTGGGAACAAGTATCTCCAACATTATTTCAAGCAACATGATTTTCACCATGTGTATTTGTGTTCTGCTTGTATACAATATGTCTGTTTTCAGACATATCGATAATTACAATATGACATCTTACGATATAAACGTTGCGGAAAGAAGCTCTGTATCCCGCAGTCAGGTCAACGTCAGACTTAATGTTGTGAGCGAGATTTGTGGGCACTCCATTCTCCTGATGCCTGTGCCATACTACAATGGTGTCGCAATCAGGGTCTCTTGTATATTCAGTCTAGGCTTCTCTTGGTTGAATAGCACACAGGTTGCAAGACGTTTCTAATCGCACCTTCAGTATACGTGCTACAGGCAAAAAGAAAGAAAAATGGGGGCTATCACATTTTCAGGCCTTGTCTGTTTTCTTCATGCTCTCCTGTATTCTGACAACGTCAGCTAGCTGTGGGGTTGAGACTTCAAAAAGTACCGAATCTTTCTTTCCCATTATGCGGTGTATTGTTTTCGGAAGAAGCGTAATGTCATTGCCTTCTCTCAGGGTGACTATTTTATCAGCAAGTATTATGTCTACCAGGCCTTTGAAGCAGTATATAGTTTCCTTCTTATCTTTATGAAAATGCTGAGACGTGCCCATGTTTTCTTTTATGATCAGGATTTTGCCTCCGTACTCTGCTTCCTCAGCTATCCAAAGTTCTTTACCCCAATTCTTCAGAATCTCCTTCAAATTCTACACTCAACCAGATAATAGTGTGAGCGACGCATCTTAAAACCTCTGCTCCCACAGGTTCTGGCAAAACGAATCTGTGGAATTGCAGAGTCATAATGAAACATCAAGAGAGAAACACACTTGCGATCTTGGTTTCAGGGAAAAAATGCGTGATGCACGGCGAAACTTGACTCACCGCTGGAAACATGCTTATATATTTCTCGGCTGAGGGTTATTCTATGAAAACTGAATCCGCCATCAGCAAAATATTTGCGGTCATAGGCATTGTTTTAGTAATTATCGCTGCAGTCGTCGTCTATCAGTTTATGGGTAGCCCTGATTCGAGCCCTCCAACATATTCTAATATTTCAGCCAGCCCGACAAGCCCAGGTTCCTCTTGCACCTTCAAAGTCCTATGGACCGATAACGTAAATGTGAGCGGCTACATTCTTGGAACGAACAACACTGGCACGTTCACCAATGACACGTGGGCATCTTTCTCCAATTTTGTGAACTCAACATTCGCGTATTCCAACGTGACGAAGACACTGAACGGCACAATTGGAAACGTTGTTCGCTGGAGGTTCTGGTGCAATGATAGCAGCAACAATTGGAACAGAATTACACTGCAGAACCTTCTTGTCGATTCAAATAGGGTTCGCCTCATGACAAGCATGGGTAACATAACGATCGAGTTGTATGACGACATGCCTATTACAACGGGAAACTTCAAGAATCTTGTAAAAACGAAAGTGTATGACGGAACCATCTTCCACCGGGTTGCTCCGGGCTTTGTGATTCAGGGTGGAGATGCTACGTCCAAGGGAATAACAGTGCCCACGATTCCGGATGAACTTCCTAACAAGCACAGCAACGTGCGGGGGTCGGTGGCCATGGCAAAAACAAGCGATCCCGACTCTGCTACAAGCCAGTTTTTCATAAACTTAAACGATGCGAACGCTTTGAACTTGGATAGTAATTACTCGGTTTTTGGCATGGTAACAGAAGGCATGAGCGTCGTGGACGCGATTAATCAAGTGCCTGTAGATACTCCGGGGGACGGCAAACCATTGCAGGACGTGACCCTGACAGTAGCACAAATGATCAATTAGCTGACAGCATAGCGCACTGATTGTACATCATCTTATTTCTGAACTTTTACGACTCTGTTTCGTGAAGTATTCTTCCAGTGGCTTCCAGTAAAACTCAACCCATCCTTCCGCAAGGTCGTCAGCCTGCTCGGGAGGCACGTTTGAGTGAATCATTGATATTTCAGTGCCACCCTTTGTATTCTTGAAAGTCAGTTCCAGCTTGGAGGGGGGAGATGCATCTGGCCAATCCGTCGTCGACCATTCTTGCACGATCTTCTTTCCCCTTTCTAATTCAAGATTCTTGCCTGAAATGTACCCATCCCAAGCGGTAAACTTCCCGCCAACCTTCGGATCACTTGTTGCTTTGCTACCCGTAAACGCCGAATGCTTCTTGGCGTCCATAAACGCGTCGTAAACCTCATCGGGAGTAGCTGGAACAAACGTTTTCTGTCGTATTGTTGTAACCTTTGCACTCATATCAGCTCACAATCAGCACACATTAAATCGAGGTGCACTATTTATGAATAATGAGGAACTTGAACGGCGCAAGCAGGGTTCATCAATTTGGCAAGCCTAAGCATACAAGCCGCATTCCGAATTTCAGATAGTTCGTGTTTTCTTCTTTGTCGTCTGAAACCCAATGCTAGTCAGTTTCCTTTTTCATCATTGTTGCAGTTTCTACGGCAGCCTCAATATTCTTTCTGAGCTCTCTCATGTCCGGTGAGGCGTTTCTGTAGTGTTCTATCGCTCCTCTGTCTTTTGTTCTTAGCAGAATAAGGTTGGTTGGATAGAAATAGTGGCCAAACATATTCTTGCTTCTTAATGATTCCTTTTCTGAGTCAGGGGGACGTTTGACGTGAATTCGAATGAAGACTATTTTTTCTCTGTGTTTCTGCTTTAGAGTTGCCGCGAGTTTGTCCAGTTTTGGCTTCTGTTTTTTGCATGCTGGGCATCTTTCTCTAGTAATGGCCACAACGTAGGCTTTTCCAATGTCAGGAGCGAGGTAATCCAAGGCGGGTTTGCCTGTTTCAGAAAGTTCCTTCTCGAGCTTGGTGAATTCTATTTCGTTGATCTGCATGGGGTTCTATCAGCTTACAAAGATATTTAAGTAGTCTGTCAAGTCTTTTCAAGGTGAAACGAGTCTCTTCGGCTTCCTTTCGAGGAATCAAATTCTTCCGTGAACTCTTTCTGTAACCAAGCCAAGGCTTGTAGCCAATTCCATGAACGCATGACGTAAGATCTCGCTTTCGTCCATGCCGAGAGTCTGGCGTATTCTTTCGAGGAGTCTCTTCTGTTCAGGAGTTAGATAGACCTTGACTATTTTCCGTGCCACAAAAATCCCTCTCACATTCTTCTTGAGTGCTATTTGGCATTTCAATTCATAAAAGCATTTTTAGCATGAAGACTTCAAGCTGCATTGTCTAGGCGAGGTGCCAGAAGGGGTTATAACGCACAAAAGAAGCAAGTTTTGACGGGGTTATCTCTTATCATCCGCTTTTTTGCCGGGCTTCAGAGAAGGAGCGTGTGGATACGTGCGCTTTGCCTCTTAGGAGATAGGCTTCAAACGAGATTCCCGCCGGTTCATGCAAAATATCAACGAATTGAGCTTGAAAATCATAAAACGTACTAGTAGCATGGCCGAATTGTGCGTAGAAGCTAGAAAATGAGCTCTCCCAAGGGAACAAGGCTCTCTTGATGAAACTTCTTTTTGCAAAAATGTCTGTTGGTTCGCAGGCACATTTCGCGCGCGCGAGTGTGCGGATCTTGTGGTGCGGTCGCCGAGATTTGAACCCGGGTCGTCAGCGTGG
>CAYYXF010000025.1:0-14993 GCA_964475545.1 uncultured Candidatus Bathyarchaeia archaeon | reverse complement strand
AAAACCCACCTACTCCGAAACAGTCACACCAAACGCTAGGGAAAAGCCCGTGACTGAGAAGCAGGCCAAACCGAACATGAAGCCCCCTACAATTCGAACATTCCAGAAACCTAAAGCCCAAGAACCACCTGCAAAGTCAAGCCTTTAATAGACAAGCAACAACCATTCTCACCTCATAAACCAATACAAACCCCAAACGCAACAGATGAACCACAATGAACCATCCCACAAAAAACGCCACCAAACTCACACTACTAGGCGCAGCACACTCCCTCAACCATTCACTATTCGTCATCGCCCCACCCCTACTAGGACTCATCATGATCAACCTAAACGTCACAAAAGCCGAAATCGGCCTAGTAACAACCATCGCATCACTACTATACGGAA
The DNA here is from genome assembly GCA_964475545.1 of uncultured Candidatus Bathyarchaeia archaeon. Taxonomy (GTDB): domain Archaea; phylum Thermoproteota; class Bathyarchaeia; order Bathyarchaeales; family Bathycorpusculaceae; genus DASPTR01. The sequence continues at coordinate 14,603 of CAYYXF010000025.1, read as the reverse complement.
TAGGCGCACTCGCAGGCGGACCATTAGGCGACAAAATAGGAGAAACACAAACGATAACCATATGCCTAGCCCTATCAGGCATCTCCACACTAATCATGCTCGCTGCCTTTGCCATGCCAACCATATACATCTACACCACAGCGCTCGTACTCACAGCCATCTGGGCAAGCCTCTACCACCCAACAGCAAACTCACTCATCTCAAAAACCTTCAAAGGCAAAGTGTCAGAATCAATGGGAATACACGGCGCCGGCGGAACACTAGGAGTCGTACTAACCCCCACAATCGCATGGTTCATAGGAGCAAACTACGGATGGCCATGGGCCTTCACCACCTTCGGCCTGCTAAGCGCAATGCTCGCCTTACTCTTTGCCACAAGCTTCAAAGGCACCACAGAAAGGAACACCAGCGGCGGAACGATACTCGATGCCCTCAAAATACGCGAATTATGGACACTCCTACTCTTCAACATCGCAATCGGACTATTCATGAAAGGAATAGAACTCTTCTTCCCCACATTCCTCAACCAGAACAGAAATATCGACCAAATGTGGGCATCAATAGCCTACACACTGCTTCTCGCAGCCGGAGTCCCAGCCCAGTGGATCGGCGGAAAAGCAGCAGACAAGATCGGCTCAAAAAAAGTCCTAATAGCAACATCAACTGGCATCTGCATCAGCCTACTCTCACTACTGCTCTTTCCAGTCCCGATCATCGGAATAGCCCTCTTCATCACAATCTACGGCTTCTCATTCTACGCACACCAACCCGCACTAAACTCCCTCACAGGCTTCTGCTGCCCCCAAAACCAGCGAGGAGCCGTCTACGGCATATTCTTCTTCACCTCATTCGGCATAGGCTCAATCTCACAAGTCATCGCAGGATACATCGCAGACGCATACAGCCTAGACCTAGCATTCTACCTCTTCACCGCCTTTGCCCTAGCAGCACTACTGCTATCGTTCAGACTGCCTAAAAGACGAGAAACATAGAAACACAAGCCTGCACCTCCGCAAACAACTCTACACAGCCAAATCAGAAAGAAACGATCGAACAACATCGAACCTTATAAATCCATCATCTACGGCTCCCCCATCCGTCGCGTCGCTATGTTCTTTGAATATACGGGGATAGTCAAGACCGACGTTTCTTATAGTTTTACCACAAACACGTGCGAAGTCGCTTGAGGAATCCTTCCGAACACTGTGCGAAAGTGACGCGAATCAGTCTTACTTGCCACAAAAATGTAGAAATCAGACGCTGAAACCCTCGTGAAGACCATCATAGTTTTAAATTCTGCCGTTATACACGATACGTCAGGACGCAATGCAAAACGAAGTCACCGTCGTCACCAAGGAACGAAAAGCAGTATCAAATCCGATGCCAGAACTCAGACGCTATTCAGGCTGTCGACAATCAGGCCTACTGCTCACCCATAACCTGTATTGTCACAGTTCTTCTTCTTGGATATACATCCGTTTCCACAAACAATAAGGATTGCCACGTCCCAACCTCAACCCTCCCATCAATCACAGGCAACGTTTTGTCTGGAGAAAGAAGCATAGACCGCAAATGCGAATGAGCATTCGAAGGATGCCTATATGCCTTGTCTTTCGGAACAATTCTCTGAAGCCAATCACTGATGTCGGCTAGCAAGCCCTGCTCGTTCTCAGTCAGAATCAGAATGCCAGTAGCATGAGGAGCAAAAACGTGAACCACACCATTCCTAATAGCAGATTCGGTAACTGCTTCCTGCACTCTCTCCGTCAAATCCACAAACTCTATTTCACCTTTTGTGAAAAAGCTGTAACTAGCGCTGAACGCTTTGAAGTTCGACATTTTACCCCCTACTCCAGCAATCGGGTCATAATCACTTCGTCTATATACTTACCATCTCTGAAAAACTTCCGGGGAATCCGCCCCGTCTGAACAAGTCCAGTCTTCTCGTATACGTGAATGGCACGTTTGTTCGTTTCGAACGCGGAAAGCTTAAGCACCTTCAAACCCATTGCACGAGCTTGCTTTATGAGTGCCTTCATCATCTCTGTCCCAATACCTAGGTCTCTAGAACCTTCTTTGATCGCTATGCCTATCCCACCTACATGTCTCTCATAACCCTCTCGGCCCCTGCCTATCTCAGAATTCGCTATAACCTTGCCGTTCACCTCAGCTACCATATAGAAAACCTCATCCTTCTCCAAACTGCTAAGCGCTCTGGCAAGCCAATCTATCTCTTCCGCCCTTGTAACTTTCTCTGCCATGACTATGTCTGCCTTCTCCTCGACGAGCGAGTTAATCATCTCAAGCAGATCGTCCAGGTCTTCCCATCTGGGAGTCCTCAAAATCACTCTGCACCTGTCCTTCGTATAAAACTCACCAACAACTGTCCCAGCTCTCATAGTCTAACACAACTACCCTCAAAGTCTTAACACTTTCCAGCAATCATCAAAGCACAGACTTAAGACATGGAACTGCGTTGATGCTTTTGTATACAGACAAAAGGAAGATCATGGAATCTGAGCTACAACAGGCCTGCACAATGCCCTTCCGGGCTGGCAGAAAATGACTTTTTCCTTGGTTATTTGCATTGAGAGCTCAATATTGCACTGTCTAGAGTAGGCTAAACATGCAGCATTTTACAGATCGTCACATCGACTTTTCACTGCTCAGTGATTTTCGTTGCCATAGTAATACAAGGCCATTACTCATGCCACCAACACTCACCACAAGCACAAGCAGACTTAGCCGTATACAGAAGCATCAACACAAGTAACAACGGCATTCGACCCTTGATCAGAGTGTTTGATATCGAAAACTGAAACGATCAAATAACAGGCATCGCGCCGATCTTCACTGACTCCCGGAAACCCGCTTAGGATCTCATAGACGCGACCAGCTGATAGCATGGCAACTCAAGACTAGTGCATGACATATAGAACAGCAACATGATAAGATCTAAGCTAGGCTCTCAATGGAATGATCTCTCGAACCTTTCATGCTCAGAAGCCGAATCAAGATTCAGTCTTATGCAGACAGCAGCAAACAACCCTCGAAACAGCACCACTTTGTCTTGAGAATTCCGTCTAAAGGTCGAAGCAATTCCGAAGGCTGTAGGTCGAAGCTTCGCATGGAGATTGTCGAGGGTTTTTATATGAGGCCACGACGAAGTCCATGCCCGGGGTCAAATCGCCCAAAGAGAAAGGCTGAAATGAAGCCATTTCGCAGTTTCAAGCCGAAAGCGAGCTTATCGAATTTTGGCTCAGCTGACAAAAACAACCCACTTTGCAGTCTCCTGATGTTCGAAGGAAAACAAGCAGAGCACACGGCGTCTACGACAAGCAAAGCCTCCGGGCGAGCCAAAATTCGAAACAAGACTTTTCGAAGCTTCGTCAGTCCCACCAACGCGGAAGAGCTGATCACGATCAAATCCACCAATGTTATCAGTTTTTCTATATTGCAGATTTTGAAATAACCGCTTTAATCGCTGGCAATCATATTTTCTGATAGACAAAGTGGAAGGTGTAAGGCTTGAGCCCCGACCATTTCGGAAATGAAGTTGAAACACTTGAGCGAAAAATCAACGGTGGAAAAAATAGCATCAAATGGGACTGGGGCAAATTTGAAAGTACCGAGGGCTTTCCAGTCGATGACAATCTAATCAATTGGACAATCGGTCAAGACCAAGCATTGAAGGAATGTTTTCTCTGCTTGGACGAATGGGTGCGCAAGCTCAAATGGCTTGAAGAAAAGAAATGGTATGAAAGCTGGGGCAAAGCTGACAAAGACAAACCATTAGCCAAAACCGTAATAAGTCCTGGACCATATTTGCTCCTTTTAGGCGATCCTGGAACAGGCAAGTCCCTAATTGGAAGGGCTCTCACCGAAAAGCTTACCCAAGTCTACAAGGAAAATGGAATAAAACTCTTTGACGTCCTATGTTGGAAAAATCCAACGTTGCCAAGCCAACCTAAGATCTCAATACATAAGGCAGGAGAAGCAAAAAAGGTTCTCCAGTCAGAACAACTCAAGGAGTTCAAGAGGAAGTTCACCACAAAAGTGGGGCTCAAAGCCCTGCAGGGTTTCCTGATCGTAATGGGCTTGGTTCTGATGTCCATAGGATTTTACTTCCTGTTTCAAGCTTGGCAGACTTGGAACATGAACCCCCAATTTGTAGGAGAACCTCTGCAAGAATACTACAACAATAATTTCGGAGACTACTTCATCGAGAAATTCGTCGGCTTGGTTCCAGCAACTTTCATACCAGGTGGCAGCCTGATCTTCTTCGGCATTTTCATCTGGTGGTTCTCCAAACTCATGGGCTCTGGAGGTTTAAAAGGCATCGGAGGAGCACAGCAGACCGACATTCCAAAACTGATAGTAGACAACACCTCAGAGCACGCCCCTTTCGTAGATGCCACTGGCCACAGAAGCGCTCAACTTTTCGGTTCAATAGCTTGGGACCCATACCAAACAGGAGGCATGGGAACTCCTGAACATCAAAGAGTCAGCGCCGGAGATGTTCACGTTGCGTCTCTCGGCATTCTATACATTGATGAGATAAAAAACCTTGACCCTGAAGAGGCCATAACACTGCTGACAGTGCTTGAGGACGGACAATTACCGATTACCTTGAGAGGAAGGATTCATGGCGGAGACACAGCTGCCATGGCAGTTTCAACAGAACCCGCACCAACCATAACATTCCTTGTCGGCGCAGGTAACTTCGACAGCATCGGCCAAATCCATCCCGCGCTGATGGACCGAATCTACGGCTATGGCAAAGTCGTCAGAATGAACAACGACATGCCTAACACCATGGAAAACAGGCGAAAATACGTGCAGTTCATAGCTCAGGAAGCTAAGCGCTTCAATCTTGTACCATTCAGTAGGCAGGCTTGCAGAGAGATAGTTGAAGAGGGAAGGCGAAGAAGCAATAAGAAAGACGCGCTGACAACTAGGTTTAGACCTTTAATCTCTATTATCAAGACTGCCGCAACCCTAGCGATGAATGAAGGCTGCAAAATTGTTGAAGACAGACATGTTAAAGAAGCTATTGAACAGCACTGCAAGACCATTCAGAGGCAGATTCTAGAGCACGACATGAGCGAAAGAGGCAAGCTTCTAGAAATAAAAGCCAAAGGGCTCACTTTGGGACAAATACATGGCTTAGCTGTGGTGAACGACCCATTCAGCGGAGAAATGACAGGCAGTGTACTCAACGTGAAAGCCCACATGGTTAGGAGAAGCGAGCTCCCAAGAACCTATCCCATCAAGGGCTACTACAAAGTAACTGGTGTAGCCAAAGGTCAAAGCTTCATCTCAGATAGCATCGCCAAAGTCAGAAGTGTGATCCTACAGAAATACGGCCTCGACATAGCCCAAGATTATCTGACACACATCGACTTCGCCCAGTCATACGGGGTGGACGGCCCGTCCGCCGGCGTAACGATGACTATCCTACTTTGCTCACTCATTGAAGGCAAGCCAGTAAGGCAAGATGTGGCTGTCACTGGCGAAATAAACCTAGGCGTCGGAGACTCCATTCAGATAACAGCTGTAGGTGGTGTCTACGAGAAGATCAAGGCCGCAGAGGCTTGGGGTTTCAAAAAGGTCGTCATTCCACAGAAAAACTATGAACACTCAATTGACGTGAAGGACTACAAGGTAGAGGTTATCCCAGCAGCAACGTTGGACGATTATCTAAAGGTGTGCCTTGTCGAAAAACCAGCATTAGAAATCCCGGTACAAGCTTATAAGCCTAGAAAACCCTAGAAAATTCCAAGCTCAAAGGACGATTGTTCATTTGAGTTTCCTTTAGCCTAGAGGCCATACGCTCTAATGAGGGAAATTGACAAAGCTGAAATTCGCAAATGGCGCAGAAGAGGCTTTTACAGCGAGAATGTCCTTGTGAAACTGCTGCAGAAAAATGGTTTCAAGGCGGTTCGTGTTCCTGTCAGCAATCCAAGCTTAAATCCATTGCCTGATATAATCGCCAGAAAAAGTGCAAGCATTTATGCTTTCGAAGTTAAGAACGCAAACTATTATGCCTATTTTCCAAAACAGCAGATTGAGAAGCTTTTCAGGTTTCTTGACGAACTCGTCCCTGTGGAAAATGAATGCAAGCATGCAGTTCTGGCGGCACATTTAGGCAAGAAATGGCTGTTCAAGGAAGTCTCTTGGAAAGATTGGGAGAAAAAGAGGCTTCCGGAAAAGGCCAGAATACTTAAACGGGATAGAGGAAATTTCGACTTGAGCGATGGAGGTTCATAGAATGGGAAACGATGAACCAGCGGTTCTAGGGTCACTGTTGCGCAAAGTCTATGTTGTGGGCGACACTAAGGTCGAGGTTCTGAAAGATATAGACTTAAACGTTAGAAGGGGTGAGTTTGCGACCATAAGCGGCGCCTCGGGGTCAGGAAAAACGACAATCCTCAACATTATCGGAGGCATAGACAGACCAACGAGTGGAAAAGTGGCAATTTTTGGACAGAACTTGAGTGATAAAGACGAAGATTTTCTAGCAGCCTTCCGCTGCAGCAACATTGGCTTCGTTTTCCAATCCTACAATCTTATTTCAACTTTGACTGTGGCCGAGAATGTGGGATTTCCCATGGAATGGCTTAGGAAGCCAGCCGACCACATAGAGAAACGTGTGCAAGAGCTATTAGCCATGGTAGGATTAGGCTTCAGGGCAGAATATTTCCCATTTCAGCTAAGCGGAGGGGAGCAGCAACGCGTAGCTTTTGCGCGGGCCCTAGCAAACGATCCACCTTTGCTTCTTGTAGACGAACCGACCGGAAATTTGGACAGAAAAACAAGCGCAAAGATTATTGAGATACTTCGCATCTTGAATGATAACGGAAAGACCGTTCTCGTTGCAACTCACGACGAAGAAATACTCAAACTTGCAGACCAGAAGCTCCGCTTGGAAGAAGGAAAGCTGGCAAAAGTGAATGAGTGAAACGTTCTTTTCGATAAACGACCTATCGCGAAGAAAACTACAAACGAGCTTAGTCATCCTCGGACTAGCCCTTTGTGTCGCATCGACGCTCTTTCTTCTCTTGCTCAGTGACAAGATAGGCGTCGGGATATTTTCTGTCGTAGGACACAAGTTAACAGCCAGTTTTTCTGCCGTCTTCTCGCGGTTCATCATTTTTGTTGTGCTTCTGGTTTTTGTGGCTGGGATAGTGATTATTTCCTTTTTGGTTCATGCCATGATGTCGCAGCGTACAAGAGACATTGGGTTGATGAAGGCGGCAGGATGCCCTAACGACTTGGTTTTCGGCTATTTCATGAACGAACTTGTCATAATCACGATTGTCGGCTGTCTCCTTGGCGTCGTTCTTGGAATAGCGGCAGACTACCTATCGAACGGTGTCTGGGGCGCTACTGGACTCCAGGTTGTGCAAGCCCGCATCAGCCCTTGGCCTGTTTTAATTGCATTCTCTGTGTTCGTTGTGCTCTCCTTAGTTGTTGGCGTAAGACCCGTTCTTGCTGCAACAAAGGTTAGACCCGCAATGGCTCTTTCACCGAGCTTCTGTCTAGGGTTAAGCCGAGAGTCTGATTTTAGAGGAGTTGCGAAAGCAGGGCTTACTGTGAAAATAGCTATTCGAAGCCTCTTTCGTCGCAAGTCTGCAAGTTTCCGGATTATTTTGTGCTTGACGGTCGTCTTCATTTTGGTCACCGTTTCTGTAGGAGGCGGGATAATTGCCAACGAGACCACCAGAAGCTGGGTTGAAAAAGCTGTTGGTAGAAATGTGATTTTGATAGCTCATCATGAAATGAGTGCCCAGTACAGGTTGTTGTTGTCGAGATTCTATGAGGAAGGAACGAACCAACAGTTTAACTACACTGATGAGACGTACTTGATATCAGAAGAGATGCTCGAGCAGCTAAAATCGATATCTGGATTGAAAATTGATCCGCGCCTGGTAATGGAGGCTCAGATCTCGGAGGTTCCGGGAATCGTTCTTGGTCAACAGAGTGGGGAGACAGACTATGTTGGAGACAACCGTAGGGGCGCGTCGCTGATTGTTGGTGTCGAGCCAAGTGAAGTCCTCAGTGAATGGTTTTTGGACGGCGATTTTCTTACCCAAAACCGAACGTCGGACGCTGTCATAGGTGACACTCTTGCCTTGAGCATGTTTTCTCAACCACTGGTTCAAAACGTAACATTGTCTAAGAAGAGTTACCACATAGTAGGGGTCTGTTTAGATCCTGTCAACAATGGAAATGTGACCTACATCCCATTAAGGACTCTTGAAAACGCCGTGGGTTTGTCAAAACCCAATATCCTCTTGGTTAGAATCGAAGCTGCAGCTGACCGAGAAAAAATCTTGGATCAAATAAGCACGACTGTCAAAGCAGTGAATTCTGGGTTTGATGTTTCTGGGCTTGATGAAATACTAGACAAGCAGTTGGGCTTTCTTGGCTACATTTGGTCTACGATAATGCTTCTGCCTATGCTGTCTTTGTCCGCAGCAGCTCTTTGCCTGATAGGCTATGTTGTACTCACTATTAATGAGCAACGGGAAGAGTTTGGAATTCTGAGGGCAGTTGGAGCCAGACCGAGAACGCTTGTAAAGATTGTTATAACCCAAAATTCGCTTGTCTTGCTCTCAAGTTGGGCTGCTGGGATCGCACTAGGAATAATGGTCACATTGTTAATCCTAATTCCAGAGCCTGTTGTCGGGGCAGGCACAATTATGGAGATAGTCGCTTGGCTACTACTCGCCTTGGCTGCAATACTGGCTTCAAGTATATATCCGGTCCTAAGGCTTGCGAAGAAGCCTATTCTCGAAATTATGAGTTGCCACTAGAAAATGCTTCAGCGAGTTTGCGTAGACAGGCAACTGGTTTAGGAAGTCTTGTAGTTGGAAAATCGGGACAACGCACACGTCGTCAACGAATTTGACGTTGCTAGGCACGAGTGACAAGACCGAAGGAACTATCTTGACCTTATCCCAAGAAGCGCATTCAATCTTGATGGCTGGATTTGGCATACACTCGGCGAAGGCCTTTGCCCTTTCAATCTGTTCCTTAACGATGTTCTTCAATGCCGAAGGACATATTCCATAGCGCCAATGTTTGCAATCAATGCATACTACAAGAGGCTTCTTGCATGCCACGATGTCCATTTCCCACCTTCGTCCGGCATGCTTAAACCTCAAATTCCTGCTGACAACATAGTTGCTTCTCTCTAGAGTAGCGGCGGCTACGCCTTCAAATTCTCTCCATTGCAGAAGACTACCTACATGTTCGGAGTCGGCCCCTAGACTTATGGCGCGGACAGCTAGTTTCAGACGATTGAGGCTGTCCACTTCAACTTGTCCTCTTCGAACATAAACTAGACCTTCATCTTGCAGTCTATTTAGCAATCTTCGAGCTAAATCCGATGGAATTCTCGCTTCTTTATTGATTAGTTCATGTGAAGCAGCACCATCCTTAGTCAGCCTGAGAACCGCGATAATCAGATTCTTTTCAATACTCATCATGTGATCTCCGAAATTATACGCGAGAATGCCTAAAAATGGGCCTTAGCATGATCGGCTTAAAAGGTTTTCTGTTGGACGAGAGGTTGAATGTGCGTGTTTTATACCTGGTGCTCTGTCATTCGCATGTCTCACCTTTTTGTCGATGAAAACAGCTTGGACAAAGCGGTGAAAACGATAATAAAGAGATCCGTCAAAACTGAAGGATCTGGTGTGTGCTTCGAAATGTCTAAGGGATATATTTCTAGAACAAAGAAATCCAGATTACTTTATGAGAGAGCTAAGCGGGTTCTTCCAGCTGGAGTCTCCTACGGGATAAGATTCTTTGAGCCCTACCCATTCTACACTGCGAAAGCGAGAGGAAGCAAACTCTACGATGTTGATGGAAATGAATATGTTGACTATTGGCTAGGGCACACAGCACTCATACTGGGGCACAGCCCGCCCGCAGTTGTAAAAGCACTCAGAACACAGCTTGAAAATGGCACTCACTATGGAACGTCTCACGAATTGGAAGTTGCCTTGGCGGAGCAAGTCGTGAAAATGGTTCCTAGCGCCCAAATGGTTCGATTCACCAACTCCGGAACAGAAGCAAACATGTATGCCACTCGACTGGCGCGCGCATATAGCGGCAGAAGCAAAATCGCAAAATTCGAGGGTGGATGGCATGGCGGTTACGATGCACTACAAGTAGGCGTGAAATATCCCTTCACAATTCCAGAGTCTGCAGGATTAACGGCAGGAGCAACCCAAGATACCATTCTTCTTCCCTTCAACGATATTACAGGAGTCAAAGAAAAGCTGAAGAATGAAAAGCGAGTAGCTGCAGTCATAGTTGAGCCGGTTCTAGGCGCTGGCGGCGGTATCCCGGCAGAAAGCAGTTTCTTGAGGGCACTCAGAGAGTTATGCCACGAAAAGAGCATCCTAATGATCTTCGATGAAGTGATCACAGGTTTTAGGTTGGCTCCAGGTGGAGCTCAGCAATGCTACAACATAAAACCAGACATAACTGTGCTCGGTAAGATTTTGGGAGGAGGCTTCCCTGTAGGTGCGATATGTGGTCGTAGAGAAATAATGGAAAGAATGGACGCACTCATTCATAAACGTCCATATTTCTCTTTTCACGGCGGAACCTTTGCAGCCAACCCAATAACTATGACAGCTGGGTTGACGACCATCAGAATTCTGGAGGATGGCAAACTGATAAGCCAGCTTAATGGGCTTGGCGATAGGATAAGAGAAGAGGCAAAGCAGATTTTCGAAGCGAACAATGTGGCTGTACAAGTCACTGGAACCAGCTCCCTTCTTAACATTCACTTCACCGAACACGCTGTCAAAGATGCTGCGAGCGCATTTAAAGCCGATAGGAAGAGGCAAGTTGACTACAATTTGAGTCTGATCAGGAACGGAGTCTTTGTCTTACCTACACATACGTTAGCCTTGAGCACTGCACATTCTGAAGCTGACATCGAGAAGTTTCTTTCAGTGACGGAAGAATATGCGAGGATGCCTTGAAAGCAAAGCTAATGGTGTGCCCTCAGCATGGTCTCAGCCTTTTTTATGTCTGAGAGAGTATTTATGTTGAAGAATGTTCTGAGTTCCGGGTCCAGTTGCTGCAAGACGAGTGTTGAGATGAAGCGTACTCCCCGTAGCTTGTCTACCATGGCATGCATATTGAGTCTGCCTTCGTTGAGGGCATATTTGGCAGCCTCTTTAACCAGCTTTGTGCAATAGACCGCCTGCAGAGGCTCAATGTAGCCGTTGGGCCATCGTGGAATAGCGGCGCTCTTGTTCAGGCTTAGGTCAAGTAGGAGTGAAAGAACAGTTCTGGAAACGAATGGAACGTCACACGAAAGAACCAGTGAATACTTTTTTTGCGCTGATTCGAAGCCAGCCAATGCACCAACAAGGGGGGTCTGCACGTTGGCTGCATCAATCAGAACGCCTACATTGGCGTCCATATGCTCGGCGTAGCTTCTTGCTTGGACTTGTGAGCTTACGACCACTATTGTCTCGTCAACAAGACCCTTTACTGTGTCCAAGACATGCTTTACAAGAGGCTTGCCTGCCAAACAGAGCAAGCCCTTGTCTTGTCCAAGCCTAGTTGAAGAACCACCTGCAAGGACTATCGCCGAGCTTTCCAAAGGGCTTCAGTCTCCGCATTGCATGTGAGGCGTTAGGAGTTGTTCGCCTATTGTATAAATGTTGTGTATGAAATATTACGATGCTGGAATACTGTATATTACCGTATTTACGACTAGTCTATTGGCAAGCAAAGGAGAAATGAACATGCATACCGAGATCAAAGAGCTGAGCCGCATGATCTGCAATCAATGTGAAGAGAAAGAGTATGAGAAATGTAAAGGTTGCAGAGTCTATCAGTTGGTAAACAAGATAGCTGAGCAGTAAGGGGCTCGCCAAGCTACATGTGGCTTATTTCGTTTGCCATTCCGTCTAGAATTTTCGTGAAAGGATGTTCGGGTTTCTCTTCTACGAAGATGATGTTTCCTTCTGCTTTCAATACGTCGCAGAAGCATGGGATTACTCCTAGAAGTGGTGCTTGATAGAGATCCTTCATCTTGGCTTGCAGCGTTTCCTTCGTCATTGAGGAAGAGGCATTTAGAACCTTGTTTAGAACTATCTCAGTTTTCTTCTCGAATAGGTCGTAGAGTTCACGAAGCATGCGTCTTGTTCCATCGACATCTGACCTGTCGGAGGTCGTGGCTACGATTACAAAATCGGAGCTTACTATTGCGTTTATGGATGAATATTGCAGTCCTGGACTGGTATCCAGAATAAGGTAGTCAAAGCCTTTATCGTTCAAGAGGGAATTTCTGAGGGCCAGCAGTCTTCCCAAAGCTCGCATTTCCCATTTTCTGTCTTTTGCAGACATATCTCTAATTGCTTCAGTTGCAGGGTTCGCTAGTCCTATGAAAAGCTTTCCTCCATTGTGAATTCTGTCGCTCAGGTCCACTAGTACCTTGTCGATTTCGCAGGCACCATTTAAGTAATCATTCAGCCAATACTCATTCTTTGTTACCTTCAGAAGTGTAGCAAGACTTGGAGCCCGGAAGTCAAGGTCAAGCAGGCAGACTTTCTTTCCGTGTTTGACGAAAGTTGCGGCTAGATTGACTGATAGGAGTGTTTTTCCGGTTCCACCCTTATATGAATGCACAGCCACTATTTTGCCCAATAGGATCACTCCTGATTTTCCCTTTCAACGTAGAAATAGGCTTTCCTTCCGTTCCTTTCCTTCTTCAGGTAGCCCATGATGACGAGTTGGTTCAAATATGCACTTTCTACAGCTCTGGCTCTCTGTGTCTGCTGGGCTATTTCCTCAGCCGTCGCGCGCCCAAGTCGGCAGAGGGCCATGGCGGTCTTCCTAAGGTGATCGGGCATGGAAAGTAACGTCATAACATCTAGTGGCGCATCTGCAAGTGATTGCTGAACGTCTTTTCGATCGTGCTTTTGCAGCTCGATCATAACTTCCATCTTTTCATTAAGCTTCTCAAGGTTTTCTCTGATTTTCTCAAGCACTTGAAGAGGTCTTCTTCCTAGGACTTCCTGACCTGTCACTACACTTTCCTCATTCTGTCTTACACGTGTACAATAGACTAGAGTCGAGTCGCGTTTATTAAGTCTTACTAAACAAGGATAAGAAGGATGTGTACTGATTTGGAAAATAAATGGTTGGTCAGTGTTGGGTTTGTTAGTTAGAAAGTAGATGGTGTGGTGTTTTTTGGGGGTTTTGTGTTAAGGCTAGGTGTTTGGTTGTGGCGTTCTTCTAAAAAATTGGGGTTAGAATGGCAGTGGGGTTCTGTTTCTGGCTTCTTCGACTATGGGTAGGACTTGTTTGAGTTCTCTGAAGTATTTCAGTACGGTGATGCCTCTTTGGGTTACGGCGTAGACGATTCTTCGTTTTCCGATGGTTCGTTCTTCGACGAGGTTTTGTTTTATGAGGAAGTCTAGGTATTCTTTGAGTACGCTGCAGTTTACGTTGGCTTTGTACATGATGTGAGTTAGCTTGAGTGGCCCTCGGTGGGCTAGTACTTTGAGTATGTCTATATACATTTCAAGCTTGGAGCGTCTCATCATTGTACCTCTTTTTGCGTTATCTTCGCCCTTTTCATATAAAGCTTTTATGGATTATGGCTATGTCTTCTTCGTAATTAGCCTGCATTAGTAGCTTCTTTTCTTTTGTGCGCGCATTAACACGTTTATTCTATTTTGGAAAGCCGTGACTAGGTCGTCTACCAATATTGCCTGCAATTCTGACGAAAGTTCCTTGAGGTTTTCCTTGAATGTCTTGGCCATTTTGGCTTCAAGTTCTTTCCTTTGCTTAAATGTGATGGTATGTTTCACAAGCCATCCTCCAATGTTTCTGCCCGAAAATAGGCTGTCAGTATTTAACTGTCTTATGAAGTGGGAATATGAATGCTGAATCCACATTTTCGTATACGCATGGTTTGCGTTTCTGGATGGACTTTGTGAGTCTGGTCTTGTTGTGCAGCAGTTGCGCGGATTGGTTGTGTATGGCTAAAGATTCAGAATTCATAATAGATTTATCTGCAGAAGGTAGAAGCTTCTTGAATTGGCGTAGCATATGCGAAAATCGAAGCTTGAAGTGTATCAGGAGATTCTTGGAGTCTTGAAGGACAAGCCCATGACTGTTGACCTTTTGTCATACAGGACAGGTATGGACGTTGCTGGCCTGAGGCAGAGGCTGAACTTTCTGGTGAAGAACAATTTAGTGAGTGAGAGAATGTCGAGTAAGATGGCGTTGTTCGCTGTTTCTGACAGAGGGCTGGCTGTGCTTAGAGCCTTGGATATCGAGAGGCGTCTGGAGAAGGTTAGGACTTCGATGATGACACTTGATGCGGTTGAGGCTAAGTTGGCGACTCCGAAGCAGCGGGGCAAGGCTGAGTACTAGGTCGTAAAGAATTCTCCTATCAACCGTCCGATTCTTGCAGTTTAAGGTACTCTTTTTCATGTAAGTATTGGTAATGCTGCCTTTTTTGGCGTCTGCTGCTGTGTTGTGGGATTTGTTGCTTGCGATTTGGTTTGATTTGATGGTGAGAAGATTTTTATTTTCGGCTTGGCTATTGGTTTTTT
>CAYYXF010000024.1:0-15127 GCA_964475545.1 uncultured Candidatus Bathyarchaeia archaeon | reverse complement strand
GCTCGCATTCTTGGCCACTATTGCGCTCGTGTACAAAAGGCGCACACACTCGCTTTCACCATGTTGATTGAGCCCGAACGCTAGTGGCCACGGGTGAAATTTCCATTCTTCAATAAGGCTATATTCACGATTGCCATCTCTCTCGTTGGGTATATCGGATAGAACCGAAAGCCAACTATTTGTGAGGACTTCGTGAGATATCTCTACACACTTGGGCAAATGGGAATTCATAACGTGATTTTTGAAGCTTACACCAATCTGTGGAGAGAAATTCGAGCCTTACAAAGCATTGCGAAGCAACACTCGATAGACGTACGACACCAGTCTATTGTCACTTGAAGAACTCCGCTAGCTTTCTTGTTTCTGCACGTTGAAGCGTTTCGGCACACTTTTTTGGATCCAAACGTCTAAACTCAAGACCGAGGTTTGAAAGCAGCGTCTGAACGTCCTTTGCAATGTCTGGCGCCACAAGAATTCCACGCACCTGACGATCTGCTCTCTCCCTGATCGCATCAAGATATTTGGCAAGTTGAATTACGGCCTGCTTGCCTGCAATCTTGCGCTTAACCTCAACCACAACGAGTCGCCCATTCTTGTCCTCGCCATATACATCCAAGAAGCCCGGCTCAACCTTCTTCTCATAACTGATAGGCCTAAAACCCTCCTCCAAGAGCGAAGGGTCCACCAAAATCGCCCTATGCATATCATCCTCGCTTGCGTACAGCGAGAACTCCCCAGAATCCACAAGATCAACACTTGACGCAAAGTAAATCCTGTCAAAACACACCCTTACAGACTCTGCTGGCTTCTGCCTGACAGCATGAACCTCCAGCACGCCATCCTTAGCCTGCGTGTGAAAGACGCATCCCGGCGGTTGCCAATTGACCGGCTCATACCCGACCCCGCGGTGAACGAGCAAAGAGCCATCCTCCTTGATGATTAGTATGCGTTCGCCAGGCTCAAGCTTCGACCTCGCCCTCCCAGCATAATTCACCCAACATCTCCCAACAACAAGCAGCATCCTATGCTGAGAAACAGCCTCCCTAGCAATTTTCTCCGCTTCCACAACACTAGGGTTCACTAGAACCGTCAATGGCTTCGAATTCGACAATTTGGCTTCTCCAATAGTTTATGAAGACTTGTCTACACATAAGATTTCTGAAGGGCTTCGATGAGCGAGTGGGAAAAGAAACGCGACATCATTCGACGATACGATATAACCGCAGACATTTACGATCTTCGATATGAACAGGAACAAACCGAAAAATACACTGCAGCAATCGAAAGCTTGGAAAAGAAGTATCTTGGACTAGTCTTGGATGTTGGTTGCGGAACGGGACTATTGTTCAGGCACATCAAGGACAGGGCAGAGAGAACAGTTGGATTAGACATTTCAAGAAAAACGCTGCTCAAGGCTAAGGAACGAGCAACAACTTCTCCAGACATATACTTGATCCAAGCTGATGCCGACTCAATGCCTCTAAAAGCAAGCATCTTCGACCATGCGTTTGCAATGACCATCATACAGAACTCACCGAACCCAGTTCAAACGTTGAATGAAATTGAACGGGTATCAAAAGATGACGCGGTAATTGTCGTCACTGGATTGAAAAGAATTTTCTCAAAAGCCCATTTTGAACGTCTGCTTCGACGGGCCCGATTGCATATTGCAGTCTTGAAGGATGAAGACGGCCTGAAATGCTATGTTGCAATATGCAGTAAGATACATCATTAGAATTCTCCAATGTTCAAACCAAACTATATATTAAAGAAAATCCAAGCCTATCTAAAATGCGACTTTCCCATCCCAATAACGCGAGTTTGGTGGTCGGTCGATGCCGTTAAGAACCATAAAAAAAGACACGGCGGAAGCTCTAACATTAGAATGGGTTTTGCACGTAAAGAATTACAAGCTCACCAACGACAAAAATCACTGCGTAGGCTGCCAAATCTGCAGCTTAGCCTGCCCGAAAGAAGCCATCAAGGTCGAGAAACAGCCCAAGGTCAAGGGTCAAAAGGCCGAAAGAGCCAGGATCGACGTGGACTTGGCAAAATGCAATTTTTGCGGAATATGCGACGTGCTCTGCCCCTACGGAGCAATGAAAGTAACGGTGGATGGCCAACACCTTCTTTCGGTTGTTGAAAAAGAGAGTTTCCCTCAGCTCATTCGGGACATCCAAGTCAACGCGACAAAGCTTCCAGAGACTGGCGTGGAATGCGAGGACGCATGCCCACTGGACCTTATCAAGACTACGTGGCAGACGGCTGACGGAGAAGTCGTGGACAATCTAGCAGCGCTTACAGAGCAGGAGAGGCAAGGAGTTCACGTCAAGGTTGAGATCGACAAGGAGCATTGCCCATGCTGCCGAGTCTGCGAATTCAAATGTCCAGAAGGCTTAATTCGGGTACGAAAATTCATGAACGGAAAAATCAACATCCGCACTGAAAAGTGCCCTGAAGGATGCTCAGACTGCTTGGACGTCTGCCCAATCACAGGTGCCCTCTACCTTTCTGACGCGGACAAGAAAGTGTATCCAGACGAGGCCTTCTGCGTTTATTGCGGAGCATGCAAGGCGGTGTGCCCAGTCAACGAAGCCTTAGAACTCAAGCGAACCAGCATAACCCACACACCCATAAAATCTGGCGCTTGGAACAAGGCTCTCGAAAGGCTGGCTTCGCCAGTTGATGTGGCCAAGGAACTGAAGTCAAAACGTTCCTTGAAGGCGAAGGAATCCGTGAAAAAGAGAATAGGGTTGAAGGGGGATTAACATGCCTAGGAAAGCATCACCGAGAAAGCCTACAATCAAGAAGGAAACTAGACGTAGGCTGAGAGCACGGAAAGGGCCGCGAATCGGAGTTTTCGTCTGCCAATGCGGTTCAGCCATAGCGTCCGTCATAGATGTTAACGAATTGACAGAATACGTCAAAACTTTGCCAAACGTGGTTCATGCAGAAAGCATGAACTACCCTTGCAGCCACCAAGGTCAAGAAGAGATTAAGGCTGCAATAAAGAAGAACAAGCTTCAGCGAGTGGTTGTTGCCGGCTGTTCGCCTAGGCTTTATGAGCCAACCTTTCAAAGCTGTGTTTCACAGGCTGACTTGAACCCTTGGCTTTTTGAGATGGCAAATATCCGCGAATTCGATTCCTACTGCCACCAGGCCACGCCGAAAAAGACCACCGAAAAGGCCAAAGACATAGTCAGAATGGCCGTTGCTAAGGCTAGGGTTCTCGAACCGCTGCAGCCGATTGAGTTGCCCGTGACAAAGAAGGTCATGGTCATCGGCGGCGGTATTGCAGGCATAAATGCTGCCCTAGACTTGGCTGACATGGGCTTCAGAGTCTACATGGTAGAGAAGACAGAGACTATCGGCGGCTACATGGCACTCTTGGACAAAACATTTCCAACACTTGACTGCAGCATCTGCATTGAAGGTCCAAAAATGGTGGATGTGGGAAGGCACCCCAACATTGAGATAATCTCCTTTGCCGATGTCCTGAAGGTTGATGGGCACGTTGGCAACTTTAAAGTAAAGATAAGGAAAAACCCAAGATACGTCATTGCCGGAAACTGTACGGGCTGCGGCGAATGTAAAGACGCTTGCCCAATAGAATATCCGAATTATGCTGACATGTACTTGGGCGTGCGAAAGGCGATTTCCGTTCCCTACGACCAAGCTGTTCCGCTAATTTACACGATCAACAGGGACTACTGCATAGAGTGCTTCAAGTGTGTCGACGCCTGCGGAGCCCGAGAAGCCATAAACTTCGACCAGAAACCCGAAGAAATCGAAGTCAACGTCGGAGCCATAATAGCTTCAATCGGCTACGACATGTACAATCCCGCGGGCCTAGAATGGACTGGCTACGGCAAATTCTACAACGTCTTCACCGCCTTAGAATTTGAAAGACTAATCTTGGCCGCTGGACCTACAGCCGGCAAGGTGATTCGCGCCTCAGACGGGCAAAAACCACACTCTATCGCTTTCATTCAGTGTGTTGGCTCTCGTGACATCAACAAGTACGAGTATTGCTCAAGCTTCTGCTGCATGTACACACTGAAACACTCAGTCATGCTCAAAGAGAAGTATAGGGACGCCATTGACGTTTACGTTTTCTTCAATGACATGCGGAGCAACTTCAAAGGCTATGAGGAATTCTACAACCGAGCACAAAAATCAGGCGTCAAGTTCATCAGAACAAAGCTGGAAAACCGCAGAATAACTGAAAACTCAGAGACTAAAAACCTGACAGTTTACGCGGAGACGGAAGACGGCAAACCAGTATCAGCCAACGTGGAAATGGTGGTTCTCGCAAACGCGGCCATACAAGCCAGCACCGCGGCGGAACTCTCAAAAATCCTCAACATACCCCTCAACAAGGACGGCTTCTTCGTAGAATGCCAACCAAAAATAAGGCCCACAGATACCGACGTGCCCGGAATATTCCTGGCAGGCGCGTGTCAAGGCTTGAAGGACATTCCCTACAGTGTGGCTCAAGGCAGCGCAGCAGCTGCCCAAGCTGCAAGCGTGCTCAGAAAGGACACGTGGATCGTGGAACCGCTCATTGCAAGCGTAAACGAAGAACTGTGCAGCGGCTGCAAAGTCTGCGAATCAGCATGCAGCTATAAAGCGATTAAAGTCGAGAAGGTCGGCGACAAAGAACTGGCAAAGGTTACTGAAGGCTTATGCCGTGGCTGTGGGATTTGCAGCTCAGCCTGTCCGATGGACGCCATAAGCATGCCAAACTACTCTGACAGGCAGATCAACGCTCAGATAGGCGCAGTAATGCAGAAGGAGGCAAAGGCATGAGCCAGCAGCCAGCCTCTAGACCTGAAGAACTGCGAATCGGCGTCTACATATGCTACTGCGGCCTCAACATCGCCGGCACCGTAGACGTAGAAGACGTAGCAAACTACGCTCGAACCCTGCCAGACGTGGTCTACGTCAAGACCAACCGCTACACATGCGCGGACCCAGGTCAAGACGAAATCAGAAAGGGCGTAAAAGAACACAAGCTCAACCGCGTAGTAGTAGCCGCATGCTCACCCAGAATGCACGAACCAACTTTTCGCAGAACAGTCTCAGAAGCTGGGCTAAACCAGTTCCTGTTCGAAATGGCAAACATCCGCGAGTTCTCATCATGGTGCCACCAAAGCACGCCAAAGGAGGCAACCGAAAAAGCCAAGGAACTCGTCAGAATGGCCGTTGCGAAGGTGCGGCTGCTCGAACCCCTAGACGTTTTCGAAGTCCCAGTAACAAATAAGGCACTAGTCGTCGGCGCGGGCGTAGCCGGTGCAAGCGCAGCGCTTGACATTGCTGAAATGGGATATGAAACCTATTTGATTGACAAGGCCGAAGTCATCGGCGGTCACATGGCCCAACTGGGAAAAACCTTTCCAGTATTCGAATGCTCCAGCTGCCCCCAGCAGATTCACTGTCCCAGGTTTTCCTGCGTTGCCACGCGAATAGGCGCCGTTGCTGTCCACCCGAACATTAAGCTGCTCACCAATTCTGAAGTGAAGAAAGTTGAAGGCGTAATCGGCAGCTACAAAGCCGAAGTGCACACCAAACCAAGATATGTCGAAGAGGACAAGTGCACAAGCTGCGGCAAATGCTCCGAAGTCTGCCCCGTCGACGTGCCGAGCAAGTTTGACGCAGGCGTGCGAACGAGGAAAGCCATTTACACGCCTTTCCCAAACGCCACACCCAACACCTACACTATAGACAAGGGCAACTGCCTACACTTCAAAGACGGAAGCTGCAGCAAATGCGAACAAATCTGCCCAGTTGGTGCAGTGAACTAC
The DNA here is from genome assembly GCA_964475545.1 of uncultured Candidatus Bathyarchaeia archaeon. Lineage (GTDB taxonomy): Archaea > Thermoproteota > Bathyarchaeia > Bathyarchaeales > Bathycorpusculaceae > DASPTR01. The sequence goes on along the minus strand of CAYYXF010000024.1, from coordinate 9,323 downwards.
GAACAGCAATCAAAGCAACAGTCGCTTGAGGTCGGTTGCATCGTGGTCGCAACAGGCTACGACGTCTACGAGCCATACGACCTGCCCGACTACGGCTTCGGAAAAAACAGGAATATCATCACAGCCTTACAGCTTGAACGCATCATCGATTCTGGCACTCAGGTTCTAGGCACGCTCTGGAAACCATCTGACGGAAAAATGCCTGAAAGTATCACGTACATCCAATGTGTTGGCTCTCGTGACATCAACAAGTACGAGTACTGCTCAGGCTTCTGCTGCATGCTCACGCTGAAAAGCGCCGTCTTCCTCAAAGAAAAGTACGGCGACAAACTTGGCATCAACGTCATCTACACTGACATGCGAGCTAACAAGAAGGGCTACGAGGAGCTTTTCAGAAAAGCCCAAACGCTAGGCGTCAACTTTATCCGCACAAAACTCACGGGCAGAAAAGTCACCGAAAACCCCGAATCGGGAGAGCTACTTGTCCGAGCAGAGAAAGAGAACGGTGAACCTGTTGAAGTCAAGAGCGACATGGTCGTGCTGGCTACGGCTGCAATTGCTGCCCAAGGCTCAGACGAAGTGGCAAGAGTATTCAACATCAGCCGAGGAAGCGACGGCTATTTCATGGAAAGCCATCCGAAACTTAAGCCAATTGATACACCTGCGGACGGAGTCTTCGTTGCAGGCGGCTGCCAAGGTCCCAAAGACGTGCCCTACAGCGTCTCTCAGGGCATGGGCGCGGCCTCTCGAGCGGGCACAATCCTTTCGCAGCCTAAGTGGAAGATTCAACCCATTGTCGCTTCCGTTGACCCATCAAAATGCCGCAACACGAAAGTAAAATGCGGAATCTGCGCCAAAGCCTGCCCCTACGGAGCGATTCGAGCCCCAGAGGGCCAGGCTGCCGAGGTCTTCACTGCCATGTGCCACGGTTGTGGCACGTGTGTGGCTGAATGCCCAGCTGACGCGATGACGCAGAGACATTTCACTGATGCGCAGATCATGGCGCAGATAAGAACAGCCTTGGAAGAGAATCCAGAGGAGAAGATTCTTGGTTTCCTCTGTAACTGGTGCAGTTACGCGGGCGCAGACCTAGCGGGCACAAGCAGGTTTGAGTACCCACCAATCATCAGACCCATCCGTGTAATGTGCTCTGGCAGAGTTGACCGAGACTTCGTGCTAGAAGCATTCAGACTGGGAGCAGGCATGGTCTTGGTTGGAGCATGCCACCTGCCCTACGATTGCCACTATATCAGCGGAAACTACAAGATGAAGGCCAGAATGGACGCGTTGGCGCCTATGCTGCAGAAGCTCGGCATGAGCCCAGATAGGTTCAGAGTGGAATACGTTTCAGCAGCCGAAGGCGTAAGATTCGCAGAGATAGTCAAGGAAATGAATGCTCAAATGCAGGCTCTGGGCAAAGAGAAAATCAGAGCAGAGAATGCGAAACTGAAACCAATCCTGGAAAACATGCTGAAGAGAAAACAGCAATAGTCCTGTTTTTCTATCTCTTTTATGACCAAGACACTCTTCTTGTTCCCAAGAATTCAATAGAAGATTCTTTCCTAAATCTTATTACTGTCGGTCCACCTAATGGTATAAGCGTAGAAGGTATTCAGAAATGGGTAGGAAAGCATTGGCGATTCTTCTATTCTTATGGCTTCTGCTAGGTCTGTATGGATCAGCGTATCACTCTCTCAGTGTTAACGCAAGTCAAGCGTTGCACCGCCGTGAAGAACCCTATCAGATTCAGGTTGCGTTGTACAATGGCTCTGGTGCATGGTATGGCGGTACCTTGGCTATGAACAAAATGTTTGAATGGATGGATTGCAGTGTAACCACAATCCAAGTTGAAGATATAATAAACGGAATCTTGGAGAGCAAGCACTTTGATGTTCTAGCCTGGCCAGGGGGCGACTATCCAGCCTACTGGGAGGTAGGTCAGGGAGGTAAAGCAGAGATTCAGAAATTCATCCGTGATGGAGGAGGATACATGGGTATATGTGCTGGAGCATGGTGGGCATGCGACTACATGGTCTGGATGGCCGACCCCAACTACCCGCCTCCCGACTACCATGTAGAGGGAGACCAATCAGACCTGGACTTGTTTCCAGGAGTAGCACGTGGCCCCATCGAAGAGATCACACCCTTCTATACTGGCACTATGGCCAGAATCAACATTGTCAACCATAATCATCCCATAACTGACTCTATGCCAGACCACATGCAGATCCTGTACTGGGGCGGTCCGCATCTTCTACCCTACAATGGTGCAGACGTAACAATACTTGGTACGTACGACGCGACTGGAACGCCTGCTATCGTTGCTTTCGAATATGGAAATGGGAGAGTATTCCTAACCGGTCCCCATCCAGAAGTTGAAGAGAACAGCGACAGAGACGGCCTTCCTCCTGACCCAGGGTGGTCTGATCCGGAATCAGAATGGCCACTCTTACTAAAAGCGACAATGTGGCTGGCACACACATCATTCTCTTGGGATCACACATTTGAAGACACATGCGGCAGAGGCACGACCCTCAAAATCAACATCCCCCACAAATTCTTCCAATTCATAACACCTGACAGGAACTACGAAATAAAAAAGGCCACGTACATGCAAGAGCGTGGAACAATATTGCACAAAGACAGCGAACTGATACTAATTGCCTGGCCCGTGAACACAAGACTTGACTTCTGCATAGCTTGGGCCAAAGACCTGCAAACAGGCAAGTGTTACCTGCTATTCGACAAACCGGGAATGGAATAGGAAGCAGAATCCTTCAGTCTCCACCTTTTTCTATCTCCTGGCATGGTCCACGCTACATGTATTTCAGTATCATGTTTATGCCGGCAACTGTGAGCATTATGGCAAAGATCAGACTGAGATTTCTTCCTGAGATCCTCTTAGACGTATAGGCGCCTACTTGAGCTCCAATAATCGTTCCTGCAGCAAAAAGCAGCGCGACGGCAAAGTCAATATGATTAGCTTGATAGTGCTGAGCCACTCCAGATATTGACGTGAAGATCATCGTAAACATCGAGGTGGCAGTGGCATAGTGAATCGGCATTCCCATTGTGATTGTCATTATCGGCACTACGAGGGTTCCTCCGCCTATTCCCAAAAGTCCCGAGGCGAGCCCTCCGAAGAAGCTCAAACCAGCACCAATCACAATTGTCTTCTTACGTTTCAACAATTCAGAATCCGAGTTCACGGTTGACGTCTTGCCCTGACCTTTCTTTCTGACTAGACCATAAGCCATACGGAGAGCGACAAAAATCAAGAAAAAGCCAAAGATCAATCCTAATTCCCGAGGCTCTATGATGGTTGTTAGCCATGCACCTAGGTATGCTCCTGGGGCGGTTGTAATGATCAGAACTACTCCTGTTTTGTAGTAAATCCTCTTTTGCATCGCATAGTTTATGGCCGAAGCTATAGCTGTGAAAATGATCGTAGTCAGGCTCGTTCCGACCGCGTTTGCCGGCAGAAAGTTGTACAGAAGTGTGAGTATGGGCACGATGAAGACGCCGCCCCCTACGCCCGTCATAGAGGCAAGTATGCCGATGAAGAAGCCAAATACTACCAGCAGCCAAAGGTCCAACACAAAAAGTCCCTTCGACGGTTAGGTTTTCAAGGTGATTTTTCGTTTGGCAACGTAGTACACTGCGCCTGCTAATAAGCTCGCAGCGCCGATTATCCAAGACTGCAATGAAGCAAAGAACGCAAAGGCCAGAAATGCGAGGCACATTGCCATTCCAAGAGAGGGCAGAATTTTCGAATACACTCTCTTGCCCGTTTTGAGTCTTAATGCCGAGACATTGGCTAAGGTGTAGAAGAAGAGCAGCGCAAAGGTGCTGATGGCCACGACTCTGGTAAGGTCTACAAGCAGAACCAGCAGCGTCATTACAAAACCTGTGATCAAGACTGAATAGTAAGGCGTGTTGCGCTTCGAATCAAGCTTGCCCACAGCTTCCGGAAGATCCTTTCGCTTTGCCATCGCGTAGGCCATTCTTGACACGCCAAGGATGGATGTAAGCAGAACGCTTGCGGTTGCAAGCATACCGCCTACAGAGACGATCAACACTGCCGCTTTGGCACCAGTTGCGCTGATGGCTTCTGCCAATGGCGAGTTAGAGCTAGCGAGTCTATCGGCTCCTGCGAGTCCCACGGCCACAGTCCCCACGAACATATAGACTATTGCCGATATTACCAGAGCCAATATTATCGCTCGGGGAACATTGCGTTTCGCGTCCTTGATTTCTTCCGCGACTACCGCTGCCCTTGCAAAGCCGCCAAACGCGAAAAAAATGTAGAAAGCGCCATAGAACACTCCCACCTCAAAAGGCTTGAATGGAACGAAGTTGGACTGACTTATGTGGGGCAAGCCGAGGATTATGAACAGCACTAGGATGAGCAGTTTTGCTGCAACAAGGATGCTGTTCAAGCGAGCTGATTCGCGAATACCATAGTAGTTGATCGCGGTGAAGACTAGGCAGATTATCGCTGCAACGTAAGTGGCTGGCAGAACAGGCCACAAGGCTATCAGGTAGTAGGCGAAGCCCAAAGAGACAGCTGCACCACCGAAAGTGTTGCTAAATATCCACATCCAGCCCGTTAGGAAACCCGCAAACGGCGAGATCAGGCGGTACGAGTACTCGTAGATGCTTCCTTCCTTGGGCAACCATTCAGTCAACTGGATGAAGCTTGAAGCAGTGAATAGAGATATAACTGCAGCTATGAGCATCGAAACCAAAAACGCTGAACCCGCCAAGCCTGCCGAAATACCGGTCACAACGAATATTCCGCCGCCTATTATCGCGCCAACACCAATAGCCGTAGCATCAAACAAACCCAGAGACGGCCGAAACCCAGACTGCTCAGACGAGTCCTCGCCCATACTTATCTCAGTCAAATAAGGATGCTCCAGAATTTAGAACTATTGATAATCACAAAAGCTTCTTTCAAGCACTTACCGTTGATTAGCTGGATCGCGGGCTTGCAGCAGAGCCGGGTCTTGGGCACTGGTTTAGGGCAACAATAGGTCCATTCAACCGAACAGTAGTCTACAATCACTGCAAATAGGCCATAAGCAACAGAAGCCTATTAATCAGGATTTCACCCTGCGCTCCTTGTCATCCCAGTATCCTCTTGTCCTAAGATACTGTATCTTCGCCTTCAAAAGGTCCATGTAAAACTCTTCTTCCTTCGAATGCATTTTCCCCAGAATCCTAGAAGCAGTTTCTGGGCCTACTCCCTTAACCTCCAACGCCGTTATCGCCTTCTTACCATAACTCAACACCAAGTCTGCAGTGCGCCTCGCATGAGTCAACTCCTTCAGCTCATCTTCAGACAGCTCCTTCCCTTCCCGCCTTTTCTTCAAAACCTCACGTAAACGATTCGCATCTTGATTTGGATACAACAATGCCAGTAGCCTTGACTTGCACTTTTCACATTCAGGCTGCCCTAGCAAACCCCTAATCCTAATCTGATCCTCCCATTCACCGCACTGCATGCAAAGCAGTGATGCCGTTCTTGCTTCTATGGCTTTTTTCATCTTCTCAATGTTGCTCAGCAAAACCTGTTCAGGAGCCATAAGCTCCGAAACGTCAGAAAACTTCTCAAGAATATGATAAGCCAAAGGCGTAGGCTTCTCAACGCGATAAACAGTGCGAACCTTGACCTTCCCCTGCCTAACATCATTCATAATCTCCTTAACCTTGTCAACATCCACCTTCTCAATCATGGCCTCGCGCAGGGTCTCATCGTAAATCGGCGTGTTCCCAAACTGATGCCGCAGTTGGCCTTCTCTCTCGGGACCCATAGTCTTTCCACGAGGCAAAGCCCCAAACCTTTGGGCAACAAACCTCATCTTGTAAGAAAACGGAAACTTGGCCTCCAAATACTCGCTGAAAGCCTTATCGACCTCCTCGTCCGACAAGCCAAACATCGTCTTGCTGATGTTGTCAAGTTCCTGCGGCGTCAGCCTATGCCTAGCTTCGATTAGGATGCGGTAGCCGTCATTCCACCAGCCAACGATGATCTCTCGATCAGAGAGCACACTGTCAAGCACGCCGCCCAACGTGCGATTCACAATCTCTCCGAAACAGGCATGAACAATCAGGTACTTGTCAAAAGCCTCAACCACAACCTGCCTATCCGTGGGCAATGGCGCCCCCTGCTTAACGTGTTCCTCAACCTCTTTCGCAGCTTCAAGCAGATCCCGCCCGCTTATGGCAAGCTCCTTCCCAGCCTTCTCTGCGGCAACCTGAAAATCGCCAGACTCCTTCCACACTTGCCAAAGCTTCTCCCTAATCATGCCCGTCTGCTGCGCCAAATCAAACGGCACAGGAATCATCTCCCCATCCCACCCTGGAATAGCGGCAAGCGGATCTTCAGAAGGCACAACATAAACCGTGCCCGTTTCCTCTTCAATCTGCACGATGCGCCACACTTTGCCCTTAACAATCATGTTCAGGCCAACACGAGCATGCAACGCCATAAACTCGTCACCAAGAATCCCAATCTTCCTATCAGAGATCACGTTCACTATCGGGTAGCGCCTCTCGTCAGGAATCATGCTCAAATTCTCGTAATAGTACTTCCTCGTCCTTCTTGCCTTTCTCAAAACCTTTCCTTCTTCATCAGCTCTTACCTCGTTCAAGCTGTCTAAAAAGTATATCACATCCAAAAGCGCCTCTTTCGTCAGGCTCCGGTATGGATAAGCCCTATGAAGAATGGCCAATAACTCGTCAATCTCTAGACTTCCTTTATCCATGAGCAACCCGGCGACTTGATGAGCCAAAACGTCTAACGCTCCTTCATGAATCTGCACGGGCTCAAGCCTGCTATCATATGCACTTCTAACAGCCGCAATCGATTCGAGCGTGTCATCAGGAAAAGCCGTCACAATAACGCCCTCCGAAAGCATGTCTAGCCTATGACCGCTGCGGCCGACCCTCTGGATTAGACTGCTAACTTGCCTGGGCGAAAGGTACTGAATTACCAAGTCCACGCTGCCAATGTCAATGCCTAACTCCAGAGTGCTTGTGCAAACTAAAGCCTTCAAAGCTCCAGCCTTGAACTCGTCCTCAATCTGGGCCCGCTCTTCTCTAGATAAGGAACCGTGATGAACCGCAATGTCAGCCCTGCCCAGCTGATTGAACTTGTAGCCAAGCATCTCAGCATTCTGCCTGCTATTCACGAAGATCAGCGTTGACTTGTGGCTATCAACAAGCTCAAGTATTCGCCTTATCCTTGCCGCAGCCTCCGGCGCTGTCCTAAGCTTTCCAGCCAAATCATAATCTGCATCCGCAGGACCCGGATTCTCAACCCTGTACTTGTAACCCTTCGGCAGCGATGCCTGGACGATTCTGACGTCTCTGTTGGTTCCAACGACAAACTTGGCAACATTATCCGGGTTGCCTACTGTTGCCGACAGACCAATCCTCTGGAATTCTCTTCCAACGACCTCGAAAAGCCTTTCCAAGGCAACGGCAAGCTGCACGCCACGCTTGCTGGAAGCCACCTCATGTACCTCATCGACAACAACGTACTTGACATGGCTCAGGTGCTGCCTCATCCGTGAACCAGGCAAGATAGCCTGAAGAGTCTCAGGCGTCGTGACAAGCATATTCGGCGGCGAAACAGCCTGCCTTCGCCGAAGCTTCATCTCAGTATCGCCGTGTCTGACCTCAACTGAAATATCAAGCCTAGACGCCCAAAAACCCAAACGCTTCAGCATATCACGATTCAAGGCCCTCAAAGGCGTAACATAGACTATTGATATGCCCTTCTCCTCTCTCTGCTGAATGAAATTAGAGAATATCGGCAAAAGAACCGCTTCAGTTTTCCCGCTTCCAGTGGGCGCAATCAAAAGAACGTTTTTCCCAGCCAACGTCGGCGGAAAAGCCAAAACCTGCGGTAGCGTTGGCTCTGAAAACCCCAACTCAGCCAACGCGTCACGCACGGGTTTAGCAAGTGAATCGAAAACGTTAGAGCCTAATGACCAAGGCATTGCGGTATTCCGAGGAATATACGGTTGAAGCAGCGTTTATCTTTTTACCATGAAACAAGCGGGAAGGAAAGCTTCAAGCCAGCATCTTCATGGTACCCAATCGAGACTTTCTCTTTGAACTTGCTTTTCTCGAGGAAGTTGCCGAGCTCTTGAATCAACGGCTCTTGCCTTGAACAGAAAATCACTTCGTTCAGATGATTTGTCCAGACCGTCAAACCTCTCGTTTTTCCCTTGTGGACTAGATGCAAGAAAGAGTTTTCTTCGCTCACCTGCAGCATGGCAATAGCGCTTGGACCCTGCAAAGCACAGAAAAGCGAATACAATGCTTCATCAGGTTCTTGCTTTTCGCCCAGCAGCTCCTCGAAATAGTGTGGGATGACTTCTGAATCAATAAGCTCATACTTCTCAGACTCAAACACGTGTGCTTCGCCTAGCTCTTTCCTGATCTCCAGGTAGTTTTGCACTTTGCCATTATGCACAGAGGCAATGGCAAGCTTTGGGTCGCGTTGAACAATGTAGGGCTGAGCCGTCTCATTGAACCTTGCAGTTGCCATAAACTCGGGGCTCGGCATCCTGACATGTCCAATCAAGACAGACGCTTCGCTTACACTGACAACTTTAGCCAACTGCTTAGCTGGCGAAGCTTTTCCTGCCTTTCCAACCTTTCTAATAATAACGCTTCCATCCTGCTCAAGAATGGCGATGCCTGCCCCGTACCCGCCAAGCGTTGTCGGTTCGTTCGGATATTGATGAACCTCCAACTTCTCAAGAACATTCAACACTTGAACCAAGGACAACGATCTCTTGAGCGCAAAACCAAATATCCCGCACATTTCAATCATCCCGCAAGTGTTGTTGGGCAGATAGTTTTCAAAACATAAATAGTTTGGCCATAATCTGAAAGACTGTGCGTCTTTTGAGGAACAACAAGATCGTGAAAGTATGAACAAAAAAACAAACCAGATTAACGTGCAAAAAAGCAATTCTTCTTGCATCGGGGTTGGTTTCTCTCATTTCCATTCAATTTCCACGAAGTTTGCAGTTACTCCCAGAGACCATAACGCGCGGTCTTTGTCCCCTAGCCCGGAAATCCTTGGAAAACACAAATAAACCTGCTTGGTTTCCTAAGAGTACGGACGATGAGGAAATCGAGGTACGATGAAGCTCGAGGCGGGGAAAAATAGTGCTGAAGGCTTGTGAATACTTTTTCCGCTTCTGAGTCCAAGCGCAATATGGCAAGCAGGACCTCGAAGGGCACTTGGAAAGTGATATCAAAGAGCTTCTGTAATAGGCTAAAAAGGCCAAGTCAGCTGT
>CAYYXF010000023.1:11013-15384 GCA_964475545.1 uncultured Candidatus Bathyarchaeia archaeon | reverse complement strand
GGTGTTTTCAATGGTGTTTGACAAGCACAAGCTGAACGAAATACGCGAACTGAAGAAAAAGTGGGAGAATGAAACACTGTCCAGAAGCTTTAGCAAACTTCCAGAGAAAGGCGAATTTACCACGAGCTCAGGCATTCCCGTCAGCTGGGTCTACACACCGGATGACATTGCAGATCTTGATTATCTGAAAGATTCTGGTTTTCCAGGCGAGTATCCACTCACACGTGGCGTCTACCCGACAATGTACCGTGCACGTTTGTGGACTATGCGACAGTATGCAGGTTTCGGCACAGCTCAGCAGACGAATCAGCGCTTCAGGTATCTGCTTTCCCAAGGTCAGAAGGGCTTAAGCGTAGCTTTTGACTTTCCAACGCAGGTCGGCTATGATTGTGACCATCCACTGTCACACGGCGAAGTGGGCAGGGCAGGGGTAAGCGTGAGCAGTTTGAAGGACATGGAGATCGTATTCGATGGAATCCCTTTGGATAGGATTACAACTTCTATGACCATAAATGCGCCGACTAACGTTTTGCTTGCCATGTACATTGCAGTTGGACAGAAGCAGGGGCTAGCCAAGTCCAAGCTTGGCGGAACGGTTCAAAACGACATTTTGAAAGAGTACGCAGCCAGAGGCATGTACATATTCCCTCCTAAGCCTTCAATGCGGCTAGTTACAGACATTTTTGAATATTGTTCAGAGAACATGCCTGAATGGAACACCATAAGCATAAGCGGCTACCACATCCGAGAGGCTGGAGCAACAGCAGTTCAGGAACTTGCATTTACATTTGCAGACGCGATCTCCTATGTCCGAGCAGCAGTGGACAGAGGATTAGACTTAGACAGGTTTGCAGGTCGCTTATCCTTCTTCTTCGCTGCACACAACAATTTCCTCGAGGAGGTTGCGAAGTTCAGAGCCGCCCGCAAACTGTGGGCCAAGATCATGCGTGAACGTTTCGGAGCAAAGAACCCCAGTTCCTGGATGCTACGCTTTCACACTCAGACTTCGGGTGTTTCTCTTACAGCTCAGCAACCGCACAACAACATTGTCCGCGTGGCCTTGCAGGCTTTGTCAGCTGTTTTAGGGGGAACTCAATCTCTGCACACCAACTCGTTTGATGAGGCCTATGCGCTGCCAAGCAATGAGGCTGTGCTAGTTGCGCTTAGAACCCAACAGATAATAGCGTATGAAAGCGGCGTGGTAGACAGTGTCGACCCACTTGCAGGCTCCTACTACATTGAGTACCTAACGAAGGAGATTGAGAAGAGGGCTGAGAAGTACATTGAGCAGATCGATGCGATGGGCGGGGCAGTTGCTGCCATTGAGAAAGGGTTTGTTCAACGCGAAATCACGGACAGTGCTTACCTTCATCAGAAGGAAGTTGAAGTCAAGAACCGCATCGTAGTAGGAGTGAACGAGTATAAAAACGAGGAAGAGGTTCCGATAAAGATTCTGCAGATAGATCCGAAAAGCGAAGTAAGACTGACGGAACGCCTAGAACGAATCAAACGCGAAAGAAACCACGCTAGAGTGAACGAAGCTTTGGCTAGATTGCGTAGGGCAGCTGAGAACGAGAACATGAATCTTATGCCATTTGTGCTGCATGCCGTGAAAGAGTATGCAACGCTAGGCGAGATATGCGGCACTTTGCGTGAGGTATTCGGAGAACACAAGCCTTCTTCGATTTTCTAGCCAACGACAAAGAGAACATCGCCTTCGCTTACTGATGAGCCCTCAGCAACATTCACTTCTTGCACTGCGCCCGCTCTTGGCGCGCCTATTTCGTTCTCCATTTTCATCGCTTCAATAACGCAGAGAACTTGATTTGCCTTGACGGAATCACCCTTCTTGACCTTAACTGACACAATCTTGCCTGTCATTGGCGCAGTTATAGCTCCCTCCACGACCTGGTTTCTTGTAACAGCCCTCTTTGCTGGTGCTGACGGTGTCGGAGCAAGACTTGCTAGTGCTGCCTTTGCTATTGGCGTTTTCAGTTCGGCGTTGAATGCGGCTCCATTAACCTTTATCTGAAAAGGCTTTTCGCGGTCAACTTTAGGCAACTCTACTTGGTAGTTTCTGCCTTCGATGCTCAATGAGAATGGCTTGTCTAGGTTAAGCCTGTCAGTCTGTAATTCGACTTTTGCAGATTTTCCTTCAACCTTAACAGTGAAGGATCTTTCACTGTTTTTTGCAAGTTCGATTCTTTGTGGTTTCCCGTCTATGAAAATCTCGTAAGTTGGCATGGCTATGCACCATGTTCGGACAAGCTTTGTCTACCTGCTAAAACCCAGTTTGCGGTGCCGGTTCTTGGCCTGACAAGCGTGAGCGCTTTGATGCCGCTTGAGCCTGTTAGAAAGGCAGTTATGGCCACTGAAACTGCGGCAGCCTGTTCAAGCTCAGCAATTTTCTCGGGTTGAATCCCGATCTTGGTTTCGTCTCGCTTGGCTTTTCGTTTCTTGAAAAACTCTAAGGCTGTTTGTGGGAAGAGAGCATAGGTTATCTTGTCTTCTTCACTTTCAATGTATGGTTTCACATCTTCTGGGATTCTGTTGAGCCCGGGTTCCAAAAGGTCTGCCGGTCTTACTGTTATGGGCTGTTCGTCGCCTATGATTTTCTTCTTCACCTTGGGATCAATTTGGGCTGGGGGACTTCCATACAAGCCTTTCACATAATCCTTTATTTCCTTCGGCACAATGCCATAGCGTTTGCCAGAAATGACGTTGAAAACGGCTTGTATTCCAACAAGCTGGCTTGTAGGCGTTACAAGTGGCGGGTAACCTAATTCCTTTCGAACCCTCGGAACCTCTTCAAGCACTTGGTTGAGCTTGTCTAGAGCTTTTTGTTCTCTGAGCTGTTCAAGCAGGTTGCTGAACATTCCACCTGGGATCTGGTGGACTATTATTGAGGCGTCCACTCGTTCAGCTTTAGGGTCTATAAGCTTCAGCGGGTCATAGTATTTTTCGCGCAATTCTCTGAAGTATGCGGCAATCTCGCTGAGCAGTGCCAGATCTAGACCTGTGTCATAAGGCATATCCTTGAGTGCGGCGACGACTGACTCGACAGGCGGCTGGCTAGTTCCCCATGCTAAGGGCGAGAATGCAGTGTCAAGTATGTCGACTCCTGCTTCGCAGGCGCGCAGATATGTCATCATCACCATGCCGCTTGTGCTGTGACTATGCAGATGGACAGGTAAGCCCACTTTCTTTTTCAGTGCAGTAATGAGTTCATAAGCTGGCTGCGGTGCAAGCATGCCTGCCATGTCTTTTATGCAGATCGAATCACACTCAAGCGTGGCAAGCTTCTTGGCAAACTCCACAAAGTGCTCAACTGTGTGAACTGGACTTATGGTGTAGCAGATTGTCCCTTGCGCGTGTTTGCCCATTTTCTTGACTGTTTCAATCGCGACTTCCATGTTGCGAATGTCGTTCAATGCGTCGAAGACGCGAAAAATGTCTATGCCGTTTTCGGCGGCTTTTTCAACGAACTTGACAAGAACGTCATCTGGGTAGTTGCGGTAGCCAACCACGTTCTGGCCACGCAAGAGCATCTGAAGCGGCGTCTCCTTAACGTGTTTTTTAAGCAGGCGTATTCGTTCCCACGGATCCTCTGCAAGATAACGTATAGCAACATCAAATGTGGCTCCGCCCCAAGCTTCAAGTGAAAAGAAGCCAACTTGGTCTATCTTCTCAGCTATTTTGAGCATGGATTCGGTGCTCATTCTAGTAGCCATCAGGCTTTGGTGAGCATCCCGGAATGTTGTATCCGTGATTTTGACAGGTCTGCTAGGCGGCGTCTAGAATCCCTCAACATGTGCATTAAGCTTGAGAGTAGAAAGGGTAAGTGAAGGCTTATTAAATCATTTAGGTGTTGGAGGCGGTTTCTGCATTGACGAGCCTCTGACGTCGAATGCGAGTAGGATCGTCCTTAACGAGTCTGCTTAGCCTCGCATGTGGGCACTAGAATAGTACGTCGTCACTTATCTTGACTCTATCGTTTTCGATTGGGACGCCCTCTTTCTCTACGAGCCTTCTTCTGGATTCGGCTCCCTTTTTCTCTCCCCCAAATTCACCGTCAGATTTGACAACGCGGTGGCAGGGAACAATAGGGTGGAGCGGATTCTTGTGCAGTGCATTAGCGACAGCCCGATAAGCATGAGGTTTACCAACTTTTTGCGCTATTCTCTTGTACGTGCTGACTTTTCCCCGTGGAATTTTGAATGTGGCAATAAGGACTTTCTTCTCGAATTCTGTCTTGTCTGTCAAGAAACGGGCAACGTCTTCTTCCGTTTTGATTGTATCCTTGTTCATTGATCATTCCTTCCAAACACGAAACATGTGATCATGTTGGTATCTCAATAGGAAATCGTGACA
>CAYYXF010000023.1:0-10913 GCA_964475545.1 uncultured Candidatus Bathyarchaeia archaeon | reverse complement strand
CCTTCCAAACACGAAACATGTGATCATGTTGGTATCTCAATAGGAAATCGTGACAGTCCTATAAGGTTTTAGCGTGCTGAGCATTTTGCAGTATTTCATTTAGCTTTTCTCTGCCCTTTTCGTAGTTTCTGACAGGACCTAGTGAACCATTCAGTTGCCTTGTTGTATTTCTCTTGCAGATCCTTTTCATCTTTGACAAAGAAGAGCTGCTTTAGTCTGTGAATTATTCTAGGTGGAAGTTCGTGGTGTATGTAGCGCATTTTGAAGTCATGATGGAAGGGATTGTATTTAATGCGCAGAGCTTCGACGAGCGTGGCAAGTGTGACTGCGTAATAGAGGTCTATGGCCTCAAGGTAGTTCCGTCTGTTGATTTCCTTCTGCACGAAGATGTTGAACACTTTGAACCTTGCCTCCAGCCTCTCCTGCCTTTTGCGTAGTTTCGAGGCAAATGCTTGCTTATCCAATGATGGGGGCTTAATCATGTTATCCTTGTTGAAGTAGAATACAGTGTTGCCATGGATTTCTGGTTCGAGGAATCTTTCTTTGCTGCTGAGTGTTAGGATTGCAAGGTCTATGAGGAGGTATTCGCTTGTTTTTTCTAGTTTGTAGAAGGCTTGGAAGACGCCTGGCCATGCCGTTTGTTGCACGTCATACTTTTGTTTGATCGGGGATAATGCTTTCAGTTCCTTTTCGACTGCGAGAAATGTCTGCTCGACTTTGTCGTGGTCGACGAGCAAGTAGATGTCAATGTCTGACCACTCGTCGATTCGATTGAAGGCTGCGGCGCCTCCTTCCCAGAAAGCGTGGACGTAGTCTAGTGACTTCAAGGCGTTAGCAAGGGTTTGGATTATTGTTTCTCGGCTTAGCTTTTTTTCGTCCGTTGTCAAACGCCTCTTGAAGTGTGTTCGAGTGATTTCATAAGAGATTCGCACATAGCGAGGGCTTGACCAATTTGTGCGAGTATTATGCGCTTTGGCTTATAGTGGTAGGTTTGAATGTTTTCTGGTCGGTCGTGGCTCGCGTTTTGTGCTTAGGCTTTCGAGGGCGCTGATGAGTTTTGGCCTCGTTTGGGCTGGGTCGATGACTTCGTCGATGTAGCCTTTTTGTGCGGCTATGTAGGGGCTTGCGAATTTCTGGCGGTATTCAGCCACTAATTCGGCGTGTTTATGTTCGGGGTTTTTGGCCTCTTGGATTTCCTTGCGGAATATGATGTTTATCGCTCCGTGTGGTCCCATGACGGCTATTTCTGCTGTTGGCCAGGCGTAGTTGATGTCTGCGCCGCTGTGTTTGCTGCCCATGACGTCGTAGGCGCCGCCGTAGTCTTTTCTGAGTATTACGGTTATTTTTGGGACTGTGGCTTCGCAGTAGGCGTATAGTAGTTTTGAGCCGTGTTTGATTATGCCGCCGTGTTCCTGTTCTATGCCTGGTAGGAAGCCTGGTACGTCGACGAAGGTGATTATTGGGATGTTGAATGCGTCGCAGAAGCGCACGAATCTTCCTGCTTTCATTGAGCTGTTTATGTCTAAGGCGCCTGCGCAGTGTGCGGGCTGGTTTGCGACTATTCCTATGCTTTTGCCGTTTAGCCGTGCGAAGCCGATTGCGATGTTTTGGGCCCATAGTGGTTGGACTTCAAGGAATTCGCCGTCGTCAACGATGCGTAGGATGATTTCTTTCACGTCGTAGGGTTTGTCTGGGTCGTCTGGGATGATTTTTGCTAGTGTTTCGTCTGTGCGGTTCGGATCGTCTGTTGGCTCGATTGCTGGTGGGTCTTCGAGGTAGTTGCTTGGGACGTAGCTTAGGAGTTTTTTGATGATTTGGATGCATTGTTGTTCGTCTTTTGCGATGAAGTGGGCTACTCCGCTGGTTTGGCTGTGGATCATGGCTCCGCCGAGTTCTTCGAAGGTTACTTCTTGTCCTAATACTGTTTTGACTACGTCTGGGCCTGTGATGAACATGTGGCTTGTTTTGTCGACCATGATTATGAAGTCGGTTAGGGCTGGGGAGTATACGGCTCCGCCTGCGCATGGACCGAGGACTGCGGATATTTGTGGCACGACGCCTGAGCTTATGACGTTTCGGAAGAAGATGTCCCCGTAGCCTGCGAGGCTTGCTACGCCTTCTTGGATTCGTGCGCCGCCGCTGTCGTTTAAGCCTATGACTGGTGCGCCTGTTCTTAGTGCGAGGTCCATGAGTTTGCAGACTTTTTTTGCGAACATTTCGCCTAGTGAGCCGCCGAAGACGGTGAAGTCTTGGGAGAAGACGTAGGCAAGTCTGCCGCTCATTGTGCCGTAGCCGGTTATGACGCCGTCGCCTGGGATTTTTCGGTTTGCCATGCCGAATTCTGTGCATTGGTGGACTACGAACTGGTCGAGTTCGTTGAAGCTTCCTGGGTCAAGTAAGGTTTCGATGCGTTCTCTTGCGGTCAGTTTGCCTTTTGCGTGTTGTTCTTCTATTCGTTTTTGGCCGCCGCCTTGCTTGGCTTGTTCGCTCAGTTCCTTTAGATGCTTGATCTTTTCGTTGACGGTTGGTTCTTTGGCTTGAGTCAACCTACGTTCCCTCTGATTGTTGGGTATTATTTGCTTTGGGGGTATTTAGAACATATGGAAGGGTCTGGCTCTATGTTGGCTTGAGCCTGTACTTTAGTCACAACTTTTCCTGCAGCAATAGTGGCAACCATGCGGCAGCTGATGGCGCGGTTTGGTTTCATTGTGTTTCTACGTTTTCCAGTGAATTCTCTGCTGTTGCCACGTGGCGAGATAGTGCTCGAGTTCTCGGGGGTAACATTCAGTGACTGTTGGTTTCATGTTTGTTTGGGTGAATTTGGATGTCTCCTGCCATAACACGTCTTGTTGTTTCGTCTCCAAGCTTCAACATTAGCGAGCCGTCATTGTCAACGTCGAATGCTGTGCCTTTCCATTTTTCGGTGGTTGTTGTCACTTCAACTTGGCTCCCCAGAAAGCTGGCATACTTTTTCCATTCTTTCAGAATGGGATCAAACCCTTGATTCATGAACAAAGCGTAGGCGTTTTCGAGCTTCTCAAGCAGGGTTTTCAGTAGCTGTTCTAGACTGATCCTTGTGCAAAGTTCGGTCTTCAGCGAGGTTGCATTTTCCAGCAATTGCTCAGGCAGGATTTCCACTTTGAAGTTTGCGTTGATTCCGATGCCTAATATGACATAATTGAGTTTTTCGCCCTTCGTGTTCATTTCTGCCAGTATTCCGCAGACTTTCTTCCCGTTTGCCAACACGTCATTGGGCCACTTAGTTTCCACTCTTAAGTCATACAGTTGGTGCAGAGTCTCAGCCACAGCCAAGCCGCACACAAACACAAGTCTGCTGGCTTCCGCAGGTCTAAGCTTCGGTCTGAGCACGAGTGACAGCCATAAACCGCCACGCGGTGAGACCCACTTTCTGTTCAGCCTTCCACGACCGTGAGTTTGAGTTTCAGCAATGACGACTGTTCCATCTTGCGCGCCGAGTATTGCCAGTTCCTTGGCCCAATCATTCGTGGAACCGACCGCACTGCTGAAGATTATGCTTTTGCCTAGATGCTTAGTGTGCAGCTCTTCTGCAAGCTTGTTCACGTTGATCTTTGCGCTCACCCTAAGTCAGCCACCGTTCACTCTTCCAGGATCAAGTAGGAGCCCACGTAGAAAAGTGCAGACGTTGAAGCTGATGGCAAAAGCTATCTCATCACAAGCTCCAAGAGAACGCCCTTGGTGCTCTTCGGATGAACAAAGGCAATTTTCTTTCCTTCAGCGCCAGGTTTAGGCTTATCATCAATTAACGTGACACCCTTTCGCTTCAGCTCGGCTAAAACGCCTTCAATGTCTTTGACCTCGACAGCAAAATGATGAATGCCTTCGCCATGGTTCTCGAGAAACTTGGCAATCGTACTGTCGCTGCCAAGCGGCTCCAAGAGTTCAATCTGAGTCTTGCCGCCTGTCGAGATCATGGCCACTTTGACCTTCCTCTCCGCTAAGACGTGAACACCTTCAAGCTTGAAGCCAAGAACGTCACGATAAACATGAATTGCGTCGTCCAAGTTCTTTACGGCAATGCCCACGTGATCCATTCCGACAAACATGCTGATTCCTTTCTCTTTCGAAACATCTAATGGCTTTGCAGACACATCATAAAAGAGTTTCTCAACGCAACTCCACTTTTCTTTCGTTCTCCTCGCTCTTCAAGGCCACCGGCTGTCTTTGTAAATGCACGCGCTTAAATATTGGAGGACGAGCGTTGAGTTTAATGAATTGATTTAGGTGCTCGACACAAGCATGGCAAAAAATGAAAAATCGAAGAACAGAAAATGCTTGCATCATCCTGCTATGGAATGTCCTACACCGAGTGAAACCTGTATTTTCGCGAAGATGGAAAAGAAGAAAAATTGATTAGCTTCGTGTTGACTAATCGTAGCGAAGGATCAGCATGGAAAAAAGCAAGAGGTCCGAACCGAAAGCAGCCAAGCTGGCCGATCTGATTGAGTATCAGGAAGCATCAGTGGTAAGTCGAGCATTGATCGACAAGAAAGCAGGAACAGTGACGCTGTTTGCCTTTCATGAACGGCAAGGATTAAGCGAGCACACAGCGCCGTATGATGCGCTGGCTGAAATCATCGATGGTGAGGCAGAAATAACCATCTCGGGAAAGACGCATCGTCTGAAGTCAGGGGAAATAATAATAATGCCAGCCAACCAGCCGCACAGTTTGAAGGCAAATGCGAAGTTCAAGATGCTTCTTACAATGATAAGATCGTAGCTCGCGCGTAGGCTTCGTTACTCCTACAACAGTAAACGCTTGATAGGCTGAAGGTGTGTTCTTTGGTCAAGATTGAACCGCATGGCGGAATTGTCGACTTAGAGAATTCTTTTGAACGAGTGTGGCAGCTTCTGAGCGAAGCAGGTGGCGTTCGTTTGAAGACTGAAAAGAAGAAGACTCATTTTGTTGCTAGGGCATCAATGGATACTCCTAGGGGCTGCAATGAGCCTAAGAAAGCGATAGTTTTTCTTAGACAACATCAGAAGGGTGGCAGATTGGAAAAAGCCGCTGTATGTTTTGAATGCTGCTGGGGTTATTACTATACTTGCTGTCCTCAGAGAATAGACATGTACTGCAAGGCTCTAGATAGATGGGCTTCATTGTCTCAAGCTGAGGAATAACGCGTGTTTCAGTCGTAGCGCATGCAAGTCGGTATTTTTGGCCCACAGCCGTCTAGTAGTGAGCACATCTCTTGGAGTATGCTTTTTCATTTTCCAAATCTAGGAAATCTATGAATGCTTCGTCGCCAACGCTTTCCCCACTGATTGCTAGGCTAGGTTTGATTCTGACAATTACCATCTCGGGCCAATGATGGAGCTCAGCAAGCTCCGTTTCGTAAGCGTCTCAGCCTATTAGCAAACAGGTTCTCATCCACTTCTTCAGAACCGCGTATCTGCTGTCTTGAAAATACTGAATCGAAGCCAAGCCTTTTTCCTCTGGTTTTGATTGAACGTTTGCCGATAAAAGAGTAACTCATATTCAGAAGGCCGACGCCAAATCGGCTTCAAAACTGATTTTCCACCGTCTCAGGCTGAAGACAGTTTCGCTCGTTCGCTTCTCATTTTGCACATACTGCATTGACAAAATTCGCCAGGATCTGGCTGCCATGCTCAGTGTCATTCACTTCCGGATGAAACTGAACACCGTAGAAGGGCTTCTTCACGTGCTTCACAGCCTGAATCTTACAGTTGTCAGACATGGCCAGAATCATGAAATTCGGCGCGTCTTTCACTTCGTCATTATGTGATTCCCAGACCAGAAACTCTCTAGGTAATCCCTTGAACAAGTCGTCCTCTGCGATAACTCTCAGTCTTGACAGGCCATATTCCGGAAGTTCAGCGGGGCCTGCCTTTCCGCCGAAGTGGAGGGCCATAAGCTGCATGCCAACACATTCGCCGAGAATTGGGCCTTTGAAATGCTCAAAATAGTCGATGCAGTTTCCCAGTTTCGGAGATTCCCAGGCGACACGGGGAGCTCCGCCGCTCAATATGAGAGCGTCAGCATCAATCTCACCTGTTGGTGTAGTGTTCGCGATAATTTTGGCTTGGCATCCGAGCTCTCTGACTACTCGCCAGATTCTGTGAGTCCATTGGCCTCCATTGTCAACGACGTAGACTTTTATGGGATTACTCATACTCAATCGTCCCCGGCGGCTTGTTTGTTATGTCAAACACTACCCTGCTCACGTCGTCCTTCAAAGTGTTCGTGATCCTAACCGAGATCGTTTCCAAAACTTCATGTGGAATCTTCGAGTAAGCGGCACTCATCCCATCCAAGCTTTCAACGGCTCGAACCACAACCACGTGCCCATAAGCCCTTACGTCACCGTGAACACCAACAGCCTTGCATGGCAGCAGAACAGCAAAGTACTGCCAAGGCCGGTTCATCCGTCCATTTGCCGCTGCCTTTTCAATCTCTTCCTCCACTATGGCGCAAGCTTCACGGACAATTCTTGCATTTTCCGGAGTGGCTTCACCAATAATCCTCACGGCTAATCCGGGCCCTGGAAATGGTTGTCGCTCATAAAGCTCTGCTGGCAAACCTAAGGCTCGCCCCACAATTCGAACTTCATCTTTGTAAAGGTCTCGAAGAGGCTCGATGATCTCAAACTCGATTTTTTCAGGCAAGCCTCCAACATTATGATGAGACTTAATCCTGTCTCTGAGGCCTCCTCCGCTCTCTATCCAGTCCGGCGCAATGGTGCCCTGAACAAAGTATTTCGCGTTTTCTTTTCTGGCGACTTCTTCAAAAACCCTGATGAACAGTTCGCCGATGATCTTGCGCTTCTGCTCCGGATCGACTGTTCCTTTGAGTTTCTGATAGAATCGTTCCTTAGCATCAACAACGAGAACGTTCAAACCGAGCTTTTTCAGCGTTCTCTCGTTGTCCGCAATTTCATTCTTTCTCATGTAACCAGTGTCAACTAGAACGCACAAAAGATTCTCGCCTACAGCCCTGTTCACCAAGATTGCAGCGGTTGTAGAGTCGACTCCGCCAGAGACTCCGATGACAGCTTTGCCTCTTATCGAGTCTTTCAGTTTGCTGGCGGATTCGTCTATGAACCTTTCGGCGTTAAACATGAACTTTCACACTTAGAGAGTTGGAATGAGGTATAAAAATCTTGTAAAGACCGCTTTCAATCAATGGTCTTCGCAAGCTCGGTGAACATTGTTATCGTGTTACAGATTGGAAAAACTATAAAGCATGGTTACAGCCTAAGTTAATCTTCAAAAACTGGTGAAACTGATGGAAAAGCATACTCACGATCTCGTGATTGTCGGAGCTGGCCTCGCAGGGCTCAGGGCTGCAGTCGCAGCGGCAGAAGTCAGCAACAAGCTGGACATAGCGGTTCTCTCCAAGCATCATCCGTTGCGGTCACATTCTGTTTGCGCCCAAGGCGGAACGGGGGCTGTGATGAACGAAAAAGACTCGTTCGACCTGCATGCCTACGACACTGTGAAAGGCGCCGATTTTCTTGCAGATCAAGACGTGGTGGAATTCTTTGTCAGACAAGCGCCCAGAGAAATAGTCCTAACTGAACATTGGGGATGCCCCTGGAGCCGCACGGCCGAGGGCAAGATAGACCAGAGACCCTTCGGAGGACACACTTTTCCACGGGCATGCTTTGCTGCTGACATGACGGGGTTCCACGAGATGCATGCGATTTATGGCAAGGCCATAACATACGGCAACTTGAAATTCTATGATGAATGGTTTGCCACGTCAATCATAACCGAAGACAAGACTGCTGTTGGATTGACAGGCATAGAAATGAAGACTGGAGAAATGCAGGCCATCCGGGCAAAGTCCATCGTGGTCGCCACGGGAGGCCACGAACGAATGTACGAGTTCACGACTTTTTCACATTCAACTACTGGCGACGGAATGGCCATGGCCTACAGGGCCGGCGCACCGCTAGAGGACATGGAATTCGTCCAATTCCACCCAACAGGCCTTGTGCCTTCAGGCGTGCTCATAACTGAAGGAGCAAGGGGCGAAGGCGGATATCTAATAAACGCCAACGGCGAACGCTTCCTGAAAAAATATGCGCCGGAGAAAATGGAGCTGGCACCACGAGACGTTGTTTCTAGGGCAGAACAGACTGAAATCAATGAGGGAAGGGGCCTACAAGGACCCTACGGCCCATACATTGGTTTAGACCTTAGACACTTAGGTGAGGAGAAGATAAACCTGAGATTGCCGCTCATCCGGGATGTCGCTATAAAGCTTGGCGGAGTTGACCCCGTCAAGGAGGTCATACCGATAAGGCCGGCGGCGCACTATTCGATGGGAGGCATCAAAGCCAACATTGAGGCTGAAACTCCGATTGCAGGGTTGTATGCGGCTGGAGAATGCTCATGCATGAGTGTACACGGTGCAAACAGGTTAGGCACAAACTCCACGGCAGACTGCCTAGTTTTCGGAGCAGTGGCAGGGGAGGAAGCTGCCAAACATGCATCATCAACCAGTCTTCGCGAGATACCGCACGAGAAGCTTCTGGCTGAGGAGAACAGAATATCTGAAATAATCAGGAGAGATGGCCCTGAGAAAGTTGCCGTCATTAGAGATGAAATGAGACGCGTGATGAATGACAAGGTCTGGATTTACCGAAAAGGCGACCAGCTCGAAAGTGCTTTGAATGAGATAAGAGCGCTCAGGAAAAGGTTCAAGAACGCGAAAGTTGAGGACAAAGGCTTGCCCTTTAACACTGGATTGTTCAATGTGTTGCAGCTTGATTTCAGCTTGGAACTTGCTGAAGTCACGGTGGCCTCTGCACTTCCGAGGGCAGAATCTAGGGGAGCACACTCAAGAATTGATTTCCCAAAACGCGACGATCAGAACTGGCTGAGACACACGTTGGCATACTGCACCAACGATGGACCGAGGCTTGAGTACATGCCAGTGACAATTACAAGGTGGCCGCCGGTGGCTCGGACCTACTAGGAGGATGAATGCTGTGAGCACGAAAGTTGAGAAAGTTGTCGAGTTTAAGATAAGCAGGTACAATCCAGAAAACAAGAAGAGCTATGTGTCCACATACAGAGTGCCGATTCGCAAGGGAACAACTGTACTTGACGCTCTGTTGTATATCAAAGACAATTTGGATGGAACGTTGACGTTCAGGCATTCGTGCAGGATGGGAATCTGCGGGAGCTGTGCCGTCAACATTAACGGTCAGCCTATGCTGGCGTGCTACACGCAGGTGCTGCATCTTAACGCTGATTTGCTTGCAATCGAGCCCGTTGCGAACTTGCCCATCATAAAAGACTTGGTCGTGGACATCGAGCCATTCTTTGATCAGTACAAGAAGACCAAGACGATTCTCATCAAGCCTGAAGAGGAGTTCAGGAAGCCTATTGAATTCGTACAATCGCCAGAGGAACTCAAAAAGTTCTGGGACCTGACGCTCTGCATAAAATGTTCAATTTGCTATTCAGCCTGTCCAGCCGCGATCGACGAGAAGTTCCTTGGACCCGCAACCCTAACCGCGAATTATAGGTTCATCGCAGATTCGAGAGATCAGGGATGCCCTGGAAGGCTGAAGCCGATGGTTGACAACATCTGGCTGTGTACGCAGTGCAATTCGTGCACATTGTTCTGTCCGAAACTTGTTGGCTGTGCAAACGCCATTGTTGATGACCACAGCTTGCTGGTGGAAGCCGGAAACCTTCCGAAGACGGTAGTAGAAGTGCTTGAAAGAGTCTACAAATACCGCAACCCAATGGGCACGCATCAGAGCAAACGGATGGACTGGGCAAAGGAACTGAACGTCAAAACCTACCCGACAGTCACAAGTGCCGATGTGCTGTTTTTCGTTTGCTGCTCGGACGTCTACGATCTCAGAAACCAAGAGGTAGCAAGAAACATGGTGCAGATTTTCAATCACCTGGGCGTGAATTTCGCTACACTTGGAACTGAGGAATGGTGTTGCGGAGACCACATGCTCCGCCTAGGCGAAAGAGGATTGTTCGAAGAACTTGCGGTGCATAACCTTGACATGTTCAGGAAATTCAAAGCAGGCAAGATTGTGACTCTGTCACCGCATTGCTACAACACGTTCAAAAATGATAAGCCCTACAGCGATGAGAAACTTAATGTTCAGCATTACACGCAGTTCCTGGCAGATGCTATCAAGCAGGGCAAAATCAAGCCTACGAAACCTGTCAAGAAAAAAGTCGCCTACCACGATCCATGCTTCCTCGGAAAACGCAACGAAGTGTACGACCCGCCGAGGCTGGTCTTGAAGGCGATACCCGGCTTGCAGCTCGTTGAAATGAAGAGAACAAGGCAGAGCAGTTACTGTTGCGGTGGTGGCGCTGGAAGAGTTTGGACAGAAGATGCGCAGCCTGAGAAGAGACCATGCGTGAACAGAGTGAAAGAAGCTTTGGATTTGGGCGTTGACACGATCGCCGTGGCCTGTCCATTCTGTGTGACAACTTTGGAAGACGCTGTGAAAGTGCTTGACATCGAAAACAAGATTGCCGTAAAAGATGTTCTTGAACTCTTGAAAGAGTCGCTCTAGCCTCTTTTTTTCCAATTTTCGTTCACTAACGGATTCGCCAAACCTACTATCGAAGGACTATTCATCTTTCGCTTAGACATGTGAAGTTCCTGAGTATTGGGGGGATAAATTAATATAAACACCAAAACTTTAGTTCCGACTAGCATGGAGTGAATGCATGTTGTTTGGTTATGCTGGCCGAATACTCCACGTGGATTTGTCCTCCGGAAAGACTCATGTTGAGCCTTTGAATGAGGACTATGCAAAGAAGTATATTGGCGGAATAGGCTTAGGCATTCGAATGTGGCTGGACTATTCGAAGGCAGGTGTGGATCCGCTTAGTCCTGAGAACCCGTTGATTCTGGCTATAGG
>CAYYXF010000022.1:0-15926 GCA_964475545.1 uncultured Candidatus Bathyarchaeia archaeon | reverse complement strand
GCCATATACTCTGTATCCACAATAGATAAGAAAAAAGGACCAGTCGTACTAAAGAAGAACTGCAAGATCGGTACCCACAGCGTCGTAATGCCCGGCGTCACGATAGGCGAAAACTCTACAATCGGAGCGTTTAGCTTTGTGAACAGCGATATTCCAGCTAATGCAATAGCCTTCGGTGTACCCGCAAAAATCAGCAGAAAAGTCAGAAGCAGAAAGAAGAGTTGAGAGGAACTTGTGGAAAATCCCGCTGTTCAAAATATTTTGGGACAAAGAGGACGTTGCAGCCGTAACCAAGATTATCAAAAGAGGAATGTACTGGACATGTGGCCCAGAAACCAATGAATTTGAAAAGAAGATAGCTGAATACATTGGCACTAAGCATGCTGTTGTTTTCAATTCCGGCACCACCGCCCTGCACGCCGCCCTCCTAGCACACAAAATCAAAGAAGGAGACGAAGTAATTGTTCCATCCTTCACCTTCATTGCCACAGCAAACACCGTTCTCCTTGCAGGCGCCAAACCAGTATTCGCAGACATAGAACCCAAAACCTACGGGCTAGACCCGCAAGACGTCAAAGAAAAAATCACAAAAAGAACAAAGGCAATTATCCCAGTTCATTACGGCGGTTCCCCCTGCTTAATAAGAGAATTGAAAGAAGTTGCCGAAGACAACAACTCGCTACTCATAGAAGACGCTGCAGAATCCATTGGCGCAAGAGTTGAAAACCAAAAAGTCGGCACTTTCGGCGACTCTGCAATGCTTAGTTTCTGCCAAAACAAGGTGATAACAACCGGCGACGGAGGAGCAGTGGTTACAGATTCCAAAGAAATCTATGAGAGACTGAAACTAGTCAGGTCACATGGGAGACAGGAGAAATCAAACTATTTCACCACACAAGAAGCCATGGATTATATAACCCTGGGAACCAACTACAGAATGTCAGACATCACCGCAGCCCTAGGTATTTCACAACTGGCAAAAATAGAAAAAATAATCAAAATTAGAAGAAGCAAGGCCGAATACATGCATAGGAAACTGTCAGCGATCAAGGGACTAGTGCTTCCGAAACCCTTTTCAGACCACTATTTCCATGTCTATCAAATGTATACCGTCAGAATATTGAAGGACCAAAAAACTAGAGACAGGTTAGCGAACCGTCTCGCCAAAAAAAGCATTATGACGAAAGTGTATTTCTCTCCTGTGCATCTGACACATTTCTACCAAAAAGAACTCAAATACAACTGCAAATTGCCAGTTACTGAGGAAATATCTGAGCAAGTCTTAACTCTGCCGCTCTATCCATCAATAACAACTGAAGAAATGGACTTCACGACAAGCACAATCAAAGAGTTCTTCTCAGGAGGAATGAAGAAATGAATAAGAACACGTTGGAAAAAACTTTCAAAGACAAGAAGATCCTGATAACTGGTGGCACTGGCTCAATAGGCAGCGAACTGGTGAGAAAACTTCTCGAGTACAATCCAAAAGTAATCAGAATCTTCAGCAACGACGAGAACGCTCAATTTGGCCTAGAGCAAGAATTGAAAGAGTATGATAACCTCCGATTTCTTGTGGGAGACGTTCGAGACAAAGAACGATTAAAAATGGCTTCAGAAAACATAAACATAATCTTCCATGCAGCAGCCTTGAAACACGTTCCCCTATGTGAATACAACCCGTTTGAAGCCATAAAAACCAACGTGATCGGAACCCAAAATCTCCTAGAAGTCGCCATAGATGAAAACGTAGAAAAGGTAATCACCATAAGCACAGATAAAGCTGTGAACCCCGTAAACGTTATGGGAGCAACAAAACTACTCGCCGAGAGACTAACAATAGCTGCCAACTATTACAGAGGACTGAGAAAGACAGTTCTCTCATGCGTTAGATTCGGAAATGTGCTTGGCTCCAGAGGCTCAGTAGTAGAACTATTTGACAAACAAATCAAGAATGGAGGACCGGTAACAGTCACGAGCCCAAACATGATGCGATTTGTCATGAGCCCCCAACGGGCCGTAGAACTAGTACTGAAAGCCGCTCAAATAGCCAAGGGCGAAGAGATATTCATATTCAAAATGCCAGCACTAAAAGTGGGAATACTTGCAGAAGTAATGATAGAAAAGCTTGCACCAAAATATGGCTACGATTCCAAAAGAATCAAAGTCAAGTTGATAGGCAAGAGAAAAGGAGAAAAACTGTACGAAGAACTGATGACAGAGGACGAGGCGGCAAATGCCTATGAAACAGAAGACATGCTAGTAGTTCTACCACAACCACCCGACAAGGACCTCAAAAGAATAAGCGCCAAAAGGTTAACCTCGAAAGACACAACGGAACTTTCAAAGAAAGAAGTAGAGAAACTGCTGGAAACGATTCTTGGATAAGACCCCTTGAAGAGCACTTTCTTGCAGGGACACTGGCAGTAAGCAATTAATCATGTTGAAGCTGAGGAAACCAACTCTCAATAAGACCCTGTTCATGGCCTCAGTTCATAATGCTTAGAAGATATGAACTGGCTCAAGCCTAGAAAAGTAGTTATATTGACCTCTACTACGTAAAAGTCCTAACCATAAGATAGATCGTAGGAGAAGAAAGCAAACAGTTGATAGTGCTTAGGATTGACGTGGACTATCCATATCCATCAAGAATCAGAAGCTTCCTGTACACGGCATTCAGCCTCAGGACAGGCAGCGATTATTTGAAGAACTCGAAAATCGTGGCCAGAATGATTAATGATTCGCCAGAAGAAGTGAAAGCCTACTGGTTTTTCACGCCGAAAACCATACCGGACAAGGAACTGCTGACCTTGATGGACAACGGTAAACATGAGGTTGCGCTTCACATTGTGAATGATCCAAACAGCGAATTGAGACTGCTTAAAAAATTAACTGGAAGAGAAATAAGGTATTACACCTTTCATGGAACAGCCAGATTGCTTGCGAGAATAATGTGGAAAAGATTCAAAGCCAAAACACCAGCAGTCCCAGCTGAATTCCCATTGCAGTCTTTTCATCAGTTTGCAAAAATCGGTTTAGACAGCCTATGCTATGCTTGCACGCCTGAACAGGCAATCAAGATAGCAAGAAGTGAAATCGCAAAGAACCATGTCATACACATTCATCCTATTTGGCTCTTTCAAAGAGGAAAAATGAACCATAGAGGCCCATACTACGAAGTATTCAGGAGCATTCTGAACGCAGATGCTGACTTGCAAACAGTGGCTATTCGCAAGAAAATGTTCTTCAAAATAGCCAAAGACGGAGAAGAATATGAAAGGGACGTTGTTCCAACGAAGAGATTTGTGGAAAAACTCAGCGAAAGGGGAATAGACATCTTCACCTTCCTTGAAAGAAAATGGAGCCATATCATACCAAACCCTCCAATATCCTGGTCAAAGGCACATGAGAACCTTGCGCTTCTCAAAATAACAAGTTATGATGACTGGTGGAAAAACATAGGAAAAAAGACGCGCAACATGATCCGCAAAGCGGAAAAAAGCGGAGTAAGAACAGAAATAGCGGAACCAAACGCGAGCTTGGCAAAAGGTATGTGGGAAATTAGCAACGAAACCCCAATAAGACAAGGAAGAGCTTTCCCGCACTACGGAATATCCCTGGAGACAATAACAAAGGGCTTGGCCTCAATAAAAAACGCCACCTACATAGGAGCCTATTTGCAAGATGAACTTGTCGGATTTGTGCAGCTTATCCACGGCGACAGAATTACAATGATATCCCAAATACTTTCGTTGCAGAAGCATTGGGACAAAGCCGTGAACAACGCTCTTGTGGCCAAAATAGTTGAATTCTGCGCTAACAGCCATAGAGAATGGGTCATGTACGGGCGTATGGGAAACCACCCAACTCTAGACGATTTTAAACAAAACAACGGGTTCAGCCAATTCCAACTAACGCGCTACTACATAGCTCTAACCAGAAAAGGCAGAATTGCCACCAAGCTAGGATTACACAGAGAGCTGAAAGACGCACTTCCACAGGCGATGAAGCGCCCTTTATTCCCCCTTTATAATTGGATCAGCAGAACCAGGATAAGGGTCAGGTTGAAACTGAGGCCAAAACAGATATTTTAGTTGATCTCATCTTTCCTTAAAACCACGACGGGTGACCACTTGGAAAAGAAAGAAATCAGGACTCACTACTCAGGAGTCATACTTTTCATTGCCAAGATGGTCACAGTTGCAACAGGTATCGTTTTCACGCTCGTAGTGGCAAACACACTGGCAGAAGCTGATTATGGAACTTTCGGATTTTTCACAACGACGATGATATCATATTTCACGTTGTTTTCTGGGCCGATAACCTTCTGGACAATGCGATTTGTTGCTCGAGATAAGGAAGGGGCAACTAAGACTGGAATCGTAGGAAACATGACTTTGGCCGCTATTGCCACGCTTGTTTACTTGGCATTACTCCCAGTTATTACCTCGTCCCCCGACCTGCAAAAATACGTCTTAGTCTATGTGGTTGCCGCTGCTCAAATAATCGAAACTTATCTAATCAACGTTTTCGAAGCTTGTTTACAAGCAAAACGACCACACTTCGTGGGATACGGGCTACTGGTTGGTGAAGTGCTCAAAGTCCTATTTGTTTACTTATTCGTCATTAGACTTCAACTGGGACTTTTAGGCGCAGTTCTCAGCCTTGTAGTGGCGTTCGCCATCAAAATGGCATTCTACTTCAAGATGATATGGAAGGAACTTCAGCAGAAAATTGTACTCAGTTACATTAAAGAGTGGCTGAAGGGCTCGGCGTTTAACCTCTACAGCATATTAGGAGACAGAATTGCTGCCGTGATATTTCTGATGCTGACTATTTATGGAGGAACAACAGCATACGGCTACTGGTACGCCCCTCTGCAAATCGCAAACGTGATTACCTATTCCACTTTTCTGGCCTTTGCGCTACAGCCTAAACTTCTAGCAGATCCAAACTTGGAAGAAGCAACAGTCTCGCTCAGAATTGTTTTGATGTTTGCTATTCCAATGACCGCCGGAGTATTAGCCTTGCCAACGTCATATCTCATCTTCCTAAAAGAAAGTGGATATTATCTCGCCGCAGCACCGGTCCTAGTAATATTGGCCATTGATGCTCTGATCTCTACGGTCTCGACAATTTTCACTTATGTCCTCTATGGAATTGAAAAAGTGGATGAAAAAGCAAAAATACCATTCGACAAAGTTGTGAAAAGCAGACTATTCATTGCTTTTTCTCTACCGTATGTTCATTCGGCAATTGCCTTGCCAACAGCCTTTTACGTATTGAATACTTTCGCAGGCAATAACCCGGTTCTGATGGCAACGTATGTGGCAGCGATCAACACTGTCGTACGTCTGATAACATTCATTGTTTTGTATCGCGTTTTGCGCAAAGCTGTCAAGGTTAGGATTCCATGGAAGAGCATAGGAGAATTTGTTGGTGCCGCGTCGGTCATGGCACTAGTACTATTTTCAGCTCATCCAACAAGAAGGTTTGACACGCTTGCCCTCACCGCAGTCGGAGGATTGATCTACCTAGGGCTATTGATTGCAGTGGACAAAGAAATAAGAGCATTTGTACGCACGATACTGCAGAAAATTGGAAAACAAACAGAGAGAATAAGGAAACCTCAGACAAAGCACACTGCAACCCAAGGAAGAGACTAATTCAAGTTTTGATCATATCCTAGTTCATAGCTTGCGGGTGGATTTATGACAGCAACTCAGACAGGATGCCATTCAACTCTTCCTTGTCCTTCAGATCCCGAAAGATGGCCTTGCCACTTTGATAAAGTCGAAAAGAATAGTTTTTGAAGGTTAGTTCAAAAATCATCCGAGCAATAGATTGTTTTATTTTCGCCTTTTGAAGAATTTTCCCGATGACCTCATCCTTCTTATCATACTTGAATATGACTATGACATCTTTTTCTTTGCCGCACGTTCCCTCTGTTCTGGCCACATAATCGTTCACATTGACCATTAGAGCTGTTCAATCTCCTTTAGAACCTCGGCGAATCTGCCGATTTCTTCGCGAGTATTGTATATGTAGAAACTTACTCTGGCTGAAGAGTTCAGTTTCAGTATTTCGTGCAGCGGTTGAGCACAATGGAAGCCGCTTCTGACCATTATTCCATAATTGTCAAGGAACAAAGCAATATCATGCGAGCTTAAGCCCTCAACGCCAAAGGGGATGATGCCGCACTTGGCGGAAGTGTCTTTTGTCCCGTAGATCATGATTTTTGGGCAACAGCCCTCCATTTGACGCAGGGCATATTTCGTTAGCATTTCCTCGTGCTCCTTCACATTGTCCATGCCTACACGCTTCAAATATCTCACTGCCTCCATCAACCCTACAGCTCCGCAAACGTTAGGTGTGCCTGCTTCAAACTTCCAAGGCAGCACGTTCCACGCAATAGAACAGCGCTTCTTCTCAGGATCATATGATACTTCTCTGATCATCTCGCCTCCACCGTGAAAGGGCTCCATCCTCTCAAGAATTTCCCGCTTACCATACAAGACTCCTATGCCAGTTGGTCCTAGCATTTTGTGGCCTGAAAAAGCAACAAAATCCGAGCCCAGATCCTTGACGTTTACAGGAAGATGAGGAACGGACTGCGCCCCGTCCACCAACGTCAGCGCACCATACTCATGGGCGACTCTTGTGATTCTCTTTACGTCATTCACTATTCCCGTTACGTTTGAAACATGAGACACGCAAACCATCTTCGTCTTCTCAGACATGAGTCTTTCAAAGGATTCGTAGTTTAAGGTCCCATCACCGTTCACTTCAATGAATTTGATTTTGAATTCGTTTATCTTTGAGATTATTTCCCAAGGGACAATGTTGCTGTGATGTTCCATCAATGATACTATTACTTCGTCATCCTTCCCGAGATTGCGAAGACCCCAAGAGTAGGCAACTAGGTTGATAGCCTCGGTCGTGCCTCTTACAAAAACTGTTTCTTCCATACCGTTGGCGTTTATGAACTTGGCAACTTCCTCGTGCGCTTCCTCGTAGAGTTCCGAAGCTTCTTGAGAAAGGGTGTGAACCGCCCTGTGAACGTTTGCGTTATGATTTTCGTAAAAGTCTCTGATTGCCTCAATCACCTGTCTCGGCTTCTGCGAAGTTGCCGCATTGTCGAAGTAAATCAGCGGGTAGCCGTTCACTTTTCGCTTCAGAATCGGAAAGTCCTTCCGAATCTCGTAAGGATCTAGCATTATTTTCCTTCTTCCGGCTTAATTCTCTTTGAAAGTGCCTTCGCCAGTGCTTCCTCTTCCAGCGCCTGTTTCTCTTCGAAACTTGGTTCTTTTTCCAGCCAGCTGGGACAAGCATCTTTGCTCTCGTAGTATTTTCTGATAGCCCTTTTGAGTGCCCCAACGGCCAAAATGCCACAGTGGAACTTCACGCTTGGCAAACCGCCTACAGATTCGGCTACGCTTTTGTACGAGATTTTCCAGGCATCTTCAAGTTTCATTCCCTTGACCATCTCCGTGACTATACTTGATGTTGCAATGTTTGCTGCGCAGCCATAGCTTTCGAAGGATGCTTTTTCAATCACGTCGTGTTCGTCAATTTTCAGGTAGAAAGTAATCATGTCCCCGCACATGGGGTTGCCCGCAACCGCCTTCACAGTGGCATCTTCCATCTTCCCAAGATTCTTCGGATTCCTAAATAGCTCCAATATTTTGGGGTTGTAAGGAAGTGGCGCACGCGACATTTTCATCCAACTCCAGTCGAGCCAGTTATGCCTCTAATCCTCTGCACGGCTCTTGGAATTACTTTCATAGCATAGTTTATGTCTTCTTCGGTGTGCAGCCTCGTAACCTTCATCAAAATGCTTCCATGAGCTTCATCAAACTTCCTTCCTATGGCAACCAAAACGTGGCTTGGCTGCAACAGTCTTCTTGAGCAGGCGCTGCCGCTTGAAACATAAACGCCGCTCAAGCTTAACTCGATCGTCAGTGCTTCGCCCTCGCATCTCAGGAAACTTATGTTTATGTTATCAGGCGCCCGCTTATCGCCCGTAGGCCCGTTCAGCAAGACGTCCGGTATCCCGCAAGTTATTCTGTCAATCAGTTTCTCCCGCAATTCTCGCATGTGGCTCATGTTCTCCTCAAAGTTTTGGAAAGCCAATTCAGATGCTTTGCCAAAGCCGACAATCAAAGGGGTGTTCTCGATCCCAGGCCAAAGTCTCTGCGTCCCTATCGACCCTTCTAGAATTCTCTCCACAGCAACGTGCTCCTTCACGTATAGAACACCCGCTCCCCGCGGTCCCAAAATCTTGTAGCTGCTCACAGTTGCTAGATCCACACCCAAATCTTGGACGTCTAAACGGATTCTGCCATAGGCATCCGAAGCGTCTGTGTGGAAAATTGTCTTGGGATTCTTGTCCTTAACCACCTCTACCGCGTCCTTTATCGGCTGAATTGTCCCTATCTCATGATTCACGGTGGACAGGCTTACAAGAACTGTTTCGTTGTCAACGGCTTCTCCGAGCTTTTCAAGGTTTATGAAGCCTTCACTGTCAACTGGGATTTTCGTGACGGTAAACCCGCGCTTCTGAAGCATTTCAGCAACGTTTAGCACGCTTAGAGGTTCAACTTCAGAAATCACGATCTTCCTGCCCCTATCACTCATAGGGACGGCAGTTCCCATTATTGCGAGATTGTTGGCCTCGGTTTCTCCCGGAGTAAAGTTGATTTCTTCAAGAGCCTTACATCCAAGGAAAGAGGCTAATTTCTGTGATGATATCATTATAGTCTCGAAAGCTTCCCAGCCAGGCTTATGCGTCAGTGTAGGATTGCCAAACGCGCGACGACTATAATACGGCAGCATTGCCTCAATTACTTCGTTCGGTACCATGCTGGAGTTTTCACTGTCCAAATAAACCTCATGTTTTAGTCCTTTGTGCGCCTTTAACAGTTCCTTCACGTTTTCAATCATGTTGCACTCAACCGTCCTGACCAAACTGACTTCTCATTTGAGTAACGCTGTCTCTGCTAGAAAAACGTAACCCAGAAAAAAGGCTACACATAACATTTTAAGTTGTCATTGTGGTAATTCTGTTGAAAGATGGAGATGGGTCCTTTCGCGTGAAGATAACTGATTTGTCTGTCCCAGAGTCAGTTAAAGAGATATTGGTAAGAGGTGGAATTGTTGAGCTTTTTCCTCCGCAGGAAGAGGCGATAAAGGCTGGGGCTCTTGAAGGAAGAAATCTCGTTTTAGCTAGCCCAACTGCTTCTGGGAAGACGCTGGTTGCAGAGTTATGTGCGCTGAAACATGTGCTGGAAAAAGGCGGCAAGATCATCTATTTGACGCCTCTGAGGGCGTTGGCTAACGAGAAATTTGACGAATTCAAGAAGTACACGGCGATAACCAAGAAGGATGGAAGGCGAATCAGAATTGGCATCAGCACAGGCGACTTTGACAGCACAGACCCGTGGCTCGAAAGGTACGATGTAATCATTACTACGAACGAAAAATCGGATTCACTCCTAAGGCACAGGGCCAAATGGATGGACGAGATTTCGCTGGTCGTCGCTGATGAAGTACACCTGCTGAATGATGCTGAGCGCGGACCTACACTTGAAGTAGTCTTAGCCAGACTCATGCAGGTCAACCCAGACATTCAAATTCTCGCATTGAGCGCCACGATAAACAATGTTGACGAGATTGCAACGTGGCTCAAGGCAGAACATGTCACCACAGACTGGAGGCCGGTCACACTGAAGGAAGGAGTGTTATTACATGACGAAATCCAGTACAAGGACGGCGATGCCAGAAAAATCCAGAAAAAGACAGGGGATTCCGCCGTAAACTTGGTGTTGAGCACCATTAAGTCAGGCGGACAAGCGCTCGTTTTCGCGTCAACACGCAAAAACGCGGCCATGCTGGCCAAGAAGTTTGCAGGTGAAGTTGAAGAGGCTCTCTCCAAACCTTTGAAGCGTTCGCTGGAGCACGAAGCGGAAAAGGTTCTGGCTGCTGGCGAAAGAACAAGAATAAGCGAATCACTTGCAGAACTGATTAAACACGGCACGGCTTTTCATCATGCAGGCTTGGGAGGGGGACACCGCAGAATAGTAGAAGATGCATTCCGCCAGGGAAAAATCAAGGTCTTGACGGCTACCCCAACGTTAGCCTTCGGCGTGAACCTGCCGGCAAGAATGGTTGTCGTGCAGGATTATAGGCGATACGAAGCGGGGTATGGTTACTACCCGATTAGCGTCCTAGAGTATAAGCAGATGGCAGGCAGGGCTGGCAGGCCGAAATATGACAAGTTTGGAGAAGCCCTACTAATAGCAAAGACCCCAGATGAAGCTGACTATTTGCTGGAAAGCTACATCCTCGCCCGCCCAGAGCGCATATGGTCGAGGCTAGCCGTTGAAAGAATCATGCGGTCGCACGTGCTTGCAACGATAGCCTCAGATTTCGCCCACACAGAACAGGGACTCTACGAGTTTTTCGGCAGAACCTTCTACGCCCACCAGTATGACACAGAGGCAATCAAGGGCCTCATAGCCAAGATTCTCAAATACCTCTACGATGAGGAAATGATCGAAGTCCTTGGCGATGAGATTAATGCCACAAAATTCGGAAGGCGAGTGAGCGAACTCTACGTAGACCCAGCTTCAGCCGTCATAATCCGCGACTCGCTAAAGCGAAAACCCGTTTGCCTAACAGAACTGAGCCTTCTCCAAATGATCGCCCACACGCCAGACATGGGCCCAGTACTGAGACCATACGCTCAAGAAATAGACGAAATAGCAGTTTTCATGGAAGAACACAAAGCAGAGTTTCTAGCAGATGTACCCGGCGAGTGGGAAGACTCAGTGGCGTATGAAGAGTTTCTCGGCGAAGTGAAAACTGCGATGACCGTGCAAGCATGGATCGAAGAGATGAGCGAAGATCAGATCATTGAAAGATTTAGAGTGCAGCCAGGCGACCTTTACAGAACGATCGAGAACGCGAAGTGGCTACTTCACGCCACACGCGAGTTGGCAATGCTTCTTGGCAACAAGCAAGTCCTACCGCAAACCCTTGAGCTAGAAACAAGAGTAGCCAAAGGAGTGAAAAAAGAACTGCTACCAATTGTCAGGCTGGAAGGAATAGGCAGAGTCCGAGGACGGATCATATACAACGCTGGCTACAAGACTGTAGAAGACATAAAGCATGTGGCTCTTGATGACCTGACAAATCTGCCGCTGATAGGGCCTAGGCTGGCAAAGAAGATTAAGGAACAGGTAGGCGGCTTCGTAAAGAAGGAAACATGGGAAAAACTTGAAAGAGAAGATCAATGGAAACAAACAGCAATCAGCGAATACTAGACATCAAAGCTCACCCACGTGAACAGAATGGAAAATCGCAAAGCACGCCAAACATGACTGGGACAAAAGATCTTTCATTCCGAAACTTCGCGTATGAGACACGCGAGATGGATTTCTATATATCGTTCTTCAAAATATGTCCTGCCG
This sequence comes from uncultured Candidatus Bathyarchaeia archaeon, assembly GCA_964475545.1. Taxonomy (GTDB): domain Archaea; phylum Thermoproteota; class Bathyarchaeia; order Bathyarchaeales; family Bathycorpusculaceae; genus DASPTR01. Next base: position 4,458 of record CAYYXF010000022.1, on the reverse strand, counting down.
GACGCTTGTTGCGAATCTGGAAACTCGCCTTTTAACCCAGCAAGCCCAAGATAGTATTGAGCAAAAATGCTTGAGGAAATATTCTCCCAGGCTGGCTACGCACTCATGTTTCTCCTATGGTTAATGCTATCTATGATCACGGTCTCAGGCATACTCCTTCTGGACGACCACAGGAACAACGAGAGAACCACATATTAGACCCACAGCCCGCGCCAACAGCCCATACAATTCCGAAAGCACTGCCACACAACGATTTTTGCCCCAATCCAAGATCAACGTCACTTCAATGCTGAAAATTCAACACGGCTTCATGCACCAGCAGAAATCCAATGTTGGCGCTGCGACACTGAGCACGATCCCGCGACAGGCGCGGCTAGGAAAACTCACATGAAAACGAGGAAACCCAACAAACACGCCGTGCCCCATCACCTCGCGAACGGTCACACAAACAACACGGCAGCTGTCACTGACAAGCAGGTCAAAGCAAAGCAAACATGAAAAAGCCAGAATATTCTTTTCTTGCCTATCCCTTCTTTCCGACCACAAACTCAACCTGCTTAACAGCCGTACCCAAATAATTCCTAGGATTCAACGCATGATCAACCTCCCGCTCGCTCATACTCTTACAGACAAACTTGTCCTCAAGAAGAATCTCTCTAAAAGAACGCCTCTCAACCTCGCTCTTTATAGCCAGTTTCCTAAGAAGCTCATGAGCTTCCTGGCGATCCACACCCTTCTTCGTCAATGCAATCATCACAGCTTCAGACATGGCTCGCCCCTGAGTCAACTCAACATTCTTCAACATGCGCTGCTCATCAACATGCAAGTTCCCAACAATGTCACTCATCAAGAAAAGCATGTAATCCACCAATATGCACGCTTCAGGAATGATGAAACGCTCAGCAGAAGACTGAGTCAAGTCTCTCTCATGCCAAGTAACAACGTTCTCCAAAGCCGGAACCACAAGACCCCTAACGATCCTGGCCAAACCACATACCCTCTCACAAGTCTCCGGGTTCCGCTTATGAGGCATAGTCGAACTGCCAACCTGCCTCTTCTCCTCAAACGCCTCAAAAAGCTCCCCAATCTCAGGCCTCTGCAACTCCCGAATTTCAGTGGCAAAATCATCAAGCGACGAAGCAACCACAGCCAACAAACACACAAGCTCCGCATACCGATCCCTCTGCACAATCTGAGTAGAAATCTCCGCCGCTCTGATTCCAAGCCTCTGCATAACAAGCTCCTGAATCCTCGCAGCATGAGGCCCAAAACCTGCCTGAGTCCCAACAGCTCCACTCATCTTCCCAACCACCACACGTTCTCCACACTGCTTCAGCCGTCCAATATGCCTCGAAATCTCACATCTCCAAACAGCAAACTTGAACCCCAGCGTAATCGGCAATGCATGCTGGCCATGCGTTCTACCCATCATCAGGGTTTCCTTGTACTGCAAAGCCTTCTTCGCTAGCATTGTCTCAAGATCATCCAGCCTCTTCGCAATAAGTTCGAGAGCATCTTTAAGCTGGAGAGCATTCGCAGTATCAACAATATCATAGCTTGTTGCCCCCAAATGAACGAACGCGCCGCTTGGACCGCTAGCTTCTGCCAAAGCCCTAACCAAAGCAGCAACATCATGTTTTATCTCGCGTTCAATCTCCTTTATTCGACTCAGCTTAACACGCTTTGATAGGGCGGTGGCCATGATTTTTTCTCCGTCCTTCTTCGGTATGTTGCCAACCTCAGCATGCGCCCAAGCTAACGCAGCCTCGACATCAAGCATTTTCTGGACACGCGTCTCCTCTTCAAAGATTCGTTTCATGTCCGAAGTCCCGTAACGACCCGTGTCAATAGGAAGGATAGGCAAACCAGTTCCTCCGCAAGAAGATAGACGTATTGAAGATTAATGTTTTACCTAAAACAGGCAGCTCCATATCAGCAGAAGGGCAGTTATGCTTCTTTATTGTAGCCAGGGACAGTATAGTGTTTATTCATGTACTCTTCCAGTTTGTCTCCCAAAGTCTTCCCTAGCAGGTTCATCCGAATGCTCAGGTATTCGTCTCGAAGCATATCGAAGTGGAAGCGATCCCATTTCCGCCCGTTCACAAAAGCTGATTGCCTAGTCACTCCAACTTTCTTGAACCCGCACGCTTCGAGTGCCTTGTGGGCACGAGGGTTGTATTCCACACTCGACGCCTCACAGCGCTCCACGTTCAACTGAACAAACGACATCTCCAACAAGGCCACAGTGATCTGCAGACCCAAACCCTTGCCCCACAGCTCCTTCTTGCCAATATATGTGCCGATTTCCGCAGTTTTCACATTCCCCCAATCGTGTCGCTCAAGCCGAGCAGTGCCAACAGCCTCTTTCGAACCGGCAAGCTCAATAATGAAGTGAAGCTCCTTTTCATCCTTCATCCATTCTTCATATTGTTTTTCAAGCTGAGCCATACTCAGAAAGTTCATGGGCCTGTTTCTGGAATACATTATCACCTCAAAATCGTTTTCCCACTCATGCAACACCTTCAGGTCTTCCTTCTCGACAGGCCTAAACCGCAGATCACCGAATTCAAACATTCATGGTCACCGTTCAAGCCTGCAATGCTTAACACAATGTCACTATTAACTCTAATCGAACACGAAAAGGAACGTTTTTGGCTGGAACTATCAGCGCTTTGGCCGATAGGAACTCGGCCTTAAACCACATTCTGGTTATTAGAGACTACGCTCACCTTAATGTTTGAAAACAAACAGAGCAAAAAGGCCAGCCACGCATGGGAGCACTAATTGCAGTTGTAGACAAAAAGGGCGGAGACGCAACACAACCAGCAATCACCATGCTTAGTACGTTATCATCCAGCGGCACTGAAGCCTTTGGCATAGCATCATCATCGAATGTGAAGACAGTGAGTAGAATCAACGCTTTACGAAAACTAGACTTGAACTCACCCGTAGTAATAGGACACAGGTTTTCAAGAATTCTGCGCTCGGACAGTCCCCAACCAATACTGCTGAAGGGTGTAGCCATTGTTCTGGAGGGTAGAGTCTACTTCCCAGAAGGCAACCCTCAGCTTGAACCTCTTGCTAGCAGTTTGCGAGAAAGCGGTAGACAGGCAGCAAGAGCCTTCATCGAGAAGTCATCAGGCGACTACGCCTTTGCATTGGCCAAATCCAGAAGGCTCATTGCTGGGAGAGACGCCGTTGGCGCACGCCCACTTTATTACGGTGAAAACACAATGTTTGCCGCTCTCGCATCTGAACGCAAGGCTTTGTGGAAAATAGGAATAGAGACAACCTATTCGTTCCCGCCTGGGCATGTTGCGCTTGCTGACGAAAAGGGCTTCAGATTTGAACGTGTCAAGACGCTTACCTATTCAAAGCCAAAGCCAACATCCATGCAAGCCGCAGCTAAAAAGTTGGAAACACTACTTCGAAACTCGACCATGCAGAGAGTCACAGCTTTGAAGGAAGTAGCTGTAGCCTTTTCAGGTGGATTAGACAGCAGCATAATAGCATTGCTAGTCCGAGAATTAGGCCTAGATGTGCAGCTGATACACGTCAGCCTCGAAAACCAGACTGAAACCCAGCATGCTAGAAACGCTGCAGAACTTCTAGGACTGCCAATTCAGGTCCGCCTATTCAAGGAAGAAGACGTAGAGGAAGCGGTCCCGAAAGTCTTATGCCTCATTGAAGAAGCTGATCCGCTCAAAACAAGCATAGGTATTCCAGTCTATTGGACAGCACAGCAAGCAGCAAGAAAGGGATTCAAAGTTATGCTGGCTGGGCAAGGTGCGGATGAGCTTTTCGGAGGATACAGAAGATACGTGGATGATTATGTTTGGCATGGTGAAGGGCGAGTGAGAAAGAGAATCTTCAATGACATTGTTGAAATTCACGAGACCAACCTTGAAAGAGACTTCAAAATATGCAATTTCCACAATGTGGAGCTACGACTTCCTTTTGCAGCCTTTGAGATAGCAAAATTCGCTATAGGCTTGCCTGTCAAACTGAAAATCGATCCACATCCAGAAAGCCTCCGGAAACTCGTTTTGAGAAAAGTGGCAGAACGCATCGGCCTCCCGGAACGCATTGTTAAGAAACCCAAGAAAGCACTACAATACACAACTGGCGTAGATAGGGCTCTGAAGAGACTGGCTAGAGGACAAAGTGTCACCGTAAAAGACTACTTGCAGAAAACATTCCACAAAACATTGGAAGAAACAATTTAAAACAGTCAAGATGGCTGCAGTTTCCCCACCCATCCCCAAGAACATAGTGACATAACATCACATTCTGCCTTATGTCGGATAAAGCTAAAAGCTACTACGCAAAACCTGTTAAACAGTGCCGGGGTGGCGGAGTGGTTATCGCGCTGGCCTCGAGATCAAAACCAAAAAGGGTCAGAACAGGTAAGCCAGTGGGCCCGTGGGCTCGCAGGGGTTCGAATCCCTTCCCCGGCGC
>CAYYXF010000021.1:7934-16492 GCA_964475545.1 uncultured Candidatus Bathyarchaeia archaeon | reverse complement strand
TAGCAACTAACGCTGCAGGAAAAGCTGTGACTAAAGTACAGGTCCAGCCAAACATAGCCAAACCAACAATCCAACATCGCTATCAACGAAACACACCAGTCTCAGACCCGAGCATCACCACCCCCGCAAGAAACATCTCAGCCTCCTCCAATCCCAAGCAAACACGCCCAAAACTGCAAGGGTTAAATGTCTGTTTCCCATATGTGCCCCCTATGCAAACGACACTCAATAAAATGCCACCCAGCAAGACCAGCTGCACGTCGAGCGTGATACGAAGAAAATGGTGAAATTGAGGAAAGCTGAGACCCTCACCATACTCATATTGCTTGCCACCATGCTGTTCGCCCTATTGACCGTTAAGTCAGTTCACTCTGAAGATCAGACCGACCAAGAGGCTCAGGAGATAGCACTTGTACTAAGGCCATTAACCATCGTAGATTATTCGATGGGTCCAGGCGAAGAGTTCGACGTGAATGTCACAGCGCTGAACGTGGCCCATCTTCATGGATTTTGGATGAAGCTCGGATATGACCCAGCCCTGATTGAATGTAACGCTGTTCAAGAAGGTGATTTGCTTAAAACCTATGGAAACACGGCAATGTACGACAATAGACCAGATAACGTCGCAGGCAACGTATATGCTTCATGGAACCTAACATCGCCCGAAGCCACGGCAAACAGCAGTGGAAGTCTGTTCAAGTTAACGTTCCGCGTGCTCAACAGAGGCGAAACCACAATCCGCTTTCAAGAAGTGAACCTCTACGATTCCAATGGAACATCATTGCCATACGTGACTTATGACGGGTACTTTAGCAACAAGTTCCTCATTGACATCGCAATGCCAATGACCCTTTTTTCCGTAACTCTAGCCTCCTTGTTTCTTAATCAGAAGACCGAAAGCAAGCTAAAGATAACACTCGAAGAGAAGGAATTCAAAACCAGAGACGTTGTGCTGCTCGTGGCTGCAATGGTAACCATGATTTCTTTCATAGTCTTTCTCAGACAGATGGTGGCTCCACTGATGATTCTATTCCTGTTTTCCTATTCAACACTACTTTTCATGTTCACGTATTTGTATACAACGAAGCGTTGGTACATCGCGATCGTGCCATCAGCCGTGTTCGTGCTGCTCTACGTCTTTCTCAGGGACACCCTCATATGGTCCAACTATCTGGTTCCCGTCTACGGAGTTGTTTTCGCCATTTTGATAACCCTGTACGTTGGAAGCTTATTCTCTTGGAAACCCACGTTGATATTTGCATTGATGTTAACGATCGCTGACACAATTCTCGTTCTGGTAACAGGCACAATGATTCAAGCTGCTGACACTACTTTCAGAAGCCTTAGCCTCCCGGTAATGGTCGCTGTCCCGATCGTTCCTCCAATTGCGACGACAGGGGGTTGGCTGTCAATGGCTCTCGGACTAGGCGACTTTTTCTTCGCCGGATTGCTTGGCATACAAACCTTCAAGAAGTACGGCAGAAAGACTGCAATCATAGCTGTCTCTGCAATGGCTGTATCATTCTTCATCTTCGAAACCGCACTTCTGAGCTACTGGAAAATATCTTTTCCAGGCACAGTCATGATAATCTGCGGATGGCTGCCCATCGCCGCAGCAAAAGTGCTGAAAGACCACATTTCGAAGACTAACAGAGAAAGATTAGATGGAAAACCTTAGTGCAAGAATGACGGTTGCATTGCTGTCTGGCTTCATCCTGCTGGCCACCATCCCAGCCACATCATGTTCTAACCTTGGAATCAAGAGTGGGGACTGGATAGAATACGACATTCAAGAGAGTTTCAGTCCTGCGAACAGGCAGAGAATAGAATTCTTGAGTGTTGCAGGGACAGCCGTTACCATGCACGAGACGGTTTACATGTCACAAGCTGTGGACGTTGACCAAACGGAGACTATTGATCTTGCTTCCATTGATGATTTTCCAATGAGTTTTCCCAGCGCACGTGTACACGTAATCCCCGTCGACGTGAGCGTTGGTGATCAGGTCTATCTGGGCAAGGAAATCGGCAATAGAACGATTTCCGGCGAGACAACAAGGGGATATGCCGGCGCAGATAGGAGAATCATATATTCAAATTTCTCACTGCTCGAAAGCCAATACGTGTTCTATTGGGATAAGCAGACAGGAGTTCTAGTGGAAGCAACGATGTCTTCCAGCGCCATGTACAAGACTCTCGTGGCTGCTGAAACAAACATGTGGAGCGGGGGATTGAGCTGGTGGTTGTGGGCAATCATCGTAATAGTCATTGCATGCGGCGTTCTATCCTCGAAAAAAGTAGTCACAAACAGATTGCACAGGATGATCAACGCCCGCCACGCTGGACAAAAGCCACGTTAGCTTCGGTCAAGCAATAAGAAGGAATGTTTTGTCTGATGAGATCAAGCACCCAATGAACAGTCAGCTTTGAAGTGCTGATCAAACAATAAAAGAAGCAGATTGGGATGCTTACCATTCAGAGCATGCTAAAATTGTTCGGAAAGTGGGATGTCTGTTTTCTATCCGAAGAGTGCCCCTAAGCCTTCGAGCGCTGCTTCTTCCTTTTGTTTCTCGTCTGCCTCTTTCTTCTTCTTGTCTTCTTCTTTTGGTTTTGCTTCTGCTGCTGGCGCTGCTGTTGTCGGTGCTGCTGCTGGGGCGGCCATCATTGTTGGGGCGGATTTGATAGCCTCGTCAATTTTGACCTCTGCTAGGGAAGCCACCAAAGCTTTTACCCGTACCGCATCAGTGTTTATGCCTGCGGAAGTCAGGACTTGTGTTAGGTTCTGCTCGTTGATTTCTTTTCCAGCTTTGTGAAGGAGCATTGCAGCGTAAATGTATTCCATATCTTTTCACCTCTTCATTCAACTATTTTAACTTTCTTTAGGCTTCTCGGTTGGCGTAGCCTTTTCCTCTAAGGTAGGCAATCTACTACTTAAACTTAGCATTTCTAGATGTGCCATCCTTATCAAGTCGACGATTGTTTCCTTCGTAGGCACCGCCGCGTTCAGGGACAATGCGTATGCTTCACGATGAGCGATTTGCAGAAGAGCAGTGGCGCTTTCTGATGTTGGATATGCTATCCCTAATGATAGTGCAAAAGCGTCGGCGTACGCCGCCTCAACGTTTTGCCTAATTCCATCAACATCTATTCTTAGCTGGTCTCGGGTTATCACTAGACCCTCGTCGTAGACAACGTTCATGGCAAGTCCGCTTTCGACTGGTTTTATGCCGAGCTTTGACAGGACGCTTGCAAGTCTTTCATCTATGCGTTCGCCTTTCTTGACAACCAATGTATCCTTGTTTATCCATACGCTGCCTGACTCGATCCTGGTAGGCAGACCAACAGAGTTCAATTGGCTTATCATTGGACCGGGTGGCTGTCCAGTATTACCTGCCGGGACGACGACGTCGAAAGCAGCTATGTCGCCTGCTTTGGCTGTTGTCTTAACTTTTCCTCTTTCCAGAATCAGCACCAGTCTAAACGGGTTCAAGTCTGTGAACAGATAAACGTTTGGCCCACTCAAGTATTCCCCAAGCTTCTTCAGTTCCGGTTTGCTCTGGCAATTCTCTATAGCACGCTTCATCAGTGTGTTCTTCAAAACCCTCATGTACACTTGCCCAGCCAAGTTCTTCTTAAAAGCTTGAAGCTGTGCTGCTCTGACCTTTTGCAGACTGGCAATGCCAACCACGCTATGATGATCCACAAGCTGGGTTATCTCCTCAACCTCGCTGATCTTTTCTTTCAACACTTGTTCGGACGGCACTGTCTTTCCCCTCTTTTATGGTCTTATCTTTATAGGTGTGCCCATCGACGTTTTTATGCTGGCAAACTTGATGTTTTTCATTCCTTTTTTTAGTTTTCCTTCCATAACCCTCAGGACAGTTTGGATATTCTCAGTCAACTCTTCTTCCTTCATGTCCTCGGTTCCGATGCGGCATTGCATTACCGGTTGGTTGCGCATTCTGACAATGACTGTCTTGCGATGCTTAGCAATCAAGTTGGCTATGTCTGCTGACGGCGGAACAGGCACAGGCATTTTCCCTCTGGGACCCAAAACTGGACCCAATACCTTGCCCACTAGAGGCATCAAAGGAGCCTCAGCTATGAAAAAGTCGTGATCACCAGCTATCTTTCTCAGCTCCCTTTTCCTGCCAGCTAGTCCGTCTAGTTCGGCTCGTTCAATAACAAGGTCGGCGTTCGCCTTTCTGGCTTTCAGGGCAAATTCCCCTGAGCCAATGACACATATCTTGTTTGTTTTCGTTGGCGAATATGGCAGTTCGACGATTTCTTGAATCTTGCCCTCAGACGATTTCATGTCAACCTCCCTGAGCTTCAGTATGAGCTCTACTGACTGGTTGAACTTTCTTTTCTCAGACTTCTCTTTTGCTTCTTTGACAGCCGCCAATATCGTTTTTTGGTCTAAGGGCATCTCGAATGCCTCGTGCCAATGAGGGAATGGAATGCAGTTATAAAAATGTTCTCTTATGTTTAATTCTTACTATTCGAAAGAACGAATTCTCCTCCACGTGTACTCTCTTTCTTCTATCCAAACCTCATTAGCAAGCAAGGTTCTAGGCTGAGAATACAGGCCAATTTGGTCCAATCCACATGTTAGAACTTGCTAAGAAATGCTCACGGCTTCTAATCAGCATTGCATGCAGCGGTTAATGGTACGCGCGTTTTGGCATATGCTTCTTTCCCGATTTCATCAAGATCAGTAAAGTGACGCTTGAACCGACTACTACTGGGACTACTAGAATCATTATCGTCCAAGGCCCAAACTCGAGCATGGGCTGGGTTTGGACAGACTCGATATTGACGGACTGGTCCCCAACTGACTGGTTGCTCACAGTTTGATTGTCAATTGGCGCTTTCCAGACGGCCTGGAACGGGTTCGTCCAAGTTGCATCCCATTGTCCCTGTGAATATTGCACATTCGTCATGCTACCTAGATCCTGCACATTGGTCAAGCCTTCTGGATCTTGTATGCTCGCCAAGTCATATGAGTACTGCGCGTTCGCCACGTAATATGAATCATCAATCTTTGTTAGGTTATACACATAATCATCCACTTTCGTAACTCGGTAAGCTCTAGTATTCGGATTGCTGAATAAGTGCTTCCATTCCCATTGATCCTTATCCGTAGACCAAGTCATTGAATCATTAGAAATAATCAAACGCCAGTGTTTAGGTGCCCACGGATCATATTCATAAACAGACAAGTACAAGGCTCCCATAGCGGAGGCATTTACTCTTTGTCCTTTGACCAGTTGATTCTCAAACTCGTAGATGCCTATTGCCCAAACCGTTTCGTATTGCCCCACGTTTGTCTGCCGAATTGAAACGTCCTTTCCGATAATCTTTACTCTATCCCAGACGCAGCAAACATAGTTTGTCTTGAAGGCTTTAAGGTTGTACTTGATATCAACAATACTGATGGCGTTTATGCAATGGTAACTGACAACACCATGATACAAAGTCTCGTTAAACAATGGGTAACCTTGGAATGGAGAGTTATCAACCTCATACACGCTGGAATTCCATACTATATGGGCATCAGTGCCTACGTCTATCCTTGCAGCGTCATCTCCGCTGTGGAGCCGGCCAAAATCATCAGTGATTTTTAGAATTATGTTGACGCGGTCCCAAATCAGGGTTCGATTAAGAGCCGCTGGAGTGAATGATGTTATGTTGTAAACAGTGTCTTTATAGCTGAACGGGAAACTGACTTTTTCAACCGAGAATGTCTTGCTTGTCGGAACAGAGTAGTTGAAATTGAAAGTCGCCCAACCTGTGTCGTTCACTGGTTGTGTTTGTCCACCAACTGTTATGTAACCGCCAGTAGCGACTGAGGAGTTGTGCGCCCACATTGCGCGAAATGAACAATTCTGAATACTATTTACATCACCTCGTTGTATGATGTCTAGAGAAGACCATGATTCGTCAATTGTAATGTGTCTTACGATAACGCGAATGACCACTCCCCACTGGCGCACTGTTCCATTCGCTGTTACTGAGAGCTCCGCAGCATAGTTACACGGATCCTTCAGGTAACTTGTATCGACAGTCATATTGACTGATGTAGATCCGCCAGGAGGAGTTGTGACAGGCGCTAAGCCGTCGACTTTGAGCCATGGGTCTCCTACAACAACATTGATGTTCCAGCCAAGAGTTTCATTGCCCAAGTTGTAGACACGCAAACTACTGCTGGATTTCTTCTGGTTTCTTGACATAACTTCGAAATCTACATCACATGGATCTGTGACGTTGCTAGTACCATATCTAACGGACAGGATGGCAAGAAGCCTGATAAGCGTACCATTGCCTTTGGGGTCTGCCCAGTTTCCTGCCTTGTCATACGCGGTCACGTTGAATCTCAAGGTTGTGTTTCCGGGCTGCCTAGGTATCGTGGCCGTATAGTTGTCATCGCTAGCCTTTCGCATTTCCGCGGTCCAGACAGTGCCATCAACCTCGTACGACAGGAAGACTTTAGCCACACCGCTTGCGTTCAGGTCGCGATCATTCACGTTTGCAACGACAGTGACTGTTTGATTCTCATTTGGCCTTGAAGGGAGCCACGTAGCATTGTAAATGATCGGTTTGAATTCGTCTGTCACATTATATGACCCGCGTGGCAATGGGTAATTAGTTGAATTAAACCAATCCGAGCCATCAGCAAGAATGCTGACATTGTAGTAGACTATTGTTCCATAACGCATTGAGGGTATGGTCCCATTAGCTCTGTTACCAGATATGTTCATGTTAAGCGCGAGAATATTGTTATCATAGGACACGTAGAGCCTTGCTCGTGTGATTTGCACACCCTTCAACGTAGATGCGTTCACCTTGACGGTGTCATTGTAATTTATGCGTTCTGGAACCGGGGTTTGCGTTATGTTAGCTAATAGGAATAGTGGGTAGTGGTCTTGTCTATCTGACGATATGTTGTAGGGTTTGTCGCAGACGCCGTCAGGCCCAGGCAACTCTTGGCTTACGCCCGAGTACAAGTCATTGCCAATGAAATCGCTCCAGTAGTTTCCTCCTCCTTTCTTCTCATCTGGCCTGTACGGGTAGCCATCGTCCCACTTATTAGATCCAAAGTCCACTGCCTGCAAAGTGTTGTTCACAAACCTGTTCTGATAGATAGTGCTGTTTCCAGTGTATGTATCACATCTGATGCCTATGGCGTTGTTCCTGATCGTGTTGTTCGCCACCGAATTGCGGGCAGACTCTCCTATGATGCGAATACCACAATCGAGATTTGAGTCGACAATGTTGTCCGTAACGATCGAGTTCTGTCCGTCAACATAGATTCCCTGACCATCATTTGATCTAACAGTGTTGTTCTGTATGGTTGCGTCTGAACCGTACATGAGTATGCCGCTTCCAAGGTTTGATTCGACGATGTTGCTAGTCACGGTGTTTCCATCGCCAATCATGCGGATACCATCGCTGAGACCGAATTTTATGATGCTGTTGGTGATGGTGTTGCTTGAACCATCCACGTAGACCCGTGCGCCTCCTCCTGCTGAGCAATTTATGGTGAACCCGTCTATCGTAACGCGATCGGACTGTATGATTGAAATGCCGTTTATTTCTCGCCCTTCCACCCTTATGAAGCGTCCGTCAATTACGGTGGTATTCCTGTCCTCTCCGACAAGCGAAACAGTTTTGTTTATGACAAGATTTTCGAAATACACTCTGTTCTTGCCAACGTATATGGTGTCTCCAGGATTAGCCGCGTCTATTCCTTCTTGGATTGTCGGAAAATCATCAGGGATCTTGATGGACTTTCTTATCTCGACGTCGTCGATGTGTGCTATGGGTTGGAGAAGACGCACAAAGGAAGCAGGAGTCTCGGCAATGATTATTCTGTTAATTTGGTTAGTTGCACCTGTGAACCCCACGTTTACGGCTTCTAAGTGGTCATCGATATAGATGTTGTATACATTGTCAGGGACGTTGATAATCATCTTGACCCTATACCATCTATTCGGTACGTAATATTCACGTAGTACAAGGAGATTATCCTCTCTATCGCGGTATCGAATGGTGCCGTCCTCCTTGAAGAGGATGTCTGAACCGGCGAAATATCCATCGTCAACGAAGACTTCAAGACCTGTATTGTTTCCTGTGTTGTTACTGAGCATTATAGCAAACGTCACGACAATAGTGCCTGTTTGCCTGATAAAGTCTCTAAAAGGGTTTGGGAAGTCCTCGGTTGAGTTGGCTATGAGTTTTGCAGATTTGCCACTTTGACCATAGTGGACCTTGTCATCAACTGTGAAGTCCCCAGACCATGGAGCCAAAAGATTCCAATTTTGGGGAACGGTTCCCGTGGTTTCGCCGTTGAAGTCCTGGCTCAGGATTATATTGGGGTTCGTAGAGGGGCTATCTGGCGTCGCAAAGCATGTGCTGCTATTCACTCCAAACGTAGTCACGTGCGCAACATTGAAAGCCAAGACTAAAATATGTATCAAGATTAGCGTTCGGACAACATTTTTCTGCATTTTTGTCCAACAAATATACGGTTGGGCCCACCCATAAAAACACCCATGAAA
>CAYYXF010000021.1:0-7834 GCA_964475545.1 uncultured Candidatus Bathyarchaeia archaeon | reverse complement strand
TCTTAGCTCTTGCCGAACATCTCGTCATGTTTGCCTTGGTCGATCTCTTTTTGGACCTCACGAGGATCCTTGCCTTCGGCTGTGATTCCCATGCTCACGCAAGCCCCCAGGATTTCTTTTGCGGCTTTTTTCAAGTCCTTTGCCAAAAGCTCTGGACGCTTCATTTTGGCTATGCGCACGATTTGCTCAATGGTAAGGTTTCCAACTTTCTGCGTGCTAGGCGTGCCTGAGCCTTTTGGGATTTTCAGTTCGTTCACAATTAAGGCTGATGTGGTAGGTGTCCCGACAGTGACTTCAAACTCTTTTGTATCAGGGTCGACAATGACTTTCACCGGGACCTTCATTCCAGAGTAGTCTTTCGTAAGCTCGTTTATCTTGTCCACTATCATCATTACGTTAACGCCTAGAGGACCCAGAGCAGGGCCTAAAGGCGGACCAGCGTTTACTTGTCCCCCACTCACAAGCAGTTCCACAGTTTTCTTATCAGCCATTTACGTTTCACCGCTTTCGATTTTTGATTTTTCCACCAGTTTGACATAGTCTGAATTGACCGTTATTGGCAACGTGAACGTTGCCTCTAGCAGCTCTAACGTTACTTCGGCCTTAGATTTGTCAATGCGGGTTATCTTTGCGCGCATGCCCTTAAACGGCCCGCCTGTTATTTCCACTATGTCGTTTTCATTCAATTCTTCAATTACTGGTTTTCTTACGATGTACCTCTCGATTTCTGAAAAACCTATTGGACCAGGGATTCTTGATCGCACGTGTTTTATGCCTGCAATCGCTTCCTCCACAAAGTGTGGTCCATCAGCTTCCATAAAGATGTACCCTCTCAGAACCTCAGGCGCAAGAATGGCCTTTATGGGTATCTTCGCCATCTCAATTTTGGCGGCAACCAGTCTAGCCACGTTTTTCTCTTGTCCGGTGGTCGTTTTCACGGCAAAAATCTTCGTTGCAGGCTCTTCGTGCTTCTCCATGGCTTCTTCCTTCTATGTCCCTCAGCCGCTGCCTGGCTGCAAAACTGAAGACAGCAATTTGATCAGAAAGCCAACCAAGCCGATCACGCCTATGCCTAGGAAGCATATTTTTATCGACAGCCAAAGCTCGCTTCTTCCGGGTTTCACTGCAAGCTTCAGAGTTCTTGCGCATTGAGCTAGGAATGATCTTAATCCCATTACTCATCGCACACTCAACATTTCAAATCGAATATAAACGTTACTATAGACGATGCTTTGAGAGACAAACCTGAACGTTCCTATGACTCCCAGTTCTCGAATCATCATACCTTTTCAAATGGCAGCCCAATCTCGGTGAGCATCTTGACGAGCGAAACTTTATTCTCGCCTCTAATTCCCTTCCAATCTAGGATCGCGTTGTCAACCTTTTCCAAGGTCCTATCCACGCAATGTCTGATAATCTCGATGTCTATGCCTTCGATGGCATATTTTGGAATAATGTGGCCAAAAGCCAGATCGTTTTCTAACGCTATCCGAGTGAACTTGGAGTTGTAATGAGGCCCACCTATTCCTAAAACTGCCTTGGCTTGGCTTACGCCAAATGCTGAAACTGCTTCCATCGCAGCTTGAGCAACAGCCTCAGCCCCAACTGGATCATTCCACTGTGCAGCCGAGCTTCCCAGTTCCACAAACATAGTGGGAACATCTAGCGATGGTCCATGATGAGTGCATTCATACGAAACGTCATAACTGAGCTGCATCTCACTCCTGAGGCGTGCCATCATACGCAAAGCATTTCTCATAGCGTTTGCGGGAGAAATCGAGACCCGCCGTGGAAGGCCACCCAATTCTGCCTTACCCAAGTTCCCTGGCGTATGCACCGAAAGTGTGGGGGTTCCGCTTTCACTACTATGCCTAGAAATGAAAACCACGAGATCCAATTCGTCGAAGGAATTTGTTAGACTCTGCGCCTTGACAGACTCCTCCTTTAAGGTAATCAGTCTTACTTTTCTGTTGCCTAAGATGGTTTCATAGACTGGATTTCCCTGAAAACTTGCTTTTTCTTCGAATGAGTAGTTCTCAAGGATTTGCTTTGCAATGTTCAAACTTGCAACATCCTTCTTTGAAGACACAAGCAAGATCATATCGTATTCATCCTTCTGTATCATTTTGACAAATGATAAATATGGTTATGACAGTAATGAAGCTGTTGACAGAAAACCGTTTCAGAATTGGACCAGTGTACTCTGAACCTTCGAAGGAAAAGTTAGACAAGCTGGCGCATCATGAAATGTGGTTTGTAGCGGCGGCAACATAGAACAGAATAGAGAATCATTACAAGATCGTACGTTTTCTCGGAAAAGCTTTAATTTAGGCTAGGTTTGTCTGAAAACGGTGAAAGCATGCACTTAATCAACTTCAAAGACTTAACGAGCTGCCAGCTTATCAATATGGTAGATAAGGGCATTGAGATTAAGCGTAATCCGGAAAAATATCGAACTGCGTTAGAAGGCAAATCCGCAGCTCTGATTTTCCAGAAGACTTCCACGCGTACTAGAGTTGCTTTCGAGGTCGCCATGACCCAACTTGGAGGCCACGGCCTCTTCATTGACTGGAGGACAACGAACTTTGCGCTAGCGGACATAGCTGACGAAACCCAGTATTTGTCCCGCAACGTTGACTGCATAATGGCTCGGCTGCTGAAGAATGTTGACCTGCAGAAAATGGCTGACGTCTCTCTTGTCCCAATAATCAACGGCTGCGATGATAAGTATCATCCAAGCCAAGCAATAGCTGACTTGATAACTGTAAAGGAGAAAAAAGGGCTTTTGAAAGGGGCAAAGCTCGTTTACATGGGCATCCATAACAACGTGTGCAACTCGCTCATCGAAGGATGCACGAAAACAGGTGTTAGGATAATCACAGTAACACCAGTCTTCAATGAGCCAACCAGAGACGAGGAGCTTCTGAAAGAAGCAAAGAAAACTGGGCTGTGGGAAACCACGTTAGACGTCAAAAAAGCGGTCAAAGATGCAGATTTTGTCTACACCGACACGTGGGTTGACATGGAATTCTTCTTGGACCCAAAGTTCGCGGCGGAAAAGGAGAAGCGGCTCCAGCTTATGATGCCCTACCAAGTAAACAAGGAACTGTTGAAGGGAACCAACGCCTACATAATGCATGACATGCCAATTCACAGGGGATACGAGATAAGCACCGATGTCATCAGCAGTCCAAAGTCGGTAATATATGAACAAAGCGAGAACAGACTGTACTCGGCAAAATCAATATTGCTGAAACTGCTGAAAAAATACTAGTAAACACACAGTAGGAAGCATACATCGCTAGCGAAACAAGCAATTATCGGATGAACCTTTGCGCAGGCTATCCATTTTTCTTCTATGAACCAATGTTGAAGGATGTGGCCCTTTCCGAATTTCAGGAATGAATCGGCTATCCGACAAGTTATTTCAGGATCAACTGCACGAATCTTTCTGGGTCAAATTCCTTTAGATCGTCATATTTCTGTCCGGTGCCGATGAATAGAATCGGTTTCTGCGTAACGTACGTTACGCTTAGGGCTGAGCCTCCTTTGATGTCAGCGTCCACTTTGGTCAGTATTGTCGCGTCTATGCCTACGGACTTGTGGAACTCTTCTGCCTGCATTACAGCATCATTGCCTGTCAGCGAATCCACAGTCAAGACCGTTAAGTCCGGGTGGACAATGCGTTTTATTTTTTCAAGTTCGCTCATCAAGTTTCGGTTTGTTTGCATTCTTCCGGCTGTGTCAATCAGAACAACGTTTATCCCATGAGCCTTGGCGTGGCTTATTGTGTCATAGGCGACAGCAGCCGGATCTGCACCATATTCGTGCTTGATCATCTTTATTCCAAGTCTTTTTGCGTGTTCTTCTAGCTGTTCGATTGATCCGGCTCGGTAGGTGTCGCTGCACGAAAGAACAACTGAATAACCGTTCTTGTTTAGATAGCGGGCTACTTTTGCTATAGTTGTGGTTTTTCCGGTTCCATTTATGCCTACAAAGACTATGAGGTAGGGTTCACCTTTCTTGCGTTTTTCGTTGACAGACTTCAGAAGGTCAATCTTGTCGTTGGCAAGCATGATCCCCATGAGCACTTCTCGGAGGTTTTCCTCAACAATTTTCTTTCGGTCTTCAAGTCTTCTGATCTGGACTCCGTCGAGGCGTTTTTCCATTTCATCGCATATTCGTTCTGCAACTGGAAAAGCGACGTCGTTCTCTGCCAAGTTAATCTTGAACTCGGATAGCACTGGGTGAAGGTTTTCACTCTTGAGCTCGGTTGTTGTGACTTTGGTTACAAGCTTTTTCAGTCCAGATTTGAGCTTCTCAAACATTTCTAGAGGCTTTCCCTTCTCTCATCTTGCCAACCAGCGACTCGATTTCTTCCCTGTGTTCCTTTGTTTTCTCTATTACTTCGACGAACTGCTGCTGCATCGACATTCTTGTCTTGTCCAATTCCTCTTGTCGTTTTTTGATGATTTCTTTGGACTCTGATAATGTTTTTTCGACTGAGACTCCGGCGCCCATTCCCACGATGAGCTTGTCAGGGTTATCGAGCCTTGCCTTGATGTAGGAATTTCCCCCAATCGGAATCAACAGCTCGGAGTTTTCCTTTTCTTTCTCCAAGGCATCAAGCGTCATGCTTGCATAAGTTAGGTCTGTTATAACGGCGTTTACCATGTTGATTCTGGACTGCAAAGCCTCTGCAGTCTGTTCATAAAAGCGCAACTCGACGCTCAGTTGGCGCAGTTCTTCTTCATCCTTGCTTGCCAACTTCCTCGTCTCCAACAACCAGTTTCTTCAACAATGGACTCGCTATTTCCTCGGGAGGGATTTCTTCAACACTTACTATTTTTATGTGAAAACGCTTCACGCGGTGTTTGCTGCCTAATTCAGCATAAACCTTTTCGACGGCGTGTTCAGGCTTGGCTGCCAATATTTCCTGCTTGAAAGAAGTGTTTAGGTTTGGTTTGTGAATTTCACCTGTCACTCTGAATACTTTCAATTTCCTCGTTCTCCTTTACAACATCCAAAGCATTCCCGATTATAAACATCTCGGGTCCGGTTGTCAACGATCCAGCTATGGCTGAATGGCTATTGCAAATCAAGCCAGTCCCGACATAGGGTATTCCACAGTTTATGGTTCCTACGTCAACTGACACTCTTAATGTGTTTTCCAATAATCTTCGCTCAGTATCTTTCAACAGAGGATGCGCCAATACTCCCTTGTTTGTCGCTATGGCAAGCTTTCCAACATAAGGCATCCCGGCGATCTCGCCAGCCGCAGCCTCGACGCCTAGGGTGTCCGAGATTCTTGCAACTTCTGGCTCTTTCAGCCGTGGGTCAACAATTGCGCCGTTATCGTTTGCCAGAACCAAGTTACCATATGCCGTTTTTCTAGTTTCCATTATCGTGATATTTCCCTTGAAGACGGATTCTAGGGCTTCAACTTCCTCCTGCCGAACGAAATTGGGGAGAAGAATACCGTTTGAGTTTGCGCATGCCAACGCACCGACCAATACTGAGCTTCCAATCGTTGCGTGCACCAGTTTGACCTTCAGCCATTGTGCAAAATATTCGGCTTTTCTGAGTGGAAACCACTTCGGAACTATGACTATGTTGTCGGTGGCAAGAGAGTAGACACCTATGCATACGCTTCCACCGAGGCTGGCAAGGTAAATGGCCAAGGATTAGTCTCCTTCAGCCAAATAAACGGTCACATTGCCTTCTTTATCCTTTGCAGCCCTAACCCGGATTTTTCGCGGAGGCTTACCTATGCCTCTGCTCCAGAGCCTCAAGTTGACCTCATTGCTAATAATAAGCCTGCTAGGCTCTTCTTCCTCTTCCCCTTCAGTTTTTTTGGAAGCTTCCAACTTCATGTGTTTGGTTATGAAAGCTTTGAGCATTCGCATCGCTCTTGGTGTCCTCTTAGTTGCGGGCACGATCAATGCCTTGGCAAGTGGAACGGTGTAGATTCTTTCCTCAACTATCTCTTCTTCCTCTTCCTTCTCTTTCTTCGGCGGCTTCTCTTTTTCTTCACTAGGCGCAGGTAGTTCTTCTTCGGCTGGTGCAGGTGCCTGTTCCGCTTCCGCCTTTTCCTCTGCGCCTCCCTTCGTCTGCCCTTCTTCAGGGATTTCTTCGGGTTCTTCTTCTAAGGTTTCCGCAAGCTCTTCTGGCTCTTCTGCCACAGGTTCTTCGTCGGTTTCTGGTTCTTTTTCCTTGTCTTCTCCTTTACTCATTGGCTGTTCCTCCTATGCCCTCAGTTTTCTTGCCCGCCACTGTCTTCTTTTAGGTTGGCTTCTGAATTTCCCAGCTGTCTTGCTTACAACCCAAGTTGGCACTGCTCTCTTTTGCTTTCCAGCTTTCGCTAGCCTGCGTTTCTTCGCTGTTGGTTTGTTTCTAGCCATCTCATATCCTTCTTATTGTTGGTTCGTGCTTGCGAGACTGCAATTGAACGAGTATTTGCCTCAGTTGGGCATCGGCCAAGGGTATGGGTATTTTTCCCTGTTGCGCCAGCTGGATCAGTTGCAGTTCTAATTGCTCTGTGAACTCTGGCTTGACCATTTTCAGGTTTGTGAGCCTTCGCCGAGCTTCAGGCGAAAGTATGCTCCTTAACAGGTTTTCTTTCTGGGTCTCAAGTTGTCTCTGGGATTGCTCGTTCTTCTGTTCTTCAGCCATCTGCCGTTGTAACGCTGAGAGTTTCCTTCTGCGGAGCTCTTCGAGCTCGTCGTCGGACACTGCTATTCACCTTTTTGGTATTTCTCCATTTCGGGAAGCTGCTCCGTAAGTCCTTTACCGAGCTCTTCAGCCAGTTCTTGCAGAAGCTTCCTGCCTTCCTTGGTTACCCTTCTTCCATGAGGCTTAGACGATTCAATCAAACCTGCGGCCTCAAGTTGTTGCAGCGCTTTTCTCACTGTTGAGCCCCCTGCTTTAGAGGCATGTTTGGGCATGCTGCCGTGCCTCTTTCCTCCTCCGTAGTAGGCTCTCAATTTCTCGATTCCGACTGGTCCATGAACGTAGATCTTCCGCAATATTGAGGCGCATCGAGTGTACCACCAATCAGGTTCTTGCGGTTGCTTTTCAACGTGGGCGCCGGTTTTCGCGGCGATCGTCCATGATGGCGGGGTCACAACGTCTACATTCTCTCTTAGATGCTTGGCTAGCTTTTCAATAAGCTTAGATGCGGGAACATCGTAGGGAGTTATCAAGACTCTTTATCCTCTTGAGTTTTCCTTCAGTAAAATCTTGAAGCCAAATATAAAGGCTTTCACTTCTTGGAACGCCTATAAAGCATGAAGGTGTGTCCTCTAACCTCTACTAGGGAGGACCCTGTTTGTTCAGCGATTTTCGTGGCGATTTGTTTAGCTTCGTCTGCCGCAAGGGCGCTTTTTAGGATTTTGACCTTTACCATCTTGTTTTTTTCCAGCTGTTTGTCGACTTCGTTCCGTAAATCTTCGGAAGCTCCTCCCCTGCCAATCCATACTGTTGGTCTTGCATTCCTGAGCTTCCACTTCACGAAGCGTTTCTTTCCGGGGGTCGGTTCACTCATGATGGGGCTTCTCCTTTCTTTTTCTTAATGGTATGCGTGTTTTTTTGTCGCAGTTTAGGCAGGTGATCACCACGTGTGGTTCTCGTTCTTGCTTTGTGCGCACACGACAGTTTACGCCAGGCAGAATAAAGCTTTTGCAATGTCTGCAAACCTGCCGTCTGTATTCTTTGGGTAAGCGAACCCGTGCTGCCATGGCGATTCTCCGAGCTAAATCAACGTAGCGCTGAGCTAGGGAAGGATCTTCGTGAAATGTCTTGTTGGCCAAATGGAAGAGTGTCTGAATGCGTTGCC
>CAYYXF010000020.1:0-16565 GCA_964475545.1 uncultured Candidatus Bathyarchaeia archaeon | reverse complement strand
TATAATTCGATTTTGTGGTCAGTTTCGCATGTATGCCACGAAGATTTCCGCAACTCGACCCGAACATTCGCAGCTGATTCCGGGCATCTTCTCAACTTTGACATCAAAAAAGTGTTTCCGAGCCATCTCATGCACCTTCTCCGGCTTGAAACCCAGATGCACATCTCCCATTTCGGTTTTGAATTCTTCAAAGCCATGTTCGCACAGGTCAACAACTATTGCCTCCCCATTCTTCTTCAGAGCAGCTTTAATGCTTCCGAAAACTCTCTCAGGTTCAGTGCTGTGATGGAGCATAAGCGTGGAGAATATGGCGTCAAAGCTTAGGGGGATCTTAAAGTATTCTCTTGCATATTCTGTGCTGCCTTTGATGTTTTCAGCGATGCCTACAAAGGGTGTTATGCCAACGTTTTTCTTCGCCAGCGAAAGCAGCATTGCCGGCGTCAGATCCATGGCATAGAAAGAAGCTTTCGGTTTTCTAGCATGTATTCTCTTTGCGATTCTTGCGGTGAAGAACCCTGTTCCTGCTCCGACGTCGAGGATTTTCGCATTTGATGAGAGCGGTTGCTCCTCAAGCAGGTGATCTGCAACTGTCTTGACTATTCGATCAATTCCGGACTGTCCAAAGTAGCTGGTTACGATTTCATCTCTTCTTTCCGCTTCCTTAATTGTGAAATGCCTTACCGTGTTGGCAAGTGTGTCGGGATTGGGAGAGCCTAGCTTGTGTAAGAGCTCCTTAAGCTGCAGATTTCCTACATATTCTTCGAAATTAGGTGGCATGGCAACTCATCTTGACTAAGTCTGTAGTGGAGCCTCGGGCGGGATTTGAACCCGCGACCCCCGCCTTACCAAGGCGAAGCCCTAACCGGGCTAGGCCACCGAGGCACGAAATCATCTAAGGGAAAGAACCTTCGTCAAGAAATTTAGAGCTTTCGGAGTCCTAGAGCGCAGTTGTTCTTGAATCTTTCAATTGGTTTATCGTCTTTGCACAAGTCTTCTTTTTCCTAGGAGTTATGGCAAAAACATAACGGCATTTCTAATGCTTCGAGACTGCCTCTCTCTTACTTATGCTGCAATTGCCTGCCCTCTAGCTTCCGTCTGTATGCAATCCTACTTATTCACTACAAGCAGGTGCCTAGCCAAGGCCTGCAGAGTCAATGAACGATAATGTACTTCATCATCTAAGCTTATCAGGAAACCCTCAACATCACTGACTTCCAAGAAAGGATATTGTCTTATTTCATTTCTATGCTCTGTGTAGGCCGCATAATCCTTGTACAGTGAGACTATGACCCCGTCATATCCGAGACCGATTCCCCTTTCAAGTAGGATTATCCCATGACGGCTTTCTCTCAACTTCTGCTTAGTGGTTTCCCTTGCCTTCTCAGTCTCTTCTGCAGCAAGTGACTCTTTCAACTTCACAAAAGTCAATGCCAGCAACTCGTATCCGAGTTTGCAGAAGTCGGGTATCATCGTGTACTCTTTGATTACTCCATTCTTCTCCAGTTTCTTGATCAATCTGCTAATCGTAGGCTGAGAAACTCCCACTGCCCTTGCAAGTTCTCTATCGCTCCTTCTAGAATTCTTCATAAGCTCAGAAACGAGTCTTAATTCAACAGGCTTCATCACAATTCCTTCTTCACAATTCAAGCTATTCTGACTGATCAAAGTGAATCCTATCACTTTTTAAACATTTCAGCTTTGCTGACGGTTAAGCAAATATAAAGGGAACACAATCTCACCATTTGAATCTCGGTTTGCGGGGGTGTCCGAGTCTGGCCAAAGGAGACAGGCTTAGGACCTGTTGCCGCAGGGCTGCGTGGGTTCAAACCCCATCCCCCGCACCACAATTTCCGCCTTATTTCGAGCTTATTTCAGCTAAACAAACTCAACCTAGGACGTTGTGCTTGTTCTTGTGCTATTAGAAAGAATCTTGGGATACCGCTGTTTGGGAAGTCGTACATTGGAAAGATGAAAAACATGCTCTGACGTCTGCAAGAACTTCGGATTCTGATTCCGAATTCATATGTTTTAAATGAAACCTGAGTTGAGTTTCAAGAGTGCAATAGAAAAGAGCATGGTAGTCGTGACTTCGTTCGTACTGCACCCCGAGTTCTTTGCGCTCTTGGGAATCGACCTTTTTCTACTGCTGAGTCTGCTATCCTGCCTATTGGACGAAAGATTTCCAAAGGCAATACCGTACATCTATCAAGTCGCCGCTGTCTACGGTTTCGGGCATCTTCTGATAAGCCGGAATTTCCTTGACATGTTCGGAGAGTACACGCGGTTCTGGTATTCCTTCCTGTACCTCGTCATTGCTCTAGCCAACATAGTTGCCGTAAACATCTACTTCGCCTTGCTAAAAAGACAAAATACTATCGCGAAGATATGGTCAGGCGCAATCACCTTCCCCTCGATCCTCGTGACAATATACTTTGTGATGCAGTACAGCTCGATGCAAACCGCCATGACCTCGATAATGTTGCAGATAAGCCTGCTGATTTCTGCCAGCGTGATGGGGATTAGCCTCATCATTCTAACAAGACCGGAAATCATCAGGAAACTACTTCACAAAAAGAAGGAGGTGATTCGATGAATTTGAGAAACATCCGTTCTCACAAGAAATCGGTGAAACTACTGATACTGCTCCTATCATCACTGCTTATCGCATCAGCGAGCGCATCGGTCTACTATTCAATGATAATGCAACCAAGCGTGACAGTAACCGGCGCGACGATAGTGTTTGCTCAAGGAAGCGACTGGCCCAGCGAATCGACGATGGGAAGCAACTCAACTTTTGTCAGCCTGGCCCTCAAAGCATATCCTAATGCCACTCTAATCTACGATCAACCGCTCAACATAAGCAACACCGACAGTGTCAGCCACCAATTCAGACTACGCCACATTTCAATCACGCCAGCCACAGGAAACGCCCAAGTTGCCAACTTCACGTTCTTCAACTTCGTTGTCGAGAACGCAACTGGAGTTGCGCAGGCTTCCTTCAACTACACGACCACAGGCACCACTTGGAACACTCCGACCACAACGTCATCCATGACACTACCAGCAAACACGCAATGGATAATCTACGTCGAGACAAAGGCGACCGGTGGAGCAAACGACGTTACGGCAAACCTACAGATATCGGTAGATGTGACACAGTAGTTCACCTTCCACCTTTTTCCTTTTCTCTAACACGGAAGATCCAATATGGAAACGCATCGCATACAGAAACGTTACTCACAAATCGTTTGCATAGTGATAACTCTGTTTCTTATCATAGGTCTCTTTGGCTCGGATGTTTTTGCCGCAACTCACGACTCTCTTCTAAACCAGCCTAGTACGACAATTGTTGCACCTCCTGTTCTTCTGCAGGCTGGCACAGCTGCCGCCAGCACCATTTACGCGAACAGTACGAACGCAAAAGTCACCATTTCAGCACCTGCAACTCAGGGATGGCTTGCAAACTTTCAATATCGGAAAAAAATCACTTTCAACAATTCAGCAATAAGTGAGAACTTGACAAATCTCCCAGTACCAATCATATTTAACAGTTCCAACAGTGATTTCTGGGGGCATGTTCAAACGAACGGAAACGACACACGATTTGTAGATGCCGACAATACAATCGAATTGTACTATGAGTTTGAAAAATTCAATCATGCGAGTGATGACATGATTGCTTGGGTGAAGGTTCCACAGATAGACGCAAGTTCAACAACCGACTACATCTGGATTTACTACGGAAATAGCACGGTGAATTCTGACAGTTATTCTAGCAACAGTAATAACGTTTGGGACGGCAATTACATAGCAGTCTGGCATTTGAAAGAGAATCCAACAGGTACGGCACCTCAATTTAACGATAGTAAAGGCAGCAATACGGGCACAGCGAATAATATGGTTGCAGGGGACCAACAATCCTGCAAGATTGACTGTGGGCTCAATTTTAACGGAGCAAATGCTAAGGTGCCAACAAATGCTGGTGCCTCAGCTAAAGGTTTGACCCAATATACGATTTCCGCTTGGGTCAATATAGGGACTCTCAATTCTGCCAATCATGAGAATTACGAAGAATCGATCGGCACGAACGCGCTATCTCGGGTCAAATTTGGCTTGAGCCCAAGCAACCGTTTTCAGTTAGCAGGTCGAGCCGTTGATACAGATTCACTCACCACTTGGGTTAGCCTGACCACGACTCTTTCCAACAATTCCTGGTACTACGTGGTAGGAGTCTCTGATTCTGTCTCTGACGTTCATCATTTCATGATTAACGGTGTGGACACTACGAATGCTGTGACAGCTTCTACAATTTCCAATACAACCCCTTATAATACGCCTACAATTGGAGCTCGACGATCAGCCTCCGAATTCTGGTCTGGTAAGATCGATGAAGCCCGTATCTCAAAAGTGGCTCGTTCGACAAACTGGAATAAGACGTGCTATCAATATGAGGTTGACCAGTACAAGTTCGCTTGTGGGTCCGAAGAGGCCCGCGCGTTCGATCCTGCACTTAATGTCGTAGCGCGCGCGCTAAGTGGATATTGGATGTAGTCATGATGAAACGATGTCAAGACAAGTATGGAACGTGTCGTTTCATGTTGCTAGTGGCAACTCTGTTGCTCTCATCAAGCCTTTTCTTGCCAAGACTATCGGCAAGCGTCAATACGTCTCTAACTGAGCAAGCTTCAATTACTATAGCGCTCCCGCCCGTTGCCCTTCAGGCGGGCACAGCTGGAAACAGCACAATCTACACAAATAACACAAGCGCAAAAGCAACAGCTAACGCAACCGCATGGCTTAGTGGATGGAGCTATCGCAAAAGTCATGTGATCAACTATGCCGCTGGAGCTGGCATAAACTATCAAGTCAAAGTTGTAGTTCATTATGGGTCTGGAACAGACAGTGGAGCCGATGTTTACTTAAACAGTCATAGTCGAACGGACTTCGGTGATGTACGGTTTACTGATGATAATGGCACTACGCTCCTTGATTACTGGATGGAAAGCAAAGTTGACAGTGATAAAGCAGTGTTTTGGGTCAAAGTTGCAGACGACCTAAGTACAGTTAATGCTGCCATTTACGTTTACTATGGCAAAGCTGATGCTGTTTATCCATATTTAGCTAGTGCACGAGCACATGGCGATGCTACATTTTTGTTTTTTGACGATTTTACAGTTGACCTTACAAGATGGAATCGGGAAAAAACATCAGGAGTTTACCCAGAAATACCAAGCGGGACAGATTATGTTCGTTGTGGTGGCGGTTCTACGAGCGCACCATATGGACATACTTCACTCGGCTCGTCACCGACGTACAGTGGTTTTCTTGACGGTGCAATCGAGTTTCGTTTGCGACAAACAACTGATGCCCTAGGAGAAATAGTTTATCGTGGCAACTATGCTGCAAACACTGGTTATAAAGGAAGGTATGATTGCAGAACTGGTAATGAACCAAGTTTTATGACGCCTCCATACAGTGGTTGGTCGGCATTTGGTCCGACCGTTACGAGATTTGGAGACGGAACAGGAGTTTGGTACCGGGGAACTATCACTGTTCTTGGTTCAACCTTTAAGATGTACAAAGATGGAGTAGTAAAAAACACTGCAACTGATGCTACATATACATCTTCTGGAGAAATAGCATTACAAAACCACTATGGCACTTGGACCGATTATGATTGGGTTGCAGTAAGAAAATTTGTCGACCCCGAGCCCAGTGATGGAGCTTGGGGAAGCGAGGAAAGCGGTCAGACCTTCGACTACGTGCTAAAAGCTGTAAATCAATATTCCGATAATTGGAATATCAGGCTTAAAGCCTATGACCAGTCAAATATCGGGCGTTTATCTAACTGCACCATTTACTTCCATGATGGTGGCGTTTCTCGCCAAATCTATATTCTCAATGGAGAGTATAGCGAGCAATTTGGAAACTGGTATGACATCAGCGGTCTGAGCACGGTCTACATTGCTGTAGAGGTTTCAGCGACCAGCATAGGAACCTCTTATGTTTATGCTTACCTTGAAATTCTTGTACCTGGCACATCAACCTATAGCCTTATGCTAATCATGTTTGAAATCTCCTAATGGAAAGCCGAGAGAATTCCAAGAATTTAAACCATGTTTCAAACCCAACCCCCGAACCAAAGACGAGCCGCTCGGACAGAGCTTATTCTATTGGTGTTCAATTGCGTTAGTCAATCCATAGAAAGCGAGAGCGCGCGCGAAATCTTGGTTAGACGCATATCATCCAATGATCTAAGACACTTTTTTCAACAAAGCAACAGCAAAGGCAAGGAATGGGCTCAGAATTCCGATGACCACTGCCCATTTGACTGAATCAACGATCTCTTCAACCCCAACATTCACGACATTGTTAGTTGCGTTCACATAATCCCCATTCAAAGCCGAGGAAAAACCATTTAAAACGCTGGCAACGAAGCCAACGTCTCCAACAAGACTCACCACCGGAAACACTGCCGCGGAACCTCTGAACGCGAAGCGAGTTAGAGAAGAGCGTGGATGGGAGCTGTTGCCATGTTTAGAAGCTGGCAGATGTGTGGATTGTAACTCTGAAAACAGAATGTGCAATGTAACGACCATAATTGAAAAGAAACCCATAGCCATAACCATATTAGTAATAATCGTAGGAGAAAAACTGGGGCTATGACTTAAATTGCGTGATGCTCACTAAGACTCTGAAACCCTGTCGTTCAAAATGGGGATTTATTTGTGAAATTAGTCCGTTATCTTTGCGAGAAACATCTGTGCGAAGATATAGAATGCTACGGCTTTCTGGTAGCCGATGGAGTAGTATGCTTGCACAGCTTGGCCGAACTGTTCGATGCAAAGTTTCCGCCGTTATTCAAAGACTTCATAGCCTTAGGAGCGAGCGCTGTGGAAACCGCGGAGCGCTTGTTTGAAAATGCTTCAAAGAGAGACCGAGCGCGTGCCTCTTCGCCAGTCAATCAAGTAACGCTGTTAACACCGATAGCTTTTCCTCCCACAATCATCTGTCTGGGCTTAAATTACCGAGACCATGTTTCAGAAACAGGGGCTAGCATCCCTGACGAACCGATAATTTTCATAAAGCCACATACGACCATAATCGGTCCAAACGAAAAAATCGTCAAGCCAAAATTCGTTAAGAAGCTTGATTATGAAGCTGAACTAGCAATTGTCATAGGAAGAAGAACCAAGAACATTTCAGTTTCAGAGGCTGAGTCATGCATCTTCGGATACACCATTCTAAATGATGTCTCGGCACGAGACATTCAATTCAAAGATAAACAATGGACCAGAGGAAAAAGCTTTGACACCTTCGCCCCAACTGGACCATGCATAACCACAGTAGACCAGCTTCAAGATGTATCAGACCTATCCATCCGCACGTGGGTCAACAATGAACTTCGGCAGAATTCAACAACAAAAAGCATGATTTTCAATGTTTACGAGATAGTGCATCAACTGAGTCGTGTAATGACATTGGAACCATGCGATATTATTGCAACAGGCACGCCCGCCGGTGTCGGCTTCACCTGGAAACCTCATCCAAAGTTACTGCAAGCCGGCGATACGGTAAGGATAGAAATCGAAAGCATCGGTGTCCTCGAAAACACAGTCGTTGATCAACAACGATCTTGACGCGCCCATTAGGTTCTGCAGGCATCTCCTTTGCACGAGCATAGGTGATCTCTGATGTTCTGTGAGGAACGAAGGTATCGTGAGTCTAATTCAGTTTCAACTGTCTGACACTAAACCTTTTTATGTAAGGATGACTTTTGATGTGCTGTCACATTAATCCATGTAACTGAAGCTTCTGAAAGCTTTTGGATAAACCATGTAGAATTTCTGTGGCAGGAGAAGTGAAAATGCAAATACAATACTTTAAAGATTTGCCTCTAAGTGCAGAAGTCATGAGAGGCATAGAAGAGCTTGGGTTCAGTAACCTTTTTCCAATTCAGGCCCAAGCCATAAATCCTCTAATCGAGGGAAAAGATGTAATCGGTCAAGCTCAGACCGGAACAGGCAAGACTGCGGCATTCGGCATTCCGATGGTTGAGCGACTAGACGCAGGACTCAAGAGGGTTCAAGGTTTGGTTTTGGAGCCCACCCGTGAACTTGCAGTCCAAGTTGCTGACCACATCAGCAGGTTTGCAAAATACTCAGGGCTGAAAATCTTGCCGGTTTACGGCGGGGAATCCATACAAAAACAGATTCGCGCATTGACAAGCGGTGTTCAGATCGTCGTCGGCACACCAGGTCGCATTATAGACCTGCTTGAAAGACGCGTACTAAACCTGTCGTCGGTCAAAGTTGCTGTCCTAGACGAAGCTGATAGGATGCTTGACATGGGATTCATAGAGGACATCGAATACATACTCTCGATGGTGCCAACTGATAGACAGACGAGTCTTTTCTCGGCGACAATAGACCAATCAGTGATGAACGTGTGCAATAGATACATGAAAAACCCTCAGAAGATCCTCGTAAGCAAAGACGAGATAGCACTTACACAAATGAACCAATACTATATGGTCGTAAACCCCCATGGCAAATTCGAAGTTCTATGCAAGATCCTAGAGGAGAACCATATAGACCGCGCTATAATATTCTGCAAAACGCGCACAGCCACAAGCATTCTAGCAGACAAGTTGAAATACAGAGGATATGATGCAAAACCGTTACATGCTGGCTTCACACAATCGCAGAGAGATTTCGTTATCAACTTGTTCAGGAACGGAAAGCTGAAGCTGCTCATTGCAACCGATGTTGCCGCAAGAGGTTTGGACATTCAAGGAATAACTCACATAATAAACTACGATGTCCCGCTGGATGCCTTAGTCTACTTCCATAGGATTGGCCGAACCGCTAGAATGGGAGGTGAAGGAACGGCCATAACGCTTGTGGGCTATGGAGAACTGACAGATTTCAACAACATCAAAGCCTTAACCAAAACAACAATAGAAGAAATAACCTAGCTCTTCCAACACTCCCCAACTTCAATCCAGAAGTTCTGTCTCGAATAGCCATGCTAGAAACAATCCCGAAAACGGCGTTCACAAATGAATAGGTTTAAAACGGTGTTGTAATCTATAGAGGATGTGCAAAAACAAGTTTTTTGCGCTAAACAGCATAAGGAGTGAAATAGTCAAATGTATAGGAAAGAAACCCACAAGGCAGTTTGTGCTGATTGCGGAAAGGAATGCGAAGTTCCTTTCAAACCAGACGGAAGCAAGCCAGTATACTGCCGAGAATGCTATTCCAAACGAAGACCACCACGAAGATATTAAGCTTATAAGCCAAAATCTTACCTTCGTTTCACAACACTTTTTTTTTTCATTCCACGCTTTTACTTTTTGACCACTAATGATAATAAGTAGAAGGTATACGTCTCTATGAGGTCACGTGTAAGATAATGCCCAAAGACCCAGTTTGCGGCACTATTCTGGATGAAAAGACATCCAAGTTCAAAATCACCTATGACGGAGAAACCTATCATTTTTGCAGCGTGACCTGCAAGAAGAGATTCAAAAGGCATCCGATGAAGTTCGTCAAGTAGACAGAATTGTATGTATTACCTATTGCTTAGTACAACAAACGAAGCTGACATGGGTTTCATTGCTCTGGAGAAAATCCGGTCCAGTGATATAACTGATTTTTCAGGTTGCCCTTATAAGGAAGAGTGGAGTTATCTAACAGTACGGTTCTGTCTTTGATAGATGGCGCCATTGAGAGAAGGCGAGAAAGTTTAAGAATGGGTTAAACAAGGAAAATAGCGCTGGTTTTGGAGTAGGTAACAGTGCGGAATAAGGTATCTGTCGGCGAATATCTTGCCTTTCTTTCATTGAAATACGAAGTTGACGCCGGCAAACTCTTTCACGCGTTAGTCTCGGCGGCAGCAAGCCAGAAATCCACATGCGGAGACCTCTTAATCGAATGCCGCGGCGTGCAAAGGAACAAAATAGTTCTCCTAATAACAAATGGTCCAAAAGTCGTCGCTCAGTTTCCGATAACCAGAGAATTTCTCTTAGAACAGAGGAATCCGATCCAGTATGCCAGTGAGACCAGCACATTCAGAAGACGTCTAACCAAGAAGGACAACGGACTACATTCCTTTCAAATCAGAGACCTAAGAACAGGCATGAAGAAGGTTAATTTGAAAGCCAAAGTCCTCGAAATTGCGAAGCCAACACTCGTCTTCACAAGGTTTGGAAACTACGCAAGCGTGGCCAATGCCTTAGTATCGGACGAAACTGGAATGATCAAACTGTGCCTGTGGAATGAACAGATAAGCTCCCTGTCTATTGGAGACACCGTTCAGATTGAGAATGGGAACATATCTATGTTTAGAGGCGAAAGGCAATTGAGAGTTGGCAGAAAAGGGACTCTCCGCATCCTGGACGGTTCGGTCTTTCCACTAGAAGAAATTCACAACCCATAGACATGCTCTCTTGATACTATTGATGAAACGTACAAACTGCGAAACACTCGGCGCACGCAGATCTACAGCCTGCAGATGGAGGCCAATGTCTCAAGTTTGCAGGGTTTTAGATAAAACATAAGAACAGCGAACACCATGGCTCAGGGCATACCATCGCTTGGGTGCATGAACTTTGAACAAGAATCTCTCTGCTAGATTGAAGGAAATAGTAGGCTCCAAGTACGTTTCAGACGATGAATATGTTCGATGGAGTTACTCGATGGATTCAAACATCTTTGATGTGCTTGACCCGACGCCGCCGCTTGTTGTTGTAAGACCAGGCAATGTTGACGAGATCTCAAAAATCCTACATCTGACAAACAGTACCAAAACGCCTGTTTTTGCGAGAGGCGGAGATACTGACGGCGGGGGAAGTCGTGGTGAAAAAATCCTTGGCAAACACTCAAGAATCACTCTGGAACGCTATGGATGACCAAAGTGAACTGTATGCTGAACCGCGTGTCAGCAACATGAACCCACAAGAACCTCAACATTCCTAAAAGACACGCGTCACTACAGACTCAGCCACCGAAGCCAAACCCCAACATTCCCACTTCACACCTTTCAGATAAAAACCAAGGCCAAACCACTCCCACCACAGTCACACCTAACGATACAGGAAAAGCAGTGACTAAGAAGCAGGCCTAAGCAAACACAGAAACACCAACATCCCATATACTCCAAAAGCCCAAGACACGCAAACCAGCAGACACTGAGCCTATACTAGCACGCGTCTCTCAAATCTTAAACTCGCCATTCTTATAGAACAGCTTCCCGTCAGCATACAGCTCTCCACCCTTCTTCAAATCCTTCAAAATATCCCAATGAATACCCGACTTATTCACAGCCCCAGTCTCCGCGTAGCTATTCCCAAGCGCCATATGCATCGTCCCACCCATCTTCTCATCAAACAAAATATACTTCGTAAACCTGCTAATACCATAATTAGTCCCAACCGCAAACTCCCCAATACGATCCGCACCCTCAATCTTAAGCAACTCCCTAAGCAAACCCTCACCTTTAACCGCCGAAGCCTCAACAACCCTCCCCCCACTGAACGTAAGCCGAACATCCTCAACCTCCCTCCCCAAGTAAACCCCAGGAAAAGCAAACCTAATCCTACCCTCAGCAGAATTCTCAACCGGACCCGTAAAAACCTCCCCATCAGGCATATTCTTCTGACCACTAGCATTAACCCACCTCCTACCCTTCACAGAAAAAGTCAAATCAGTATCCTCACCTACCACACGAATGCTCTCCACGCCGTTCAAGAAACCGCAAATCCTCTCCTGTTTCTCATGAATTTTCTCCCACTCCGCAACCGGATCCGCCTTATCAAGCAGACAACTATTGTAAACGAAATCCTCATACTCTGCAAGCGACATCTCAGCCTCCTGCGCCTGATCAGTTATCGGAAAAGGATACCCCGTCCACCTATACTTCCCCTCAGCCTCACGCTTATCGGTTAGGGCTCGGAGCTCGCTTCTAGAAGCATTGTGAGCCCTTATCAGAGAAGGAGCGACGTTCGACAGCCTCCTCGGATTGGGCTCACAGAATATCGTAATTCTCACATCCATATTCTCATACATAAACCTGTCAAAAGGCGAAACAAACCTCAACTGATGATCCTTTGCATGCTTGAAAAACAGGTAGTCAATATACAAGTTCGGCAAAACCCACGGGTAAGCATCACAAAGCAAACACTCCTTGTAAATCTCGGCAATCAACGGCGCAGCTGCCACACTCCCGTGTATGACTACATTTTCCTTAGGCTTCACATCAACACTGTAGCGAACGCAAAGTTCTGCAAGCTTCTCAATCCTTTTGTCAACCATCTCGCTTCACTCGCTAAATTTCTTATCATTTAATTCATTACACCCTCTCTCGCCATTCTTATTGTTTGTGGAGCGAAACCCAACTACGCCCCAAACAAAGTCGACATGAGCTTACAGAATCGTGAAGACAAAAAAAGACCCGTTCAGATCAAGCTAAGCGGTCGCCATCTTCCAAATGGCATTTTCCATTTCGCCACCATGCCTCATCCCATAATATATTCCCGCAATCCTAGCCGCATACGGAATCACTATTCGCTTCACAAGCTTGAAGAGAACAGGGTTCTGGATTCTATGCGTCAAGAAGGTGTCCCGCCAAATTCTAATGTTGTACTCCCAGCAACGAGTCAAAAACTCCCAACGGATTTTTGTGAGAGAATCGAGCTCAGCCCCACGCTTGTTTACCAACAAGCAATTCTCCAAAGGAACAAAAAACAACGGGACATAAAACGCGTTGAAATCCTTCAGGTCATCCATTAGCTCAAGCGTCTCAGCAACGTCCTCTTCATTTTCATCAGGCAACCCAACAATCAGAGTAGCAAGCGGATACCAATCATTATCATTCAAGATACCGAAAGCCTGGTTCACAACCTCTTTCCATTGTTCAGGCTTAAACGGCAACATCTTCCCAGCCATATACTTTCGCATAAGCCTAATGCTTCCCGTCTCTATGCCAGTCTCAGAAGTCACAATCGGCGCCTTGCCGTAAAAATACCAGTTATGATCAATCAAAATCTCAGCAGATTCCCTTACCATATCAGGGTCGCAGACAACCGGAGCCAACGACATGTGGGAAGGCTGAATACCCCTCACTCCTGGAAAATTGGCCACCCTATTTAGGAGCCTAAGCACGGCTTCCCTGTTTGGCACGAAATGCTCATCTTTTGCCCCATAGAGAAACAGATCCTCTGTCACCAGAGTGATGTTAGAGTCGCCGTTCCTCGTTGTGACCTGAACCTCCTTCATGATTTCTTCCAAAGGAATGTCTACCTTTCTCTGCATAGTAGGCGTGCAGAATTGGCAGTTTCGCCCACAGCCTCTAGAAATCTCCACGGCCCCATGAATGGCTGCACGTCTAATCAGCGGGACCTTCCCACCCGTTGAATCGTTCCCAGCTCGAACAATGCGCGGCAACTGCCCCCCGTCAACAGCCTTCTTGAAAACCTCCACCACAGCCTCTGCTCCTCCACCAATAAGGACACAGTCTATCCCGTAGTTCTCAGCCACTTTTCTCCTTTCCAGCTGCCATGAGCCAAAACCGCCCACGATCAACTTAGGCCTGTGCTTACGAAGAGCCTGATTCCTCACAAGTTCTTTGAACTCGATAGCGTTCATGGGCTCCCCGCCACCTACCAGAGAAGAATATGTTTTGCTGACGTACCCCATTCCAGTTGGATCCATAGAAGATATGCCAACCACCCTAGTTTCCGGCCCTACAAAAGCATCCAAATCAACAGGATGAACCACCGCCACCTCAGATTCGCCGAAGCCATTTTCCAAAAGGAGAGCTTCCACTTTGCGGAGACCATACGGCGCGCGCTTCGCTCTTCCATCGCCATCACGCTCAACTCGCGGATAAAGTGCTTTTCTCAACAGCCATAACGGCACAGGCCCTTTGGCAAAACCTGCAACAAACGCGACAAAGGGATTGTTGTAGTAATCACTCATTTCCGTCGCTGAAGCAGTTAACACAACCTTGACGCCTTGATTATTCGCCATCACTTCTTCACTTTTGCCAGAATGCAAAGGACTTGATTCACTGTCTTATTAAAAACTATTGTTGGCCAGCCTGCAAAAAGTTCCAGCAAGTTCTATTGAATCCAAAAGGAAGCTCCTAAATAGTTGGACAATCCGAAATAGGAAAAGAACCCGGTGAACCCTTTGAGACTACTACTTGACGAGATGTATGCCGGCCTACAGGAATACTTCGAAACCCTCGGCTGGGAAGTCGTAACCGCCCAAAACGCAGGGCTAAAAGGAGCTAAAGACAAGGAAATAGTCGACTACGCTAGAAACAACAAGTTGCTGCTTGTCACTCAAGATCAGAAACCGGCAGACTTAGCTGAGCTGACAGGTGTCAAATACGTGATAATATCTAATGCTATGATTGCCAAAATAGCCGACGCCAAAATAAGAGAAAAATATCCAAACATAAGTTAAGAATGACGAACAACGCAAACATTGCTCGTCCGCTTCTCAATTGCTAGAACAGAGTCTTTTGCTCCTTAGGAGAAACAAGGTTTGACACTCTCAGACCTATTAGCCGGATTTTTCTGTCCGTTCTAAGATAACTTTGCATCAATTCCCTTGCTTTTTTCTGCAAATCCTGCAGGCGATTGGTCATTACATGAAGGGTTCTTCCATGAGTGTGAGTTTCAAAATTCTCATAGCGAACTCTAGTCGTGATTGTTCGGAAATAGTAGCCACGATCCAGAACGTCCTTGTTGACTTCTGCTGCGAGGTCATCGAGAACGCCTAGAACAAACTCGAAATTTGAAGTATCTTCTTCAAAGGTTACGTCACGGCTGACTGACTTAACCTGACTTCTTTCTTCCACCTCACTGTTGTCGACTGCATGAGACATCAGATAAAATTGAGTGCCCGCTACGCCGAAGTTTTCAGCCAAGATTGCAGGGTCAAAACGAGCCAAGTCGCCTATAGTTTTGATTCCCATGCTTGACAGTTTCTGCTCGGTTTTTCGCCCAATCCATAGCAGCTTACGCACGGGCAGAGGGGCGAGAAAAGCTTCAGCCTCCTGCTCTTGGACAATCGTCAACCCATCTGGCTTCTTGTGGTCGCTTGCTATCTTGGCAACAAGCTTGTTAGGGCCTATACCAATCGAACACGTAAGCTTCTCTCTTTCGCAGATTTCGCTCTTGATCTGTTGAGCCAGACTTTCAGCTTCAGCATAACCCTTCACCTTTGAAGTCACGTCTAGAAAGGCCTCGTCTATGCCCCACTGCTCGAACTTACAGGCATATTTCCGCAGGATATCCATAATTTCGTTTGAAACCCTAACATAGAGTTCAAAGTTGGGGGGCAAGTAGACGGCCTCGGGACAAAGCTTCCAAGCTCTCGAAATCGGTATCGCAGATCTGATGCCAAACTTTCTCGCCTCATAATTGCAGGTGTGCACAACTCCCCTTCCCTTTCCTTCTCTTGGATTCGCTCCAACAATGACCGGCTTCCCCTTAAGCTCAGGCCTTTCCCTTACCTCAATGGCTGTGAAGAAATGATCCATATCTAAATGGAGGATCATCCTTTTCTTTTTGTCCATGCCCCTTCTATTCCCGTCCAGTTATCCAAGTTTGGAGACAATAGTCCTGCAATTTGAATTTACCGCACTTGGACACTTGCGCAGACCGCTGATTGTTTAGCTCGGCTAAAGATTCTCCGTTCATAATGTTTAATGTCCCCTTGGTTGAATATGACCGACGAAGAGCGAGGGAAAATGAGGTGAACGCCAACATCTCAGAGGCTATCGCTGTACAAGTAGCCGTTGATGCCGTCAAAAAGCGAAAAAACATGGAGAAGGTAGAAGTCACGATTGTTGAACGTAGTCAAGAAGATTGGGTGGTAAGGGGCACCTGTCCGATCGACATGGAAGGGCATCCATGGGCAGAAAAATTCGAAGTTGTCTTAGACCCGAAAGGAAAGGTCAAAGCGCTAGACCTTGCCTTGCTGTAGTTATTGACTTTCAACCTCCATTCCGATTTCTCAGATCATGGCATACATCAGCAATGCTGCATCCCGCTTAGGCAGTATTCTATCAAAAGTCATTCAATGGTTATATGCCAAAGAAGGCTATTAGTTAGCGAAGGGTGTGATGCGTTTGTTCGCGAAAATTCTGGTTCCTTTAGACGGGTCCGAACATTCTCTAAAGGCGTTAGAAAGGGCGACAGAAATAGCGAAGAAATTCTCAGGAAAAATAACACTGATCCACGTATATTCTGTTTCAATCCAGCCCATCATGCTGCCCGAACCGACTACGCTGGGCTCTCCCAGCATTCCGATCTTGACGGGCGCTGAGGTTTCCAGAATGGCTGAAGCAGCTCGAGGATTTGGGAATAGGATTCTGAGAGACGGCGAGGAAAAAGTCAAGGCTGAAAAAGTTCAAGTTGAAAAGACGCTTGTGGAAGGACATGCCGTTGAAGAGATTGTCAGGGCTGCAACCGAAGGCAATTTCGACCTGATCGTGATAGGTGCCAGAGGTATAAGCCACATTAGAGAGATACTTTTGGGAAGTGTGACTGA
>CAYYXF010000019.1:7840-17041 GCA_964475545.1 uncultured Candidatus Bathyarchaeia archaeon | reverse complement strand
ACAAGAACGGAGACGGCTTGATTGAACAAAACCATAGAGACATTTGACCTCACTAGCGCGCGCGGGCTTATGAGCTTGTTAGGATCTGCATTCTCCTTTGTGTGCGCACGCGCTAGCAAAAATCCTCATCTACAATGGAAGTATTCTTCCCTTTCGCCCTTTCTTCGCTTTATCATAAACGAGTTTTGCAGTTGCCATGTCTCCTATAGCAGAGCCTAGATGCATTGACATGACACGTTCGTCAGATTTCTCACGGCCAGGTTTTTTGCCGCTGACAATCTCGCTGAGCTCTGCATACACGTTTGGTATGCTGGAGAAATAGCCCTGAGTCTTGTAGTAGTCTAGTTGATTTTGGTCATCAGTGCAGAACTTGTCCATAGAATGGATGGCTTCAGGTTTCCAGTACGAATCAAAATCAAGTGGACAAGCGAAGCCCCCTGACTTGAACCATAAAGCCTCGATCACCGGCTTAGGATGCTTCAATATTGGACCTGAAGTGACTACCACATCACAGTCTTCCACTGCCTTTATGGGCGAGTTGACAGGAACTACTCTCAACTTGTGCTTAGTCGTCATCTCTTCAACGTACCTGTTCAGGTTTTCCTTGTTAATGTCATAAGCCATCACCTCTTCCAGACTCTTGCATACAACCGCTAATGCTTCTAGGTTGCTTCTGCCTTGTGCACCACATCCAAGAATACCTATCGTTTGCGCGTCGTCTCTAGCCAAATATTTGGCTGCAACGGCAGTCGCCGCGCCCGTACGTTTGGCTGTAACCCAGGTGCAGTCCATCACGCATATTGGAAAGCCAGTATCAGGATCGTTCAATATGAGTAGCCCAGAAATGTAGGGTAGCCCGTGTTTAAGGTTCTGGGGGAAACCACTCACCCACTTGACACCCGCAGATTTCATTTTGCGCAAATTGGCAGGCATAGCGTGGATGAAGGCATCCTTTCGAGGGTGAATCCCAGGCTTCGGAGGCACTTCAGCGCTGCCATCAGCCTTCTCCTGGAAAGCTTCCTCGACAACTTTGATCACATCTTTCATTGCAATGCGTAGTCCTTCAACATCAGCGAGGGAAAGATACAGAATTTCTCCCAGGGAACTCATTACGAACACACAGTTGAGATTGTCGCATCAGCAAAAAAACTTATCGAGAACCCGCAGCTGGCTCAGTTCAGGACTTGAGAGAGACGAGCATGTCGTCAAGGAGAAAAGGGAAGAGCAAATGAGAGGAATAGGCTATAACATGGCACACTGTTCGGATTTCGTATGCAAGTCCTATGAACAACGTCCGTTCCCATACTCAGAAAGCTTCCTTAAAATAAGGCTGTAAGCAAATAGCCCGGGAGCCAGTGTTCAGCCGCCGCCGACAGGTGGTATTATTGCTAGCACATCACCATCTGCAAGTCTAGTGTCCAATCCCTTTGATGCGCTTCTGCCATTTACAAGAAATTGGAGGAACCCCTTAACTTCACTGTTTTTCTGGTCGTAGACATATTCAACGAAGCTTTTGCCATATCGCTTGGTGAGTCTTTCGAGAACACTGTTGATAGTTGTGTTTTCAGTATCTTTGAATGTCATTGTTTCTTCTCTTTTGCCTGTAATCTCTCTGAGGATTGTGAAGAATCGTACCGAAACCTGCAAGGCTCTAGACCACAATAGGAAAATTGCGTGGTGAAATTTAAACTGTTACGCATGAAGATATGTAATTTGACTGTGTTCGACTAAAAGTTTATATTTCTGAGCATTTTTGCATATCCCGATTAAGAATACTCTAATCTTGAATGGAGGGTTTGTATGGCAGTCTTAACAACAACATCTACGGGACAACCAGTCCTCATCCTCAAAGAAGGAACAACACGGAACAGAGGGAAAGAAGCTCAAAGGAACAACATTACGGCGGCACGGGTGATAGGCGAGGTTTTGAAGACTACTCTTGGGCCTCGCGGCATGGACAAGATGCTCGTGGACAGCCTGGGAGACATAACGATAACCAACGACGGAGCAGCAATACTGGATGAAATAGAAGTGGAGCATCCAGCCGCAAAAATAATGGTTGAAATTGCCAAAACGCAGGATACCATGGTTGGAGATGGAACAACTACAGCCGTCGTCCTAGCAGGAGAACTGCTGAAAAAGGCCGAGGAGCTCCTAGACCAGAATATTCATCCAACGGTATTGGTGAGCGGCTACCGCAAGGCAACGCAGAAGGCAATGGAAATCATCAGCAATAATGCAATACCTGTTGAGATGGATGATCGCGCAACACACAAGAAAGTGGCAATCACATCCATGGGAAGCAAGGCAGTAGGCCCGGCGAAAGAGCACCTAGCGGACATCGCAATAGACGCTGTCAAACAGATAGTGGAGAAGCGCGGAGACAGAACAATAGCAGACATTGACAATATTCAATTGGTGAAGAAGACAGGAAAGAGCCTGTTCGAGTCACAGCTTATCAACGGCGTAATAATAGACAAGGAAGTTATCCACCCAGGAATGCCCCTTAAGATAGAAAAAGCCAAAATAGCTCTTCTCGACTCGGCGCTGGAAATCGAGAAAACAGAGATCAGCGCCGAAATAAGAATCCGAGACCCACTCCAGATGAAGGCATTCTTGGATCAGGAAACCAAGATGCTCCAGGACATGGTTGAGAAAATCAAAAAGTCAGGCGCAAACGTGGTTTTCTGCCAAAAAGGCATAGACGACATGGCACAGCATTTCCTAGCAAAAGAGGGAATGCTGGTAGCAAGAAGAGCAAAAGAGTCAGACATGGAGAAACTAGCCCGAGCAACAGGCGGAAGAATAGTCACAGACTTGGCTGACCTGAAGCCTCAGGACCTAGGCGCAGCAGGGCTCGTCGAGGAACGCAAGATAGGCGACGACAAAATGATCTTCGTCGAGAAATGCAAAGACCCGCGTTCGGTAGCAATACTCATACGAGCTGGACTTGAAAGAATGGTTGACGAAGCAGAAAGAGCAATGACAGATGCACTGTCAGTAGTTTCAGATATTATGGAAAACAACAAAATAGTCGCAGGCGGCGGAGCAATCGAAGTCGAAATAGCCAAAGGATTACGAAACTACGCCACCAAAGTAGGCGGAAGAGAACAAATGGCCGTAGAAGCCTTCGCCGAAGCAATAGAGACAATACCAAAGACACTGGCCGAAAACGCAGGACTCGATTCATTAGACATAATTGTGAACCTCAGAGCCGCACACGACAAGCCAGACGGGCAATACAAAGGTGTAAGCGTTTTCACAGGAAAAATTGAAAACATGCGAGAAAAAGGCGTACTCGAACCAGCCATCGTAAAAGAACAAGCAATAAAGTCAGCCGCTGAATCCGCAGCAATGATACTCCGCATAGACGACATAATAGCATCCACAAAGCCAAAAGAAGGACCCGGCGGACCAGGAAAAACACCAGGCGAACCTGAAAGCGAAGACTAAAAACGTTCCCAACAATTTTTTTTCTTAAATCCATTTTGTTGCAGCGCATAATCCCCGTAGGATTCGAAGGTAAGCCTTCGATTGTTCACACTCAGGTAGATTAGCATGAGACTTCAGGCTGACTAATCGCGCGCGCGAAAAAGGTGCTGGAGACATTGCTTGTGTTTCAAGCTTCTGAATGGGCAAGCTACCCCGGCATAGCAAAGCCGGATTTTTGAAAGCGTGCAATCCAGCGTTCTATTCCTTGGCCAGTATTTGCCACAGGGCGATGAGCAGGTATGCTGGAAGAACCATAACCAGCAACAGCGCAAAGAATAGGCCTACTGACAACTGCCATGAACCGTAATACGATGGGTAACCTAGAGCAAGCACGACTATAAAGGAAATTACGATGGAGATCAGCGTCCAAATGCCAGCAATCGCCTGTTTCGAATTAATTGAAAACTCCAACACGCTCACCTCCATCAGATTGTAACAACCGTTTCCGAAGCCTTCTCCAAACTTTCTAACTGCTTGCCTCGCAAATAAACCCATATTCAGAAAACTTACATATGTAAACCGCCGGAACATTCCGACACTACTAGCTTATAAGCACCTGGAAACGACCTTCTTTCCTGCATAGGCTTTAGGAAAGCGAACCTGGCATGCAATTGCTTCTATTAACCTGTAATCATAATCAATAGTTCATAACTGATTTATCTGGTCTCGTCGAAAACGTTCTCCATTCAAACTTGGGCTCACGTGAGAAACTTGTCATTGTACGGAAGGAATTTCGAAGAGCTTCTGCTTGAGGCCATAGATCAGGCACTATCCGACTTAGGCGAGTCCGCAAGACAATCGATCTATTTCCATCTAGAGAAAAGCTTCAACATCAAAAAAACAGAAATCCCCAGCAGAATCATCGCCTTCACTCAGGCCATTGAAAACATATTTGGAGTTGGAGCCCACTTTATTGAGATTCTGATTATGAAAAAACTCTACGAAAAGATTGATGGCGTTCTTGAGTGGAACAAGTCTGAAGGGTTCGGGTTCACCGAATACGTAGCTGCCGCCAAACGCATTTTCCAAGAGAGAAACATTATCAAGACAACGGAGGAACTGATTGAATGCGAAGAAACAGAGACAGAAATCTGACAGAACGCACTGCATCCGCTCACAAACGCAAGAAGACAGGACAGGAGCTTGTCGAAACATATTCAAGGCCCAAACCGATGGGTAAGCTGCATGTCGGGAGAGTTTTTAGCTTTCGCGACATCACTGAAAGAAAGAATCTGGAAGAAAGCCTTTCTGCGCTGAACTACTATGGCGCAAGGTTAAACGCTGCTCGCACTCTTCAACAGGTTTACAGGCTGACGCTTCACGTCACAGAACGAGCATTAGGCATCAGACATGCTACGTTCGAGGTTGTGAAGAAAGACAGAATTGAAGCCGTATGTCAACATGGTTTTCAAATGCCTCGATTTGTGCCACAATTGCCCTTGGATGGATCAAAGAGGGGCATAGTAGCAAAGGCGGCGAAAGCGCGAAGACCCGTCCTTGTTCCTGATGTTAGTAAAGACAAAGATTACATTGAGGGAGCCTCCGGAATCAAGTCTGAACTTGCCGTTCCTATCTTGGCAGAAGGTAGGGTTCTAGGCGTTCTGAATGTAGAAAGCAAAAAGCTGAACGCTTTCGACGAAAAGGATGTAGTGTTGCTCCAGATTCTAGCTTCGCATGCTGCAACCGCCATGGC
Source organism: uncultured Candidatus Bathyarchaeia archaeon (assembly GCA_964475545.1). Classification (GTDB taxonomy): domain Archaea; phylum Thermoproteota; class Bathyarchaeia; order Bathyarchaeales; family Bathycorpusculaceae; genus DASPTR01. Next base: position 11,856 of record CAYYXF010000019.1, on the reverse strand, counting down.
CAACATCATGGGACGAAAAGACATAGAAAAGCGTAGCCGTCAGCAGGTCTGGCTTATGAAAAGCTCTGCAGAAATGATCCGTACCATGGACCTGCATCAGCGGCTTCAGGCAATTCTAGACGCCATCAGAGGATTTGGATGGCGAAGAGTCGTATTGTCTGTGAGAGACGAAAGCTTGGAGATAGTCAAGCCTGAAGACATAGTCACAGCAGGCCTGAACAAGGACGAAAGAGAATATCTGTGGACAAATAGGCAACCCGGCCAGGTATGGCTGGAACGTTTCGGTCCTGAATTTGAACGATTCAAAATGGGCGAGTTCTATTATCTTCCTTGGAATGATCCATGGGTTAGAAAGAGGTTCAGTGAAGGCATTGTAACAAGCCATCTTAGGCCTGAAGACATGATCGATTGGAATCCAGAGGATCTGCTCTATGCTCCGCTCAGACTCGCAGATCGCCGCATCGTGGGCGTTGCAAGTGTTGACGATCCAGTGGACGGAAAACGACCAACAAAAGAGTCTCTGGCGCCGCTGGAAATGTTTTTGCATCAAGCTGCGGTGGCCATTGAAAACGGCAAGCTACTCCAGCAGTTGAAAGAATATGCTGGAAACCTAGAGGAAAAGGTGAAAGAACGAACTGGAGAGCTGGAGAAGGCGCAGGCGCAGCTTGTCAAGTCTGAAAGGTTGGCTGCCATTGGCGAGTTAGCTGGAATGGTTGGACATGACCTGCGTAATCCCCTGACCGGCATTGCAGGCGCCACATACTATTTGAAGACGAAGCTAGGCTTAAAAGAGGACAAGAAAGTACCCGAGATGCTGAATCTAATCGAGGACAACATTAGATACTCAGACAAAATCATAGGCGATCTTCTAGAATATTCGAAAGAGACAAGACTGGAACTGGTAGAAATCACCCCAAGATCGATCATCCAGGAAGCTTTGTCGGCAGTCAAAATTCCCAAGAAAATCAGAATAGTAAATACGGTCAAGAGCAGACCGAAACTGAGGGTTGACAAGGAGAAGATGCGCAGGGTCTTCATCAACATCATCAAAAATGCTCTCGATGCTATGCCTAAAGGTGGAACATTGACCATAGAAACGAAGACAGCTGGAGACGACGTGGCTTTCAACGTTTCAGACACAGGAGTAGGGATGTCTAAAGAGACGTTGAGAAAGCTTTGGTCTCCACTATTTACAACCAAGGCAAGAGGTATGGGTTTCGGCTTGTCTATTTGCAGACGGCTCGTGGAAGCCCATGGTGGCAGGATCAACGTCGAAAGCCATCTTGGCAGCGGAACCAAGTTCACCATAGCAGTCTCAGTCGAGCCGAAGTTTGAGGGAGGTGAAAGAATTTGGGTGAACGTACCCGAGTACTTGTCGTCGACGACGACGAAAGCATACGAAAAACACTAGCCGCTATTCTTGAAGAAGAAGGCTACAGAGTTGACACAGCTCCAAATGGAAGAAGAGCCATTAGGAAATCCAAATCTCGATTCTACAACCTAGCTTTGATAGACATTCGGCTTCCAGACATGGAAGGCACGACGCTGCTCACAAAAATGCCGGACACAACACCCCAAACGCGAAAAATAATCATCACAGGCTACCCATCATTGCAGAACGCTATCGAAGCCCTAAACAAAGGCGCACACGCCTACGTAGTTAAGCCGTTCGACGTTACCGAAGTCCTTCAGACCATAAGAGAACAGCTGAAAAAACAAGAAGAGGAGATCAGGTTCAGCCAGAACAAAGTCGCAGACTTCATCGAAACACGTGTCCGAGAACTGGACGAAGCAACAATAGCAAACGAAAAGCAGCATCGAAGCACTTGATCTGGCTTCTTCTTAGAACAATCAGATTCATCTTCAATAGCACGCTTCTGACTTATTGAACACTGTCAAGTTTTCCAGCGAGAGTTCAAGTAGCTCATTCTGATAACTTATTAGGAATATTGGAAACTAGTTATCGGGAAGACGATGCCGAAGAAAAAGACTTGGACGGAGAAGTTGAACGACGACAAAGGCTTGCCAAAAGTCGAGAAGATCACTAGTAAGATGAGCAAACGTTGGGGTGTAGGCACAGTGGTTATTCCAGCGCCGAGGGAAGTTGATGCACTGATGAAAAGCGTGCCCGAGGGAAAGCTTGTCACAATAAACCAAATGCGCGCCGCGCTGGCGCGGAAGCACGGGGCAACAATTGGTTGTCCTATTACCACGGGCATCTTCGCTTGGGTTGCAGCGAACGCCGCCGAAGAGAGTGGACAGAAAGGTGAAAGGATGATTACTCCTTATTGGCGCACTTTGAAAACTGGCGGCGTGATTAATGAGAAATATCCTGGCGGAGTGAAAGGACAGAAGAAGCTCTTGGAAAAGGAAGGACACAAGGTCATCCAAAAAGGCAAGAACTATATCGTAGTCGGCTACGAAAAAGCTCTTGTGCAAGTATAACAAGCCAAGCTGACCACATGTTCCCAAACACGCGCTAACCAAAACATGATACTGCTCAGAAGAAAATGGCACGTGCCTCACGTCAATCCTATAGACGTGTTGCATCATTGGGTAAGACTGAATCTACAGTCACTGGTTTATCCGGTTCCTTTGCTGCCTGTGCGCTGACTTATGTAAATCATGTGTATCGCTTTCAGCAGTGGTCTGGTTTCTTCGCAATGTGGTACGAGAACCTATCCAAGAGAGGCTCCAGCCGATCATCCAGACAAAGATCGTAATAGGTACCAGTATTAACATAGCCGTCCTTTTGCGCGTGCGGTTTCTTGTGCGTGTTGCCAAGGCGCGGTCAAACGCGTGTAAGCAAGGTGAGAATATAACTTTTGTGAACATTCACGTGTGCCGGAATGCCGCACATTCGAGCACTTTCTTCTCGATAGTTCAGCGTGCGCCAAAAATAACGTGGAATCTACAATATTCTATTTCTTCTCGGTGGCTTTGTTGATTTTGAAGGCTGACACATTCCCGGTCTTTGCGTCGATTTTGAAATTCAACTTCCGTTCAAAATAGTCTACTTCTACGTTCCAAGCCCCAGTCTTCTTATCATATTCGGCCTCGCAAAAGGAACTGGGAATGGTGTACCGCCACATTGCTTTTGCAGCTTCGATGGCGATTTCCCTCGCTGCCGCCGCATCACTGACACGCAGAGACTCGTTCACGTATGTTTCCCATCTTGACTCTTTATCCACAATCTATAAGCGTTTTGCTTTCTGACCGTCGTATGCTTTGAAGTCTGAACTGTGCTGAAACCATTCTTCAGGGTTCTGAAATAGAAGATTGTTCTAGAAGATTGTTCCATAAGCCTTATTGAACGATTTCGCTGATAGAATCTCGTAAGAGAAGGATGGCAGCATCATCTAGCAGGGAGAGGGGAGAAAGGAGAAAAGGGAATTCCCTTTTTCGCCACCATCCTTCTCAAGTTCCACTTGATTGCATGCCAGATTTAACCTTTTGCCAACCTCCCAGACGATAACCCATCACACGTAGACATTAGGCAGAAGAAGCGCTTAATCCTATGCCTTAGAACACTATGGTTCTAGAAAATGAACAGGAAAACGCTGCAAAGAATTCCTTCCTGCAGTATGGGAAACAGTTGACTGTTTCAACTCAATTATATCAAGGACAAGCACATGCAGAGCACTGTTGAAAGAGCCCTTTCAACGAGCATTAGGAAATAGGAGTAAACCTGGAATACTTCGGAGATTCTCTCAGAATTGGTGATCTTGATTTGGGTGAGCTCAAAACAATAATCGAAGATAGAGTCTGACGTGCTGCGTGTTCCAGAAGAGGCGAGAGAGATACTCGGCCATGGCATGAAAATAATTGCTGACACGACCGCACTAATCGCGCTCTCAGCAGGCACTTCTTACGCAGATGTCCTGAGAAGTCTCGAATTAATACAGAACGATATACAACTTCGCTTGGACAAAGAAAAGTCAGAAGCATCAAAATCAATGGAAAAATGAACAGGGTGCTGGGGCCTCGCCTATATTCTGGGTTGTTCTCGCTGTGCG